>DATNQO010000199.1:0-4528 GCA_036704005.1 Leptolyngbyaceae cyanobacterium | reverse complement strand
TGACAGTTGACAGAAGGCTTCTTCCTTTCCCCCTTCCCCTTTCCCCCTTCCCCCTTCCCCAGTGAAAAAATTAAAGCTCCCAAGTTACTACTTGAGAGCTAAAAAATTTTGAGTTCACCGCAACGCCGTTTTACCTAAGTTTATGACCTGGTTAAACCAGGTGGGAACCGATTTACCTCGTTTAAAGTTTCCGGGTACAAGCCCGGTCTACTGCCACGAGAGATTTTAGTTCCCTTTTTCTTAAAGACATAGATCAAAAAACTTGATGGCAGTCACCAACGTCGCAGTGCAACTAACTCATTATAGCTTTCAAAAACAGGTTGTGTATTGAATGGGGAATTTTTTTCTGGGGACTGGGAAGGGGGAAAGGGGAAAGGGGAAAGGGGAAAGGGGAAAGTTAATAATTTCTCCCTCATCTCCCCCCACTCCCGGTTGGTGAGTTTCGACTACGCTCAACTACCGCGCAGTCGAACCACATCTCCCTAACTGGGATACCAAATACGTTCGACAGTCTGGGCGATCGCTTCTGCTGCAATTTGGTTATGATTATTTAACAATACTGTGACGTGTCCTAGTTTGCGTCCAGGGCGGGATTCTGTTTTACCGTACCAGTGAACATGAGCTTGGGGAATTGCGGCTAGTTGTTGGCGCTGGTTTTGGTAATCGCTGTGAGAGGTTTCGTAGCCTAAAAGATTGACCATGACTGCACCAGCGCATTGTAAGGTTGGGTTTCCTAAAGATAATCCACAAACGGCTCTTAAATGTTGCTCAAATTGGGATGTTTCGCACGCATCTAGAGAAAAATGCCCGGAATTGTGGGTGCGAGGTGCAATCTCGTTGACTAGGACTTGACCATCGGCGGTGAGAAATAATTCTATGCCAAATACGCCGACTGCTTCCAAACTATTTAATAGTGTATGAGCGATCGCACTGGCTGCTGCGGCTTGCTCTGGTGTAATATCGGCGGGTGCAATAACTCGTCTACAAACTTGCTGTTCTTGCTGTGTTTCTACCACAGGATAGATGACAACTTCCCCATCCACAGAACGAGCAGCAATTACAGCTAATTCCCTTTCAAATGGAACAAACTCTTCTATTAAAAATGCCGTGTTTGTATTTTTATCAGACTCGATTTTTGCTTGTAAACTCGGCAAATCATGAATGATAAACGTACCTTGTCCGTCATAACCGTGGCGACGAGATTTTAAAACTAGTGGAAAACCCAGATTCTCTATTTGAGATAACAAATTTTCTTGATTTTCCAACGCGAAACATTGGGGAACAGGTAAACCTAAATCTTGTAAATAGCAACGTTGATGATATTTATCTAAAAGGGGTTTTAGCGCTTCTAACTTGGGACGGAAACAGACACCTTGATTTTCTAACAGTGCTAAAGCCTCTAAATTCACAAATTCGTTTTCAAAGGTAATAACATCGCTCTTTTGAGCTAAAACCTCTGTAGCATTAGCATCATCAATTTTCGCTAAAACAGTATCCTGGGCAATAGATACAGCAGGATCATTAATACTAGGAGTTTGCACTATCAATTCCACCCCTAGTTTATTTGCTGCGCCTACCATCATCCAGGCCAGTTGTCCACCACCAATTACGCCTACACGCTTCATCGACATCCTAAAGAATCACGAGTTTCTACGCCTGTTTTGGTATTTACTCCGCTAGCTTTTGTACAAAGTTCTTTAATTTGCGCTTTATCCAGAACTGCATCAGTAAAGTCTGCGCCTTCTATGTTTACGTTAGCAAATATGGCGCGGAGTAAAAGAGCTTCTTTTAAAACGGCATCGCTTAAATTAGCCCCTGTTAAGTTTACCTGATCAACCATCGCATTCGTTAAGTCTGCTCCTTGAAGATTCGCCTGTGTCATCACGGAAGCACTTAAAACCGCACCGCGTAAGTCAGCACCGACAAAGTTAGCCAGTTCTAAATTAGCGTTGGAAAACTCAGCAGCTTGCAAGCTTTCGCCTGCAAAATTATGTCTGGATAATTCAGCGTTACTAAATGATAAGGGATGAGTCCAGTCGGCTAGGGCAACAGAGGGTAAGCAAAGTACAACTATCGCCAAAATTAAAGCTACGCCTGGCCAGCAGAAGTTTTTTAGCTGACTAATGCGGTTTTTCATGAGCGCATTTGCTTCCACAGCATTCTTATTAACCACTTTGCAACCCCTATTTTTAGCTGATGTGCATTACTTACTGCTTAACATTTTGTCACAAAATCCTAGCTTAATGTCAAATACTAAGGCGGTTAGGACATTGTTGATTGCTCAAAGCCTTGAGACAACAAGGTTTATCATTATTCCTCATCACTTTAGTCTATTGGTCTATATCCAGAAATTTATAACTAAATACTGACAAAGCGTTCACCAGATACAACTTTGGGTACTGGATAAATTAGCATTTCAGGAGATATAAAAGTATTAAGTCAAACTTCACGTAATCATTCAGACTGAATATTTACAAATCTTGATTTTTGACAAGGATTTTTGCGATATAAATGTTTTATTAGTGGTTGGGCGATCGCCTAAATTTACATTTATTAACATCGGTTTTTATAGGTAAAGTTTATTGACTTTTATGTTGACTATGCAAAATTGACTGTTAGTCTGTTAAACAAGGTGAAGCTCTAGGAAGAGGATGAGCATAAAGACTATACGTTTATGATGCGTAATAAGCTCCTCTATGCAGGATTAATCGTAATTCCTTAACTGACTATTAACCACCTATAAATTATCTTTAGTCTTATTTTTACCAAGTAAACAAACTCAACAAGACGAATCAGCAACAGTGATTATGACACACTACTCTATTGAATGGATCGAAGCATGGTGCGAGGAAAACGGCTGGACAGAATTATTTGAAGAAAGAAGAAATCATTACTGGGCGTTTCCTCCTGGCTGTGTCATGCCGGAACCTATTCCCGACCATGTTCTCAGAGATATTAAAGCCGAAAAAGGATTAACCTTTGATGAAAAATTGTGGTCAATGTCAGCTGTAGTTAGTACAGTCTTGGCGCTGATTTCTACCGTTGTTTTTCGTTGTCCTATGCCATTAGTGTTTGCTTTCGCGTTCAATGCTGTGACGGTAGCTCAACTTGAACCAGAGGAAGCTTAGGTGATTAATTTTGGGCATTATGGACATTAAATTTATTCGGCTAACAGCATTTTGCACTTGATACTCAGCAGTCTTCGCTAAAGCAATAAAGTAGTATTAAGGCCTTTTGCTTTTTTACTGAATTTCATGAGTGCAGAAATTATTTGTGTTGGTACAGAACTGCTGTTAGGAGATATCCTGAATGGAAATGCTCAATATCTAGCGCAGCAACTAGCTCAACTGGGTATTCCCCATTATCATCAAACAGTAGTTGGGGATAACCCTGAGCGAATTAAGCAAGTTATAGAAATTGCTATTTCTAGAGCCAAAATTTTGATTTTCACGGGTGGTTTAGGCCCTACACCAGATGACCTCACTTGCGAAACCATCGCCGATTTTTTTGGCGCACCTTTGGTAGAACGTCCCGAAATTATCGAAGATATTAGCCAGAAATTTGCTCAACGCGGTCGGGTAATGACACCCAGCAACCGCAAACAAGCTTTAATTCCCCAAGGTGCAGACATCTTACCTAATCCTACTGGTACAGCACCGGGTATTATCTGGCAACCTCGTCCTGATGTGACGATTTTTACTTTTCCTGGTGTACCTAGTGAAATGCACAGGATGTGGGAAGATACAGCCGTACCTTTTCTGAAAAGTCAAGGCTGGGGTCAGGAAATTATTTATAGTCGCAGTCTCAAGTTTTGGGGTATTGGCGAATCTGCTTTGGCGGAGAAGGTGACAGCTTATTTAAACTTACCCAACCCCACGGTAGCGCCTTATGCAGGTAAAGGAGAGGTGAGGCTGCGTGTTTCGGCAAAAGCACCGTCAGAAACTGCCGCCGAGGCTTTGATTTTGCCTGTAGAGAAGCAAATCAAAGATATTGCGGGCTTGGATTTTTATGGTGTCAATAATGATACTTTAGCTTCTGTGGTTGGTGGGCTGTTACGGGCAGCAGGGGAAACCCTCTCAGTGGCAGAATCTTGTACTGGTGGACTTTTAGGACAAATGCTAACAGAGATTTCTGGCAGTTCTGATTACTTCTGGGGTGGTGTAATTTCTTACGACAACTCGGTGAAGGTGGGATTGTTGGGAGTGAAGCCGGAAGATTTAGAGCAGTGGGGAGCAGTTAGCGATACCGTAGCCGAACAAATGGCTCTAGGTGTGAAAACTCGTCTGTCAACTACTTGGGGATTGAGTATTACCGGGATTGCTGGGCCGAATGGGGGGACGGAAACTAAGCCTGTGGGTTTGGTTTATATCGGGTTAGCTGGGCCAGGTGATGAGGTGAAAAGCTTTAAATATCAGTTTGGCACAATGCGCGATCGCTCTTTCATTCGTCATTTAAGTGCGTCTACAGCCTTGGATTTGCTGCGTCGGCGGTTGTTGACAAGGTAGAGTCAGGGACTGGGGATTGGGGA
>DATNQO010000198.1:0-30752 GCA_036704005.1 Leptolyngbyaceae cyanobacterium | reverse complement strand
TGTCCTAAGTCTTTATATCAACAGGTTAATAGCGACAATGATACAAAGTCATTATGTCCTAGTTATTTTTAAAACAACTTTCCCTACCTTGGCAAATCAATTGTAGGGCTGGCGAATAGAAACGGGGGGATTAACCCACCTGACAGGTGTAGGTTTTTTATTGGTGTTCCAAAAACCTTGGTTTTAGGGTGTAAGGGTATAGGGGTGTAGGGGAGCCAGTCGCGTGGGCGGTGAGTGCAGTCACACGTGCGGCTCTGCCACCGGGTGAACTGCCGAACCCGAAGGGGTTAAGCGACTTGAGCGAACTGGCGTGTGCATGAAACAACGATTTTCTCGTTAGTTTTAGAGTCCTTACTCACTGCTAGATTAAAAACCTACACTTGTGAGCTTCCCCTTTTCCCTTTCCCAGGGTGGTTTCATACAGAAAAAGAAAAATCTATAAGTTCTGATTTCTCGTGTTGTAGCAGAGATTTTGCCCCCTCTCCAAACCTCTCCCCCACGGGAGGAGAGGCTTTGAAACACAATAATCTTTTTTCTCTGATTGTATGAAACCACCCTGCTTTTTAAGGGGGGTTAGGGGGGATCGGTAGTGCTTAAAATCACAGCTAATCACTTTTCAAACAACCTCTAATATTAAATCTTTGAGTTGTACACAGATGCGACTGCATCTGCAATTTGCTGCCAATATTTTTCTCGCGCAGTTTCAGACTGCTCAATTTGGATACCATTATTATTGTTAGTGAGTCGGTTGACAATATTAGCTGGAGAATCTCCACCGTAATTACTTTCTGCTCCGGCAATTTCTACAATGATGTTGCTACCATTAACAACATTCTTAATTGCCAATTGGATTTCTTCCTTGAGGGGACGGTTAGCACCGCCACCAATGAGGATTGTACTTTCACTAAAGCCATGAAAAGCCACAGCATGGGTAAATCTTCGATTGATGATCGTGTTGAGCAGTGGGAAAGACGCAGGGTTAATATCAGTGGATGTAATGTGCCAACGAGCATAAGCGCCTCCTCCCTGTTTCCAACCTTTGCAACGCCAAGAAGATACGCCTTTCGCCGCTAGCTGGGAAGCTACACGTTCCGCTTGTTCATCAGTGTGAGGTTCAATATTGCCGCCATGTGGAGCAATTGCAATGAGTCCTGTATGCGTACCATTGTCTGTTAAACGCTCAACGAACTCGCTCTTCTCTTCCGCCTCTATATCTGTGAAGGACGGATGAACTACCTGCGAGTCTACTATGGCATTAAATTCATTTGTAGCTCCTAACCTTTCTCTTGCAGTCTGACCCATGCGGACAATGTTGTCTGGATTTTCTTGGCGCGTTTCGCTGACGGTGTAAATAGCGTACTCATTGTTAGCAGTATTTTTGACACGGATTTGATGACCATTTGCGCGACCTATAGTAGTTAATTTTTCTGGGTCAGCAGAGCAACGCTCTTGTCTATTGATCAGTGTCGTTTGTGATGATAACAATGCCATTTTGACGCTAGCGTTATATGTAGCCATAATTTTTTACCTTTATTACTAATAATTAAAGAGATTAATTGATGTAATTAATCTCTTATTGCCTTTGTAATATCTATCTGCAATGATGCTTTTAGTTATGCAAAATGTCTAATTTTAAATTTTAATAATTGCTATTGGACAATACTTATATATTGCGCTTATATATACGAGCGATCGCCAACGTGTATTTCAAAATTTTAATAACACTGAAAAGACGGCGATTCTCATTTAACGCCGCCAATCTTTTGTCGGGGTTGAAACTAGAAACTCCACACTCAGAACTCCAACGTCCAAAAGAGTTTTTTAAACGCAGAGGGACGCGGAGGTTAGCGCAGAGGGTCGCGGAGTGTTTATGAAAGGGGGGATTGAGGGGTGGAGTGTTTGAGATGAGTTGAGAGGCGATAAACTGGGAAAATAACCCATGTTATCTACCTAAGTAAGCCGTAATGGTTTCTACCTTCCCTAATCCTGCTTCTGCTGATTTATCCCGTGTGCGGTTGGCTATTCGCTCTATACAACCCCAGTTGGTAGAATGGCGGCGGCGACTGCATCAAAAACCAGAGTTGGGTTTTCAAGAAAAACTCACGGCTGAGTTTGTCTCACAAAAGTTGCAAGAATGGGGAATTGATCATCAAACAGGTATCGCTCAAACTGGAATAGTGGCTACCATCACAGGCGAAAAACTCCCCACTTTGAAGAGGCAGGGGAGCAGGGAGCAGGGAGCAGGGGGAGAGAAGAAAACACCTGATTTCCCAGTCCCCAGTCCCCAGTCCCGGTTGGTGAGCGGAGTCGAACCACCAGTCCCCAGTCCCCGCACTTTGGCAATTCGGGCTGATATGGATGCTTTGCCAATTCAAGAACTGAACGAAGTACCTTATTGTTCACAGCATGATGGTGTAATGCACGCCTGCGGTCATGATGGACATACTGCGATCGCACTCGGCACGGCTTATTATTTACAACAGCATCGTCAAGACTTCGCTGGGACTGTAAAAATCATCTTCCAGCCTGCGGAGGAAGGCCCAGGAGGCGCAAAACCTATGATTGAGGCTGGGGTACTGAAAAACCCTGATGTTGATGCCATCATCGGTTTACACCTGTGGAATAATTTGCCCTTGGGGACTGTAGGTGTCCGCAGTGGGGCGTTAATGGCGGCTGTGGAATTATTTGACTGCAAAATATTGGGTAAAGGTGGACATGGGGCGATACCCCATCAAACTGTAGATTCTGTGGTGGTTGCTGCTCAAATTGTCACCGCTTTACAAACTATTGTCGCTCGTAATGTTAACCCGATTGATTCAGCAGTGGTGACAGTGGGCGCACTTCATGCTGGGACTACCCACAATGTAATTGCTGATACAGCAACTATGAAGGGAACTATCAGGTATTTTAACCCTGCATATCAAGGCTTTTTTCCACAAAGAATAGAACAAATTATTGCGGGTATCTGCCAGAGTTATGGTGCTAAGTATGACTTTAAATATACAGAACTTTATCCGCCAGTGATTAACGATGCTACTATCGCCGAGTTGGTGCGATCGCAAGCTGAGGAAGTCATCGAAACCCCCATTGGTATCGTCCCTGAATGTCAAACAATGGGCGGCGAGGATATGTCTTTCTTCTTGCAAGAGGTTCCAGGCTGTTATTTCTTCCTTGGTTCTGCTAACCCAGAAAAAGATTTAGCCTATCCCCATCATCACCCCCGGTTTGATTTTGATGAAACCGCTTTACCTATGGGTGTGGAAATATTTGTGCGCTGTGTGGAGAAGTTTTTTGATAGGGGATAGGGGACTGGGGACTGGGGACTGGTTAGGTTTTCTACAATTTGCGCCTAAAATTATGGTGAAAAACATACGCTTACTAGATAGCTATTTATTAGAAAATCTCTTCACTAACCTCTAACCCCTAGCCTCTAACCCCTATATAAAAATTATCATTCACATTGAGTTCTTCATATTGTCTGAATTAAAACATTATATTACAGTGATGCAATTACAAATTGCTGAGGTAAACTTGCTAGAAAAATAACGCAAAAAACTACTCAGCTGCTCTTGAGTCTGGGCATCACTTAAAATGGAACACTGGCAATTTCTGATTCAGAAGCAGGGCGATCGCTCTTGGCACGCCTTGGAATCGCCAAACACGGAAATCCTAGAGGGTCGATATCGGGTTTTGGCTCGTTCTAATCTTCCTAATCAAGATGTGGAAGTGCGCGTAACTTACTTCTCCACCCAGGAAGTCCCGCCAAAGCGACGGATTCAAAAGCGATCACGCCGCACTAACCCCGAAGGCTTGATGGCGGTAATTCCTTTCACCTACCTCAAAGCAGGTGTCTGGGAATTACGCTGTTCTGGGGATTTGATATCAGATATCCTGGGTAAATCTTGGCAATACGGTGTTCATCTGCAAGTGAAACCCCAGTTAGCAGAGGCGGTAGAGCCAGTTTTAGAACCAGAAAATAATTTAGAAACAATTTCAGACCCCATATCTGATGAAAAACCGCCATCAAATCCGGAAGTAGAACTGGTAATTACTCAAGAGAGTTACTTCCTAGACCAAGATGACACAGCGATTGATCAGCCTGTAAATCCAGTATGGGTAAAAGGGGAAACGGCAGAGCAAATTTTACAAAATCTGATTGATTTAGCTTTGCCAGGTGCGGAATCGCTGTTAGAAGAACCCAAAGTTGAGGATACACCAAAAGAAGAGCGATCGCTTCCCTTATTGCTGACTTTGGATCAGGAAACATATATTACTCGTTGGGGACATTTATTAACTATTCACGGGAGTGTAGAGTTACAAAAAAATTTACAGCCAGCAGATAAGCCTCTAGATATCAAAAATCTCTACGGTTTGGAACTGCGAATAGAATTGCGATCGCCTCAAAGTTCAGAAGTATTGACTCAAATACGCCAATCTTTAGGCGACAAGTCCCTACCTTTGACAATTCGTTCTACATTTGATATTCCTGCTGACTGCGAATCTAAGCTAATTTTGGCAGATATTAATTTATATGGGGCAGTTGCTCATCAGGGAGAAGCAGCGCTATTAGCTAGTCATTCCTTCACAATTACAGCAGATGTCGCTGATTTGTTGGCGGTTAAAAATGCGGTTCAAGCTAGCTTAGTAGATGAACAAAATCACACCACATCCACTGCTGAAACCAGCGCTAGCATTGATTTGGAACTGTTCAATCTCGTTAAAACGCCGCCAATTTCATCACCGCCGACTTATCCATCTGTAAGCACGCCTTTACCAGAAGTAATTGATCCAGAATCGCTGAATAAACAAACTGATTTACGTCTACCGCAATTACCCAAATTACCTGAAACGCCCATTGAAGCAACTGTTACAAATGATTTAATAGCAGAAGCAAGCTTAGACATTCCTCCGTTAGAACCAGAGGAGACAACCATTCCTCAAACCCCTGCTCCTATCGATTTAGGTAAGTTAGTAATTAAACCGAGACTGCGTTTTTCTGGCAGTACCCTACCTTACTTAAAACGTTTGCCAGCCACGCCTAGTTTTAACGAAGTAACAACAAACGAAGTTACAGAGGAATTGCCACAGGTTGAGGTCGCAATTCCTGAGCCTGAACCTCATCTAGAAGAAGTGCTTAATGATACGCCAATTCCAGATGAAACTGTCACAGAATTAGAGGCTGAACCAACACCGGAGACAATTGCCGCCTTAGAAACGGAGGAAATAGTTGATACCTCAACCACAGAATCAGCAACACCGCCAACCCAATTAAATGAGAATGTCACACAAATAATATCTATTACCCCACCGCGTCCCTATTCATCGCCTCTAATTCGTAAGTGGATGGAAAGTCAAGGATACACGCTACCTGAGATTTTCCCGGACAGCAACGAGGTTCCTCAGACGCAGGTAACACCCGAAGAATCGCCTCCCGTCCCACCAATTGCCGAAACTCCAGACCTTGAGGATACATTACCACCAGTCCCAGATGTAGCAATAGAACCAATAGAAATAGAATTAGTACCGCCAGAAGCAATAGAGTATCAGCCATCTGTGGAAATTGAGGAAAAAGCACCAGAACCACCGCCGCAAGAACCTGAAATACCAGCAGCAGAACCCATCCCAACACCATTAACTCGGATAGCACAAGAAATTGTCCTAGATGATAGTGATGATGAGGCGGAATTAGAGGTAAATAACAAGCCGTTACCAAAAGCACAACAAGCGACCGATTCTCCGGCAAAAATTCTCGAACCCTTACCGATACCCCAACTGTATGTACCTGATGGCGAACTGGTTGCGGGTAAGCTAACTAGGGTAAGAGTAGAGTTACCCAAAGTGTCGCCGCAAGTTGTAGTCAAATTATGGATGGAAGATTGCCAAACTCGCTGGCTACTAGATGGCCCCCATATACTCACAGAGTTACTACCGAACTCTTCAGGTAATCTAGAAGTGATGACTCAAATCAGCATCCCCTTCGGCTGCTTGGAGATTCGCATAGAAGCGATCGCACTCAACACCGTGACAAAACAGGAAAGCCACAAAGTCACAATCATCAAAACCGTCATCCCCCCCGATTTACCCAACGTCAGCCTCAATGACATACTTGGGATGTAATTGGGGATTGGGGACTGGGGATTGGGGAGATGAGGGAGATGAGGGAGATGAGGGAGATGAGGGAGATGAGGGAGATGAGGAGATGGGGAAGAATAATAACTGTCAACTGTCAACTGTCAACTGTTAAAAATCTTGAGAATTTAAAAAAAATGCTTGAATTTGCAGTAAGCTCGTCTTGAATTGTAGTGTGATTTAAGAGGAAAATTTACTATGGTCTCAACACTTTTTCCTTCTCTGTTGGCTTATAGCACCTTCTTACCATCTCTTTTAGTTCCTTTAACTGGACTGATTTTTCCTGCTGTAGCCTTCGCATTTATGTTCTTATACATTGAGCGCGAAGACCTTGTATAATCCAACCCAAGATAAGGGGTAATATGTAATTTAATGCTAAATTTTTTACTTATTACCTATTATCAAATCCTTAGACAAGCGATTTGAAAGTTACAAATTAGAATACCGCCCATCTTTAAAAGATAGGCGGTTTTTTAATGCTGTTTTCTAAACAAGGGCTAGAAAATTCAGACTAATTATAATGAAGAACCGATTCCAGCGTAGGCTCCGTAAAAGAAAATGCCTACAACTGTAATTACACCTAAACCTGCGATCGTAGCGACGACCCACAGAGGTATTCTCCCACCGCTTCCAGCAGACACAGCTTTCTCCTCCCTTAACAACGAATCAACACAGGTTGAATAAACAAAGATTCAAAACAGAGTTCCAGTTAGTTAAAGAAGTAACTGGAGAATAGAATACCTAGAACAAAAACTAGTAATAGTCCTAGATAAAGTGAAGTCCGGTTAAGTTCTACCGGCTGATTATTAGGATTGGGCGTTCTTTCCATGATTTACTCCTAGTGTATAACTAGCGTTGAATAAACTGCATTGAGGCGATCGCGCCCAAGAAGAATACAGTAGGTACAGCTAGAGTGTGAACTGCCAGCCATCTGACTGTAAAAATAGGATAGGTTACTGGTTGATTGATGTTATTGCCGCTAGTCATGATTTCAAACTACTTTCCAATAAGTTCTTCAACTTTCTGTTTAGCTTCAAAGCGATTGTCCACAATGGGCAGTTCTTGCCTTGTTTGTGTGAAATACTCATTAGGACGTGGAGTACCAAACACATCATAAGCTAACCCAGTGCTGACGAATAACCAACCAGCAATAAATAGTGCTGGAATGGTGATGCTGTGAATTACCCAGTAACGGATACTGGTGATGATATCGGAAAACGGACGTTCTCCAGTAGTCCCTGACATTGAGATCCCCTACCTTCAGAATGATTGTTATTGAGTTTATTATCCTACAAAGTTAAGAAAGAGTTACAAGTTGCAACTTTCTTCTCATAAAAGTAGAACAAATACCTACGCGGTCGGCTCGGTTTTAGCAGCCTTAGCCACTTCTGGTTGGTATTTTAAGAGAACACCGCGATCGCCAATCACAAAACCTTGATCTGGCTTGAGAAAAACAATTTTGTAGAAATTAGCTGCTACTTCCTCCACATCCCGGTCTTTTTCCCAGGTTTTGCCGCCATCGGTACTAACCAACAAATTAGCACTACCGCCACTCACCCATAGTTCATTGGATGTGCGATAAGCTATATCCAGTAAACCCCAACTAGTGGAAAATTCGGGATTTGTTGCTTCTAACCACTCATCTGGTTTTTCTGGGTTGCTAAACTGAACCTGACCACCCCTAGCGAGTAACCACAACTGTCCATCCTGAGAAAAGCCCATATTTTCCACACGGCGGGAACTATTGCGGTTGTGGGGAACCCAAGCATTTTGTCCTGGTTCCCAAGTAGAGTAAAAGCTACCCTTAGCAGAAACAGCGACATACTTACCATCAACAGAACGTTCCAAGTTCCGCACCACCCCTACAGCCGCCGCTACCTGGGCTTTCCAATTTTTGCCGCCATCAGTAGTTTTATAGATAGCGCCTACATCTGTAGCCATTTCCGCAGTGTCTGCACCCAAAGCTTGAACAGCGATAGGATTACCTGGAAGCTTCTCACTTAGGGCAATACGTGACCAAGTACGACCCTCATCAGTAGTGTGCAGTAGTAGAGAAGGTTCACCAGCAATCCAGCCTTCCTTGCCAGCGAAACTTACCGAATCAAGCCGGTATCTATCATCATCCAAAGCCAAATTCAGTGTTTTCCAAGTATTTCCGCCATCATTAGTTTCCAAGAGAGTAGAATTACTACCCACCAAAAAACCATGCTGAGGATTTTCCGTAAACCCAATATCAAATAATTTGGCTTCTGTTGGCACAGAAACGACTGCCCAAGGATTGTAGCTGGTAGAGGGAACCTTACTACAGCCAATACACAAGAACACGACCATCAACAAAGCAAATATTTTTTGCCAACTTTTCACAATAACCACCGACTTTTAGTTGTTTGTAAATTTGTGTAAGGTTTCTCTAGAAGGTTTACCTTAAGCAGAATAGGGGAGATGAGGGAGATGAGGGAGATGAGGGAGTGGGGGGAGATTTTATTAACTTTCCCTTTCCCCTTTCCCCTTTCCCCTTTCCCCAGCCCTACTGCAAGCCATAAAGACTAATAAAGAACAAGAACGCCAAAGCCAAAGCGCCGAAAATGAGAATATTCTTTTGCCCTGGAGTCAGCTTGTTGACACCTAGACCATAACCGAGATTTTCCTTGAAACCGGAAGCTGTACCTGCCGGGCCGATGTTGGTAAAAGCAGCCTTTTTCGCCGTACAAACTGGACAACGCCAATTGACTGGCAGTTCAGCAAAGGGTGTCCCCGCAGCAATGTCATGCTTATCGTCACCCTTCTCTGGTTCGTAAACATAACCGCAGGCGCGACACTCAAAGCGGTCTAACACTGTATTTTCAACAGCTTGTTCGCTCATGGTTAAAGTCTCGCAGAAAAGAATTATTAAATATACGTTAAAAATTATGACATAACTGTTAGACTTTTCTATCACTTATAAAAATGATTCAAATACCCGAAATGCGTCTGTTGACCAGATTTCGGAAAAGATAAGAAGATATAATGTGAAATAAAGTAACAGCCTAATTTACACTATAAGCGGTAGATATTCATTGTGTTTGTCCTTAGCGGTTACGAGTACCTACTAGGCTTCCTCATTATCTGTAGCCTAGTTCCTGCCTTAGCGCTTTCTGCGTCCAAGCTCCTACGACCAAAGGGTAACAGCCTGGAACGCCTCACCACCTATGAATCAGGGATGGAACCCATTGGGGGAGCCTGGATTCAGTTCAATATCCGTTACTATATGTTTGCCTTGGTCTTCGTCGTCTTTGACGTGGAGACTGTGTTCTTATATCCTTGGGCAGTTGCTTTTCACCGTCTGGGGCTATTGGCATTCATTGAAGCGCTGATTTTTATTGCAATTCTTGTAGTCGCCCTAGTTTACGCCTGGCGTAAAGGAGCTTTGGAATGGTCTTGAATTCTGATTTAACTACTCAGGACAAAGATAGAATCATCAACCCAGTTGAGCGTCCTACAGTCACTCAAGACCTATCGGAAAACGTCATTTTAACCACGGTTGATGACCTCTACAACTGGGCTAGGCTTTCGAGTCTGTGGCCTTTGTTATTTGGTACAGCTTGCTGCTTTATTGAGTTTGCAGCACTAATTGGTTCTCGTTTCGACTTTGATCGCTTCGGACTCATCCCCCGTTCTAGTCCCCGTCAAGCCGATTTGATTATCACAGCCGGCACTATCACCATGAAGATGGCTCCGCAATTGGTGCGTCTTTATGAACAAATGCCCGAACCCAAGTATGTAATTGCGATGGGCGCTTGTACAATTACAGGCGGGATGTTCAGTGTTGATTCACCTACAGCTGTGCGTGGTGTTGACAAGTTAATCCCCGTGGATGTATACTTACCAGGCTGTCCTCCCCGTCCCGAAGCAATTATCGACGCAATCATTAAATTGCGGAAGAAGATTGCTAATGATTCGATGCAGGAACGCAGCCAAATCAAACAAACCCACCGTTTCTACAGCACGACTCATAACTTGAAGCCAACAGAGCAAATCTTAACTGGCAAGTATATGCAGTCTGAAACTCGCTTCAACCCACCCAAAGAATTAGCAGAAGCGATCGGTCTGCCTGTTCCCCCCGCACTGCTGACATCACAAACTCAGAAGGAGGAACAGAACCGTGGCTGATGAAGTAAAACCAGTCCCCGCAGAACAGGCTATAGTACCATCTGGGCCGATTTCCCAGTGGCTATCAGAAAATGGTTTCGCTCATGATTCTTTAGAAGCCGACAAAAACGGCGTAGAGATAATTAAAGTCGAGCCAGATTTCTTGCTTCCCATCGCTACAGCTTTGTATGCTTACGGGTTTAATTATCTCCAGTTTCAAGGCGGTATCGACCTCGGCCCCGGACAGGATTTGGTGAGCGTGTATCACTTAATTAAAGTCGGTGATAATGCTGATAAGCCCCAAGAAGTGCGGGTGAAGGTCTTCTTACCAAGGGAGAATCCTGTAGTCCCTTCAGTCTACTGGATTTGGAAAACCGCAGACTGGCAAGAACGTGAATCTTACGATATGTTCGGCATCATCTACGAAGGACACCCCAACTTGAAGCGTATTTTAATGCCAGAGGATTGGGTAGGTTGGCCTTTGCGGAAGGATTACATCTCACCTGATTTCTACGAGTTGCAGGACGCTTATTAGGCTGAGTGCTGAATTGTCTCATCTTTAACCCCTTTCCGGCGGCGGAGAGGGGTATTGTTTTTTGGGGTTAGGATAGAAAAGGGCTGTCTCTGCCTTATACAGATAAGCACATTTATATGTAGGAGTTTTCTATTTGACCAAATTCTACATTGTGCAAAGGCGTGAGGGGAAAATTTTTGAGGTTGGGTCTGGATAGATAATAATATAAAAGACTAGTAATAAAGAACTAGTATAGCGTTTCCTAATCTACTGAGGTACAAATTTATCTGCGTGCATCTGCGTTTATCTGCGTTCAATAATTCTTGCCTGTACCGCACTGAAGTAAGAAAAGCTATAAAAACATTATTTTGTAACAGCCAATGTCTAACCAATTACAAGAATCTTTTAAGCAAGCGTATGCTAATCTCGAATTATTTCCACTGCTGCACAAGAAAGAAACGGAGGATTTTAGAGTAGATTATGGGAATGATTTTATAGAAAGATTAATTCAATTAATTGAATACAGTCCTAATGGTGACGCGAAGATTATATTTACTGGACATCGGGGATGTGGTAAATCGTCTTTATTAGCTGAGTTAAGTAGACAGATTCAAAATGAGTATTTTGTAGTTCTATTTTCCATTGCTGACAGTATTGAAATGTCAGACGTTAATCATATTAATATTTTATTTGCGATCGCACTCAATTTAATGTACGAAGCAGAGGCACGAAATGTAGAAATTCCTCCAAATACTAAAAAACAAATTCATGATTGGTTTAAAACTCGCACTCGTACTACAGAGGTGGAGTTAGGAAGCGGGATTGGCTTCGATTTTAATTTGCTCAGTTTCCTGAAAGCTCAATTAAAAGCCGATGCGAAAGTTAGAGAAGAAATTAAAGAAGAATTTGAACGCAAAATATCGGAATTAGCCGCCAGAATTAACGAAATTGCGGCGGTGATTCAAATGGTTACTAAAAAAGAAACTATAGTTATTATTGATGATTTAGATAAACTAGACTTGGCAGTAGTCAATGAAATTTATGGAAACAATATTAACTCCCTTTTTCAACCTAATATTCGCATTATCTATACTGTACCTATTGCGGCAATGTGTAATACTTTTGTTTGGGGAAATATTCAATCGTCAAGCAACTACCGAATTGTAGTCATGCCTGTGATCAAAATTTTTAGCAGGGGTGATAATCGCTTACCTGATGCCAAGCCTCGGAGTGAAGCAACAGATATTTTATGTGAAATATTACAAAAACGAATTTCTAGTGAATTAATAGACAAGTCAGCCGCCGAGAAAATTGTTGTTTACAGTGGTGGAGTGCTACGGGAGTTGATTCGTCTGGCTAATATATGCTGTCTTATTTGTTTGCGACTCGTCAGGCAGAAACCAGGAGAAAAAATTGTAATTGATGACCAGATTATAGAACAAGCAATTAAGGAAATTCGTAATGAACTTTCTCTGCGTTTAGGTAAAGAAGATTTCAAAATTTTGCAAACTACTTATGAAGATTTCGAGCCTGACGACGTAAAGCAGCCAGAGTTTTTAGAATTACTACATGGTTTATATATCTTGGAATATCGGAATGATGAAACTTGGTATGATATTCACCCCATTCTTGTAGAAACTTTGAAGCGTAGGGAGTTGAGAAATAAAAATGGTGAATGAAGATTTATTCACAGATGACGAGAATAGAGATGCTTATGATTATTTAACTATTTCCATTGAAGCTAAAGCAAACAGACTAAATTTACTGATTGCTGTTTGTGATGATGCTAGTTTTCGTGATGAAATCATTGCTCAGTATGAAGCAGAATTACAGCCGGAAATACGTTGCTATCGGGCAACATTGGCAAGGGGTGAGCCGAGTTTGAGGGCTGCTATTGCTGAATTGGTAAAGCAGGAAGAGTATTTGCAGCAACATAACCCAGCAGTAATTACTGTGACGGGTGCAGAACAGTTGCATTTTCTCAAGCTGGGAAATGAGCGTTCAGAACAAGAAATTTTTTTCGGTTACTTACAGTGGACTAGGGAGGGTTTAAGGGAATTTCCTTTTGCGATCGTCTTGTGGGTAACTAATCAAATATTAATTGATTTGATGAAGAAAGCGCCTGATTTTTGGAGTTGGCGCAATGGTGTCTTTCGGTTTGTGTCTAGGAAGAGAAATACGGTTTCAGGTAGAGAATTAGAGCCTATTCGTTTTGCTTTTAGTGATAATGAAATTTTCAGATTTGATGATGATAATCCTTATTTATTACCTATAGAAGATTTACAAAAATTCATTCAAGATGCTGAACAGCGAGGTGTGAAAGATGCAGCTTTGGCAACTTTGTACTTTAGCTTAGGCGATATTTATAAAAAAAGACTGGAACAGGGTGAGTTTCAAGATTATCAAAAAGAACAGACATTAGCTATTGAGTATTTAAGCAAAGCTGTGGAACTGCAAACACAATTAGGCTTAGAGAAATACTTGGCTACAAGCCTCAACCACCTAGCAGGACTCTACTACTCCCAAGGCAGATACAGCCAAGCCGAACCGCTTTTGATCCAAACTTTAGCACTCACGCGCAAACTGCTGGGAGAAGAACATCCTGATGTTGCTAATAGCCTCAACAACCTAGCCGTACTCTACCGTTCCCAAGGCAGATACAGCGAAGCTGAACCCTTGTACGTCCAAGCTTTGGCACTCAAGCGCCAACTCCTGGGCGAAGAAAATCTTGATGTTGCACTTAGCCTCAACAACCTAGCATTACTCTACGACTCGCAAGGTAGATACAGCGAAGCCGAACCCTTGTACATCCAAGCTTTGGCACTCAGGCGCAAACTCCAGGGGGAAGAACATCCTGAAGTCGCACTTAGCCTCAACAACCTAGCAGCACTTTATCATTCCCAAGGCAGATACAGCCAAGCCGAACCTTTGTATATCCAAGCTTTGGCACTCTACCGCCAACTCTTGGGCGAAGAACATCCTGATGTAGCTACTAATCTCAACAACCTAGCAGAACTCTATCATTCCCAAGCCAGATATAGCGAAGCCGAACCCCTGTTCATCCAAGCTTTGGGGCTGCGAGGCAAACTCCTGGGTGAAGAACACCCCAATGTTGCACAAAGCCTCAACAACTTAGCAGGACTGTATCGTTCCCAAGGTAGATACAACGAAGCCGAACCCTTATACATCCAAGCTTTAGATATTTTAGAAAGGCAGTTAGGGGTGGATCATCCAAATACTGTTACTGTACGTGAAAATCTTGTATCTTTGCGCGATCGCATCTCCTCGGAACCATAAAAGCGATCATTTCTGAAAAATCTGAGTCTTTGTAGGGTGGGCATTGCCCACCTGATGTTGGTTTTGGTGGGCAATGCCCACCCTACTTGTATTTGAAAAATGAATTATGAATCCTGTATATTGTTTATTTAATGTTATTGAACAATAAATTTATTTTAAAAATTCATTTAATTAAACTTCACATCTCCATAGCTTACCAATTGAATTGATAATTATTCTTAACTATTGCAATACCTCAGTTAATATGATATCGCCAATGGCAAGCGTTTCTATTCCCAAAAGGGTATCCAACTTATTCGTTTCTGGGGTTTCCCTACCGTTGAAATAGTCTATCCATACAGTTGAATCTACAAGAATCATGGATTTGTTCGTAACTCCTCAAGGTTGTCGTCCCATTGAAGTTTACCTCTATATGCCTTAATTTTTTCTTGTTGTTTTAATTTAATCAGTGTCTTCAGTCCAAGTTCAATTACTTCTTGTTTATTCTGAAGACCCGTTACATTTATTGCCTCTTCTATTAGTTTTTCATTAATAACTAAATTATCTTCCATACTAAATTACTTATGTGTATTATTTAATTTTAATATATGTCTAGCTTGTCAATTAAATTGATAGTTATTCTTAACTACCAGCAATCTAACTAAAAGCGTTTAAGCGAAGCCTGCCTGAGACATCGCCTATCCGCAGAACCATAAAAGCGATCGCCTCAACCCCAAGTTTCGCCTTCATAAGTAAAATGATGGGGTTACTAGGGCGATCGCTATCCTTTCTAAGTATAAATACGATGAATTGTCATTAGTCGTTAATTATTCTTCCCCAGTCCCCAATCCCCAATCCCCAATCCCCAATCCCCAGTCCCCAGTCCCCAGTCCCCAGTCCCCAATCCCTGACAAATTAACGGGACTTAAACATTTTTGCAGCAGAAATAAACCTCAAACCCATACAGGGCAAGGAAAATACACCACAGGCTCAAAAATGCTTGAAACCCAGATATAGCAAGAAATTAGTCCAAACGATGTCAAATTCCTTCTGTGTATACATTTGAGTAGTTTTTCTGGCTACTTTTTGTCTAAGTCCCGTTAAGGAAAAATTGAACACCTTAAGTGTTGACCCGGATGTTGTTTATTTTTTGTTAAGTATGATTGTAATGCGGTAATCGTAGAGATTCCTCGTTATAAGTATAAGGAGTCTAGATTTTTAAGATTTCATGTGGCAACCACATCTTTTTACTCGTAAAATCGAAGACAAGGTAAAGTTCAGTAGAACAACAGCCTAATATTTATTTATGATGCTTTTAAAAAAAACAGGGTATAAAGCTATTATTACTAAATCTCCAATGGTAGATCGGATCAACGATATCGCTTGGCAAGCCCATCAGGGGAGCGTTGCCGCGATTATTCAAGTCTTAAACGACAAGCTCACCAAATCCGGTGTAAGAATCAGGGCAGTTTTTGCTGATGGTGTCTTACAACTATTGTGTGAGGCGGCTAACGAGGAACAGCTTGAGCAGTCTAGCCTGGTGGAGCAAATCCACTTGATTCTGGAATCAATTGCACCGCGTAATATTCGCCGCATCAAGATTAATAGCCGCATTGTCCGAGAACAGCAGTTGCTTTGGTTAACAGAACTTGAGCGCGATGACCAATTACTCTGGACACAGGAAATTACCCTGGCTCAACCCAATGCTCTCAAGCGGCTAATTAAGGATATTCAAGAAGCAAAGGCTGAACTAGCACAAGCAAACTTACCGGACTTATCGCCACTGAATAACAAAGTTAAACAAAAGAAAGTCTCTAAGTTTAAATTGCGATCGGCATTTGCTTTATGCTTATTGCTATCGCTTGGTTGGATTTTTTATAGCCAGTTTGGCGAACTGAAAAACTTAGTACAAGACAATAAAAATTCTTTAGCTACAGCTAACACCAACGGTAAAGAACCAAAAGTCCTGAGCGATTCATTTAATAGTGGCGCTGCTAACGATACTAATGATTCTTTTGCGGCGGCTGTGCGACTTGCTAATCAAGCCTCAGCAGCAGGTAAAGTGGCTAAAAACTCAACTCAATGGTTGGAATTGGCTGCTATGTGGCAACGTGCTTCCGATTTAATGAATGCAGTATCACCTGATCACAGTCGTTATCAGGAAGCTAAAATCCGTACTCAGCTATATAAGAAATATAGTGAGGCGGCGCAAAAAGAAGCTGCTAAATCTCAATGATGAATGAGTAATTCAAGAATGTATAAGCTATCTCATGCAGAGGCGCAGAGAATGTTTAAATTTCTAAGTTGGGAAAGCAGCGTTGATATGAAAAATGGGGAAATAAACTTTCCCCATTTAAGTTGTAAAAAATAAAGCGATTAGAACATTGAGTAATACAGTTCAGATAAGCAGTTTTTCATTTAACTTGCATAGCTAGGGCGGGCAAGATGCCCACCCCACAAGAGTTTAATTTATTTTCAATATGCAAATTAGATGTTTTATTGTTAGTCTGTTCCTTGTCCCCTACTATCAACTAATTACTCATTTCTAACATCCGTTGAATTGGTCGCAGAGCGGCGATGCGGATGTGTTCTGGCATAGTAATTTCAGGAGTGCGGTTTTTCATCGCCCAGTAGAGTTTTTCTAAAGTATTTAACCGCATAAATGGACATTCGTTACAAGCACAATTATTTATCGGTGGCGCAGGGATAAAATGCTTGTGGGGTGCTAGTTTTTGCATTTGATGGATAATTCCTGGCTCGGTAGCCACGATAAATTCTTGGCTGGGGCTGGTTTGGCAATATTTGAGTAAGGCGGCTGTGGAGCCGATAAAACTGGCGTGGCGCAGAACGCTGCTTTCACATTCTGGGTGTGCGATCGCCTCTGCTTGGGGATGGGCAACTTTTAGTTGTACAATCTTCTTCTCAGAGAAGGTTTCATGCACCATACAGCTACCTTGCCACAGCACCATCTCCCGTCCCGTCTGTTCCATGACGTAGCGTCCCAAATTTCTGTCGGGAGCAAAAATAATCGGCTGTTCTTTGGGGATTTGCTGCACAATCTTCACAGCGTTGGAACTGGTGCAGATAATATCGCTCATCGCCTTAATTTCGGCGGAGCAGTTAATATAAGACACTACTAAATGATGGGGATGTGCGGCTTTAAAAGCGGCAAATTCATCTGGTGGACAGCTATCAGCCAGGGAACAACCAGCCGTTAAATCAGGTAACAGCACTAATTTATTAGGGTTGAGAATCTTCGCCGTCTCCGCCATGAAGTGAACACCAGCAAAGACAATCACATCTGCATTAGTCTTCTGGGCGGCTCTAGCTAGTTGTAATGAGTCGCCGATAAAGTCTGCAATATCTTGAATATCCGGTTCTTGATAATAATGCGCCAAGATAACCGCGTTGAGTTCTTTTTTCAAAGTTTCAATAGCGGCAAATAAATCTAGTGGTAGTCCACCCGGTTGAGTCTGTTCGCGTTGAGCAAAAGCAGTGGTAAACACAGTTAGGTTACTTTTTATTACAAATTTTGTCTGGTGAATCAATTATAGTAGTTTTTACCAAAAATATATGCCTGGTTAATACCCCTAAATAGTCAAGATTTACACACAAAAGCGAACTCTTGAGAGTGTAAGCCTTATCCCTGGGAGATAATAAGCGATCGCAGAAAACGCCATAAAGGTAAACCGGACAGATATAGGTAGATAAAGGTTTTGGTTACTTACACCCTTACACCCCTAAACCCCTATCCCAACTAATAGTGTCAAAATTCGGCTGAGTTTCCTATGCTGGATATATAGGGCAAGGAAAGCGGCATGACCAGTCAACAATCTCAATCAAATATAGTGAAAATTGCTGTAGTTGGAGATATTCATGATCAGTGGGAAGTAGAAGATGGAATTGCACTCAAGCATCTGGGTGTAGATTTAGTGCTATTTGTGGGGGATTTTGGGAATGAGTCGGTAGAAGTAGTGAGAGCGATCGCTTCAGTAAATATTCCCAAAGCCGCAGTCATGGGTAATCATGATGCTTGGTACTCGGCGACAGAATGGGGACGCAAGAAATGTCCTTACGATCGCACCAAGGAAGACTGGGTACAGGAACAATTAGATTTACTGGGGTCAGCCCATGTAGGTTACAGTAAGCTAGATTTTCCCCAATGGAATATCACTGTAGTCGGTGGTCGTCCTTTTACCTGGGGTGGTCATGAATGGCGATTTGCTAACATCTGTAAAGAGCGTTACGGTGTGACAGACTTGGCAGAGTCAGCACAGAGAATCTTTGCATCGGTGAAAAGTGCCGCCTGTGATACGATTATTTTTTTGGGTCATAACGGGCCGAGTGGATTAGGCGATCGCCCAGAAGACCCCTGCGGTAAAGATTGGCATCCCATCGGCGGCGACTTTGGCGACCCAGATTTAGCCGAGGCGATTTCTTTAACAATCACGGCTGGTAAACAGATAGCGTTGGTGACGTTTGGGCATATGCACCATAGTTTACGGTACACCAAAACAGAATTGAGAAAACCCATCTTCACAAGCCCAGAGGGGATAGTTTACCTCAACGCCGCCAGTGTGCCAAGGATTGTCGAAGGTGAAAACGGCAAGCTGCGGAATTTTTCGCTAGTTTCCCTAGAGGCGGGTGAGGTGACACAAGCCTCCTTAGTTTGGGTGGGCGAAGATTTTCAGGTGGTGAAAGAGGAGGTGTTTTTTGAGCGATCGGCTAGTGTATCGTAAATATTCGCCTTCAGATGTACCATCTGCGTAGATGATAAGCTATAGTATTATCTGTCAGCCCTTGTGCGAACCGACAAATCAGGGTCAGCCGAGCTAGACAGTTAATTGGAGAGGTGGCAGAGTGGTCGATTGCGTCCGACTTGAAATCGGATGAGGCTAAAACCTCCGGGAGTTCGAATCTCCCCCTCTCCGTTGGAAAAAAACTAAACTTTACAATATTTTACAAATGTTACGAAGGAGATAAGCCATTGATTAGAGTTTATCTGAGCAATGGCTTGATTATCATTTATTTTTGATTAGCAACTATTAACTTATTACAGTTAGGAAAAGCATCAAAAAACTTAGCTAAACGGATGCTGACAAGAATTCATTGATAGACTCATCTGCTTTTTCATACAGACCATTAAGATAATCACGCTGTCTCACGCCTTTAATGTTACTAACTTTTAATAATTGATGAAATAAGAGCCGAGCAGAATCCTCATGCAAAAGTACATTACTTCCTGGTTTTAATTGTTTGTTTTGTGCAAATTTTCTGGTGGCTTCTTCTTTGGCTTCATTCAGGTAAAAGTCGAATAACTTTACGGCTTCCTCCTCATTTCTTATAGGTAAAAGTTGAACCTCATTAGCAAGACGACCTTTAATAGCTGGAAGCATCTCACGGTAACGATTAAGAGCGTCGGTAGTTAAAGCAACCATTAAAAAAAGATATTTAGGTAGTGCATCAATTAGGGCGCGAAGGGCTGACAAATATCTTAAAACTATAGTTTTAGACAGGCTGAAATCTTGCTTTTCTAACTCATCAAGAAGTATAAAAATCCCCTCTAGAGTCTCCATCTCCGCACCAAAATATACAATATCTCTTAATGCTCTTGTTTTCGCTTCTACAGTATCTAAACGAAAATAAACTCCTAGTTCAGTTTGATGATTTTTTCTTATTGGTAATCCTAAAAGCCATTGATATGCTAAAGATATACGCTCATGTCGTTTTTCTTCTGACTCAACCTCCAAAAGAGCCTTAAGCATTGTTTTAATTTCGCTCATGCGTACAAATTCTAATAATTTATCAATATCATTCTTCTGATTTATTTTCCTGTCGAGTGCATTAATTGAACGACGTAAATAATCTTCTCCCAAATTCTCAAATATAGACCTAATCAGTGGATCAAAAAAAGGCTCTGGATCTGGAACGTATCTAATCACGAAAAAACCATGTGGAGAGAGTTTTTCACGTAAAGCATTTTCATAAGCATTCAGAAGGTTAGTTTTGCCAATTCCCTGACTAGCAGTTATTGAAATTACATGAGACTTACGATCTGAATAAAATGTCTTTACCGCAGCATCAACTTGCTTGTCTGCTTGTGTTGGCATATGTGGATGCCCACTGGTTTGTCCAGCACTGGGAAAAGGATTACTCGACACCCCAAACTTTTGATAAAGTAATTTGGGTTGTTGTTCTGGTGCGTTAGCAGTCGCCTCATCTGTAAATAGATTTTCAAGAGGCATTTTTAACTCCTTCTAGCTTGATACGTACAGCAGATGTACCAGGTATGAGAAAATCTCCATGATACAAATAAACTCTTTCTAACTGGGGAAGTCCATCAGTTGTCTTAATTATCCACAAATCATGCTGTTCAAAGCGAGTATCTGGAGTAGATCCTTCAGCATAGACATTAACTAAGTGTTGTTCTTGTGCCTCTTTCAGCAGCTTTCTGGTTAATAAGGGATGAACAGCATATTTAATAGCTAATTCTTCTAACCACAGACCAGTAAGTACCCATTCTGTGTTCTCCCGTGAACGCATTGATTTATAAACATCTACTGCTAAATTAGCAAAGTCTGATAATTCAGGTATGTTATCAGTGGCAACAATTCTTTGGTTTTGTATATTTAGCCAAGAACAAGCTACCTCACCCAACTTAATGTAAGTAGATTTTGCTTTGTTTGAAATTGGCAATGTGCTATATTCAACAATTCTACCTTGAGTTATATAGTTATATAATGCTTCAAAGGATGGTATTTTATTTAAAAAGAATAAAATTTTGGTATTGTCTTCATTCAGGATACTTTGCCAAAAAGATTTAAGTAACTCTGTACAGATGATTTTGTTATCATTGATTTCAACAAATGAACCACTCTTCAGGAAATTTTTATACAAACTGTAACGGTCTTGATGTTTTAATCCTAATTTCTCTTGAGCTTCTTGATTAGTTAATTCTCCACTTTCTACTAACATTTTCATCAGCAATAACATCTGATCTGGACTAAAAGCATATGCCCTAGCTATTGGTTCTATATTTTGGCTAGAAACTGCATCAGTTTCACCTGAGCTTGCTATATTTGTTGATAATGAAGTAGAAGTATTATCTTTTGTCGTAGAGAATGTTCCAGAGTTAAAATTTCCCCAAAGAAGATCATCTCTAACATGAAGTGGTTGCCAACTATATTCACCACTAGGTATGCCCCATAACTCTAAAGACTCTTGAGTCTTATCATTTTGCAAGCGCACGCAACCAAAAGAGACAGCCAATTCCCATAGAACATCTGTCAGTGCTACTGTATATACTTGTTGATTGAAAGGATGAAAAAGAGAGCCTGTGAGCTTTCTACTATCAAACTTAGGAACAGAACGAGATTCAAAAAAGAATACATCCATTCCTTCAGCCATCGTCATTCTTGCTAAACCTTGATCACTAGTTAGAAGAGCTAGCGGATGATCCGGGCGAACTTGAGTTTGAAAACGTCGTGCAGTTTCTAAAATCAGACGATCAGCAAAACTCCTAGTAACATTTTGTAAGCCTAGAACTTTATCTTCAGAATCGCTACTTGGTGTCACAATACCTCTTAGGGGGTCAGCGCCTAAATCACCACGCTCTATTTCTGCATTTGAATGTAATTCAAGACGAAGTAAAGTTCTTTGACCTCCTTGACTAAGAAGATGTTGACGAAGTGTTGCAGGGTTATTCTTAATTTTGTTCTTATTCTCATTATTCCAGCGAATTTTAGAAAGATAATTATCTACTTGTGTAACTATTTCCATATGAACTATCGCTGGTACTTTAATTCTCACCCAAGGCGTAAGAAAGCGGCATAAAAAATCAAGCCCTCCCTGATGAACAGCCGATGTATCTGTGACAATTGTGATCGGCTTATGTAAGGGGATTTTAGAAATAGTTTCAACATCAAAAACTGGTAAAAGTAAAAGAGTTCTCCTCAGTACGTCCTGTAATCCTTCCCTAAAAGCTTTTTGAACACTATCTTTATTTGGTGAATTATCAAGAGTGTTACTAATATTTTCATTTAGATTTGCTGATGATGGTAACTGCCATTCAAAGCCTCCAAATTTAGCAGCACAATATTCATCATATCTAGTTTCATTTCCAGCATATTTTGCTCCGGGTTGTAATCTCATTATCCCAACATTAACCCATTTATCACGTCCAAAACAGATATCTTCACCCAGAAATATACTAAATGGCTCTCCATTCTTACCTATTTGTGCAATACATTTTAGCGCATCTTCTTTACTGAACAATTTTAATTCCATATGCTTATTTTAATGAAGGGATATATTAATACCTGGCACATTAACAAACGTATCACATACCCACTGAATATGCTGGCGTAAGGATAGCAGTGGATGTTGTCGAAGGTTAACACTATCATTATTAGATAAACGTCCAAGCTCTTCTAAGTCACTCCAAGAGGATTCATCATTAGATAGTATTTCGTCTATTAATTCAAAAACTTGCTTAAATTGTTGAATTCCACGTTTTTCTGGTTTTATCTCTTTTGTAAATTTCTCAATTAACTCTTCCCTTAGTCGCTGAGTTTGCTCACTGCTAGTTACTGAACCAAAAGGATCACCAGCAGGTTCCCAAGAATAAATTTCTTCTTGATAATCTATCGGTTCAACTACGACATTTTTATTGGTATCCAAGTATCTTTTTTCTAAACGGCAAGGTCGCCAAACCGTTAGCTTTAGTGGGCTTGAAATATTGTTTATCACAAAATTTGATTCTCCAAATGATTATTAACTAATACAGTATTTACTTTCCTATACAGAACCTACTAAAAATCCTATCCAGCACTGACTCCGTTACCTCTTCCCCGGTAATTTCTCCCAGCGCATGAATTGCACCGCGTAAATCAATTGTCCAAAAATCCAGGGGTAGCTGCTGGGTAATTGTTGCTTGCACTTGTTCTAGAGAAATTTTCGCTTGGGTTAAGGCTGCGGCTTGTCTTTGATTAATGGCTAAATCCATATCAGCAGCTTGGACTTTTCCAGCTTGAACTATCTCTAAAATTGCCGTTTCTAACGCATCAATGCCTTGTTTTTGGGCGGCGGCTGTGTGAACAATTTGATTAATATCTGGCGGATATTCTAAGGATGAAATTAATTGTTTGTCAACTAAATCAATCTTATTCATCACGAGAATTAACGGACGATGTTTCACTTGTTCATAAATTTCTTGGTCGCCAGTAGTCCAACCTGTGGCTGCATCGATGGTGAACAAGACTAAATCGGCGGTGTTGGCGACTTGACGCGATCGCTCTACGCCTATCTTTTCTACTTGGTCGCTGGTTTCCCGAATCCCTGCTGTATCTAGCACCTGTACCGGAATTCCGCCCACAACTAACTGCGATTCTACAACGTCGCGGGTAGTGCCGGGTAAGTCGGTAACAATGGCGCGATCGCTCTGGCTCCAGGCATTCAACAAGCTGGATTTGCCCACATTCGGACGACCGACAATAGCCACCTTCAACCCAGTCCGCAACAATTCACCTTTATCTTTAGTTGCCAATAATTGAGAAATTTCTGCGGCAATGTTCTCAATATCTGATATGATAGCTTTATCATCCAACGGAGGTAAATCTTCCTCAAAATCGATTCTGGCTTCAATTTCCGCGAGAATATCCAAACAGTTAGCGCGTAACTGGCGGATGGGATGAGCTAATTTACCTTGTAAACCAGCTAAAGCCGTTTGGGCGGCTTGGGGCGATCGCGCTCCCACCAAATCAGCGATACTCTCAGCTTGGGTTAAATCTAGTCTGCCATTCAAAAAAGCTCTGAGGGTAAATTCCCCTGGTTGAGCCAATCTAGCGCCATTTTCCAGACATAGTTGCAATACCTGCTGCACCGCCATAATTCCGCCGTGGCAATGGAACTCTACCACATCTTCGCGGGTGTAAGAACGAGGCGCTTTCATAATCAGCAACAGCGCCTCATCGACAAGTTCCTGTGTTTGAGGATGGCGGATGTAACCGTAAAGAATGCGGTGGCTTTCCCAAACTTGCTTACCAGGAGCAGAAAACAAAGTTTGTGCGATCGCTATTGCCTGAGAACCAGACACCCGCACAATACCCACACTACCTTGTTGGGGGACAATAGCAGTTGCGATCGCCGCAATAGTTCCAGTAATAGCTAAGAGTTCAGTCATTGGTCAACAGTCCATAGTCAAGAGTTATTCTCTCTCATCTCCCCCCACTCCCTCATCTCCCCCCACTCCCTCATCTCCCTCATCTCCCCCCACTCCCTCATCTCTCCCCAATCCCCAATCATTGTAAAATGGTAGATATTTAGACTTATTTCATCCTAACTGACAAGGTAAAATTTACTTGGAGGGTAGAGAAAAAGACCCTTAGTAGAGAGGAATGGACTGTGGAGCAGAAAATTAACTGCGCTCAAGCTTGCGTCAACGGTTGTGTTCTAGGGGATAAGTGTCCGAACATTGAGTTTAGAGAGGCTACATCTCAATTCATTGCCGAGACATCATTAGACCAAATGTTGCAAATGGCGGAAGAACGCCTACGCAAAAAAATGATGGAACCGCCAAAATGGGTTCTTCCTGAAGAATAATATCAGTTACCAGTTGTCAGTGAAAAGTTATCAGGTTATGTTCACTGATAACTGTTCACTATTAAATTGTATCTGGATCTATATTCAATTCTCGCAGCTTTGCTATCAAGCGATCGCTGCGTTCCCTTTCTCGGTCAGCACGTTCCCTTTCTTGGTCAGCACGTTCTTTTTCTCGTTGTGCAGTTTCTTCTGGTGTGGGAACTAACTCCCCTTCATTAGTATAGAACCGTAAAGTTCGCTGATGAACACCCAAATATAACTCTAACTGCTGACTCCATAACCAGCCTTGGGAATTTGCTTCAATTGGTTGATACTTACCAGCCATCAACACAAAGCCAGCAAACTCTAGAGTATCAGGGTCAAACCAGAAATACTCCGGGGTGCGGAATGTGTCTTGATAGATTTGCTTTTTTAAACCCCTGTCGGTGGTGGCGGTAGAATCTGATAATACTTCTATAATTACATTGGGATAATTTCCCCCTTCTTGCCAAACAACCCAACTTTTACGCGGACGGCGTTGGGTTCCCAGAACTACAAAAAAATCTGGGCCGCGAAAATCTTCCGACTTACGTTGATTCGGGCTATAGTATATAGTCAAATTACCAGAAACAAAAAAATCTTGGCGGTCTTGCCACCACCATTCTAAACACTTGAGTAGCAGGATTAATTGTTGTAGATGTAAAGAACTTTCCAAAGGCGGTTCGTCACTATATATATCTCCTGAAGGAAAGATAACATTTTCTTGGGTAAAAATATCTTCAGTGACAGACATAAGCAGTTAAAAATAAACAAAAATTTAATGATAAATCTGCTGGTTTTCAGGACTATCTAAATTAAAAATCGATTTCTTTAATTGTAGGTGTCTTAGTTCTTTAAGTTTAGCCTAACAGTAAAAAACTCTACTCACAAGGATAAGCACTATTACACCAGTACAAAAACAACTGACCACTGACAAATTATTGCAAATCTTCACGATTTATAACTATAGACAGAGCTATTTGATAAACTTGGCGACGGTTGAGGGAAGTATATTTTGTCATTTGACGACTAGCTTGCGATCGCGATATACCTTGACTAATTAATTGTTGCAATTCCGCTTTTAATTGTTCTTCTGTTAGTAGGGTTTGGCTGGGTGGTTTTCCTGCTACTAAGATTGTATATTCGCCTTGGGGTTCTCGTTGTTGGTAATGGGCGATCGCATCCCCAATACTTCCCCGCCAAAATTCCTCATATAATTTAGTTAACTCCCTTGCCAGGACAATTTGGCGATCGCTTCCCCACACTTGTGCTAAATCTTGTAAAGTTTCTCGCAAACGATGCGGCGATTCGTAGAAAATTAAAGTACGGGTTTCTGTCTCCAAAACCTCTAAATATTCTCGTCTTTGTTGACCTTTAGCTGGGAGAAAACCCTCAAACACAAACCTATCCGTAGGTAGTCCCGCCGCACTCAACGCCGTAATTGCCGCACTTGCACCAGGAATAGGCACTACCGATATTCCCGCCTCCACACAAGCCTTGACCAATTCATAACCAGGGTCAGAAATTCCCGGCATACCTGCATCACTTACAAGAGCGATCGCTTTACCACCATGCAAATGCTCTAATAATTCCGGGATACGGCTACTACGATTATGCTCATGATAACTGATTTGCGGCGTTTTCACCTGCAAATGCTGAAGTAACTTCCCAGTGTGGCGCGTATCTTCCGCCGCAATTAAATCTACATTTTGCAAAATCCGCACCGCCCGAAAGGTGATATCCTCCAAATTACCAATCGGTGTACCGACTATATATAATGTGCTGGGTTTGGGGTCAGTTTGCATTGATGAGAAGTGGGGGAGTGGACAGTGGACAATGGACAGTGGACAATGGACAGTGGAAATAACCTGACTATTGATAACTCGTAACTATCAACTGTCAACTGTCAACTGTCAACTGTCAACTGACTAATGACTAATCATGGTTTATTTGTGGGTTTGGTGACATTAGATTTAATCTATCTAGCTGAATCTGCACCTCAAAATAATCAAAAATTAGTGGCAACTGACTACACTGTAGCAGCAGGCGGCCCGGCTACCAATGCGGCTGTAACTTTTAGTTATTTAGGTAATCAAGCGAAATTGTTGAGTGTGGTTGGTTCGCACCCGATGACGCAACTAATTCGTAGTGACTTGACCCAATATCAAGTTGCGATCGCAGACCTTAATTCTACTATCAATACACCACCGCCTGTATCCTCAATTATTGTCACCCAATCAACTGGAGAAAGGGCTGTTATTTCTATCAATGCTGTCAAAACTCAAGCCGATAGAAACTCTATCCCAGCAGATATCTTACATAATATCGATATCGTGCTGATTGATGGGCATCAGATGAGCGTGAGTTCTGTCATAGCGCAAATGGCTAAAGCCAAGAATATACCTATAGTCATTGATGGCGGTAGCTGGAAACCAGGATTTGAGCAAATCTTACCATTAGTAGATTACGCCGTTTGTTCAGCCAACTTTTATCCCCCTAACTGTAGTTCTGGCGAAGAAGTCTTTACCTACCTCCACAACTTGGGAATACCTCACATCGCCATCACCCACGGAGAAAAGCCAATTGAATATCTAAATTGCGGTCAACGTGGTACTGTAGTTGTACCCACTATTACACCAGTAGACACATTAGGCGCTGGAGATATCTTTCACGGTGCTTTTTGCCATTACATCTTACAATCTCCCCCAGTCCCCATTCCCCAGTCCCGGTTGGTGAGCGTAGTCGAACCACCAGTCCCCATTCCCCATTCCCCAGTCCCCAGTCCCTTCCCCACAGCCCTAGAAAAAGCGAGTCAAATCGCCGCTAATGCTTGTAAACATTTTGGTACGCGCCGTTGGATGGATGTAGAATGAAAGACTTACAAGAAATACTAGCGATCGCTCGTACTGTTGGGTGGGGTGCAGCAGAAATATTAAAATCCTACTATCACGGCACAGCAAAAGACACAAACCTTGATGTGCAGTATAAGCAGAATGAGCCTGTCACCGTTGCCGATGTTACCGTCAGTCAATATATATTACAAAATTTACAAGCAGCTTTAGGACAAGAAGACTTTGCTTACATCAGCGAAGAAACCTATCAATCACAATTAAATCAACACAAAAATTGGGTTTGGATCATCGACCCTTTAGATGGGACACGCGACTTTATCGAAAAAACTGGGGACTATGCAGTTCACATTGCTTTAGTCAAAGAACATAGGCCAGTCCTAGCAGTAGTAGCCATCCCAGAAACAGAAAAATTATATTACGCTACCAAAGATGGTGGTACATTTGTAGAAACTCGTACAGATGCGCGTCCATTACAACTATCACTCAAAGATGCCAGCAAGAGGCTAGAGGACTTAACCATAGTTGTCAGTCGTTCCCACCGCAATCAAAGGTTAGAGTATTTATTAGCACATCTGCCCTTTCACAACCAGAAATCTGTGGGTAGCGTAGGTTGCAAAATCGCCACCATTCTAGAACAACAAGCTGAAGTTTACATTTCCCTTTCTGGTAAGTCTGCTCCTAAAGATTGGGACATCGCCGCACCAGAATTAATTTTAACCGAAGCTGGAGGTAAATTCACTCATTTTGACGGCACGGCATTACGATATAATACGGGCGACATCAATCAATGGGGTGGCTTGTTAGCTAGTAACGGTCAGTATCACGAAAAACTTTGCCAAGAAGCAGAAAAAATCTTAGCCCAGTTCGAAACACCATAAGACCTCCTGCCTCCTGCCTCTACTAAACAATTACGAATTACAAAGCTATGTTAAGTCCTGCCAACATTTACTAGCTGTGCTATAGTTGAGTCTATAAGAATTATCTTCGGCTGAGTGACTCATTTTGATTTATAAAAAGTATCTCTCCGAATTTAACTCTCTACATTTTCTCAATTCGGAGACATTGTATGTCAATTTACATCGGTAACTTATCCTACCAAGTTACAGAGGAAGACCTGAAGCTGGCCTTCGCAGAGTACGGAAAAGTTAGCCGCGTTCAGTTACCAACCGACCGTGAAACAGGCCGTCCTCGTGGTTTTGCTTTTGTGGAAATGGAAACAGAAGCACAAGAAACTGCTGCCATTGAGGCACTTGATGGTGCTGAATGGATGGGACGCGATTTAAAAGTTAATAAAGCTAAACCCCGTGAAGAAAGAAGTTCTTCCCGTGGCGGTGGCGGTGGCGGTGGCGGTTGGGGCAATAATAACCGTGGTGGTGGTGGAAATCGCCGCAGTTACTAAAGCCTTTTGCTAAAACATAACCTTTAGAGTCTCCAGCAGATATAGCAAAGGCTCGAATCTGCTGGATTGTTTTTTACTTTGTCTCCGGTCTTTAACTAGAAGACTTACGCATAAAAAAGAAAAATAAAAAATTTGCTCAAGGGTGCAGGGGTATAAGGGTGTAAGGTATAAGTATTTATACACCCCTACGCCTTGACACCCTTTCAAAGTGCAAGGTTTCCTTGCGTAGGTTCTGAACTATTCATCCATCAAGAGGAGGAATGAGAATGACACAAGTAGTTTTAGGAGAGAATGAAGGGATTGAGTCAGCACTACGGAGATTCAAACGGGAAGTTTCCAAAGCGGGAATTTTCCAAGACATGAGAAAAAAACGCCACTTTGAAACGCCACTAGAAAAAGAAAAGCGTAAAGCAGTGGCTAGACATAAACAAAATCGTCGAAACCATACCCGCTTCAGATAAGCCTGAAATATTTAGGCAAATATAGCAGGGGAGAGGGGACAGAAAACAGACTCAAAAGCTAGTTGCTATCTGGGTCTTGTGATTTATCAATGTCCTAATCTATCTGACGACTGCTATATCATTAAGCGACATAGCTTATTTAGAGTAAGGACGCAGGCATCGCCGTGTCCTTACAATAGTTGATATTCAAGCCATATTCAAGTTTCAGTTACCGAAATCAATACATATCATCTAGATTCTTGCACACTCACAAAGTATTGTAGATACAATTAGTCTGCAATCTTTGCTTTGGGACATTCAGGAAAATGTTACGTGTTTATCATCTGATAATTGGTGCGATTTTATTAGTTTTAATACCAGTGGGTTTAAGATTTTTCCTCCCCAATATTTTTACAAATACAAATAAAGGTACACAACCAAATACTGTAACTACACCAGCGAAAACTCCTACCCCCTCAATCACTTCCTTAAAACAAAGCAACGTAAATAAAGCAAATGTTTGGCAGAAACTATTAGGTAGCACTTCCGCACCTAATAATTGGCAAGTAATACCTTGTGAAACAGAATTGACTTTACTATGTGTTTCTTCTCAAAGTAGAGGTTTGGGTACAGTTGAAGTTGAGATTTCTCCTCTAAAAGATAATCCAGATTTGCAAAAGCATTTAACAGAAGTTGGTATTTCTCAGATTTCTCAAGCAGATTTGCAAAATCCTCAGTCCCAAAGCAAATTGATCAAAGCACTGCAAGCTTGGGTAGCGGACTCATACAACACTTTTGCAAAAGACCACCAAACTAGATACGCAAATAATATTGCTTTCTCAAGCTACCCACCGCAGCAAGTAACTATGGGGAATTTGCCTGGAATGCGTTATGGTTTTGTCAGGCTAAAGCCAGAAGGTGGTATCCAAGAACAATATATTGGTTATGTTACATCAGATGGTACACAACTGTACGTAATTACCACATCATTTAATTCCAGTTTATCTAAAGGTAAATTTGAGAACCTAGAAAATTTGGCGATTTTTCAACCATATTTATCTGCGATCGCTGAAAATTTGAACTTGCCAAATCGCTAGGAATTTCAACATCAATTTATCTTATTTATTGGCGGTTAATTATTCTTATCTGAACCGTATTGACCCATAACCTATATCTAATTAAGCAATTAACTTAATTAACTTAATTAAGAGTTTTTACTTAAAATATTTCGCAACAAGAGAGTGAAATACAAGCACATCCTGACCGAAGAGGCGGAGGGGCAGGGGGCAGGGAGCAGGGGGAGCAATCCCTGTCCCGAAGCCGTGAAGCGGAGCGGAACATGGGTATCAAGCCCCGCCCTTCTAGGGCGTTCTCAATTGGTCGGAGTACAAGATCCG
>DATNQO010000197.1:0-58285 GCA_036704005.1 Leptolyngbyaceae cyanobacterium | reverse complement strand
AGGGGGCAGGGGGCAGGGGGGAAAATTCTCTCCCTTGCTCCCTGCTCCCTGCTCCCTTACCTCTCCCAGTCCCCAGTCCCCAGTCCCCAACTGTTGCCAAATTTGCAGGCTTTGTTGAAAATGATGGAGGGCGTGATGAATGCGATCGCTGACATAATCATCTAAGCCAAAGACAAATTTTAAACTGGCGTTCAATTCTGGCTCTAGGGTAATTCCCCGCTCATCTAACTCAGCAATTCCATAGTGTAGTTCATTGCTATGTTGCCAAACTTGCTCTAGGGTCTTATATTCTCCTGTGGCTTGTATCTGTTGGCGTTGTCCGAGATTTTTGGGTAAAATTCTGGCAAATAAAGCGTCGGTTTCTGCCCGCAAAAATTGTAACAAATCTGGGGTCGTCATTGCAAACCGAATCGGTGTCGCCGCCCAACTCGCAAAGTCAGGTGCTAAACGCATCACTTTCTGTAAAACTTCGTCATTTACCCAAAAAATCATGGGAAAGGAATGGCGTTTGGGAAATTCATCCCGAATATGATTAATTGAGCGCAGTAAGTCGTCAATTTCATCGACTGTTTCTAACCCTAACACCATCAAGGCTGATGGCGGTCGCTGTTCGGGCAGATTTAGATGCAGTGCAGTATATAAACTTCTGGTATTATGGGGTAGAACAACTTTGTGAATGTGAGCATCAGTCGCCATTTCATCGAGTCGTTGCAGTATCTGCTGTTGCAAGACTCGATAGTTACAGCAAACCAAGGCTACAGAAAAGTTACCATGCGATAGGGCGATCGCTCTCCACAAACTCCGCAAAGCTCTCTCATTGGCTGCTTTGATATCTACTGATGGGTTTGGTTCAACCATGACTGAAATTTTTGTGTCTCCGCTATCACTGGGTTAACAGCAAACCAAGCTCCTTGATGGTCGCGGTATTCAAAAACAAATAAGCTCCGCAATAGTGCATGATATTCAATATCACCCTTGACCCTCTGTTCTTGCATGACCTTAAAGATTAACTCCCACTCGTGGGGGTCGATGGCGTTGGCGCGGTAGTCCCTTTGTCTTTGAATTACCAATTCTACACAGTCTCTTCCAAAGGGTGGGTCTTGTTCGCGCAAGCAGTCAAACAGTAATCCTAATAAGTCTCTTACATGACCACCACTGATCAAACACAACCTATCTAATGTTTCTAAACTATCAAACACTTCTGTAGTTAATTCTAAGCGATCGCTTGCCCGAATGTCAGGAAAACTCCTAGCTAATACCATTTGACGCATCAGTCCTAACCCTTGGGTGAAAATTTCCCCAGACCGCAAGCGTACAGGTATCATCGGTAAAACTTTCGGTGCTACTCCACCCCCCAGGCGATGTTGCAGTTCGGCGCTATTGTTGGAGAAGGTTAACGCTAAGGGAATGGTGTAAACCACATGACAGTTGAGGTTTCGTAACTGTTCACCCCGTTCAATAAACAAGTATTCTGGTAGCGATACTCCCGATGGTAAAGGTCGAATTGCTACCCTATCCAAGTTATCCACAATCACAACCAAACCCCTTTTTCCCAAAGCTTTGAGGTCTTTGTTAGCACGCTCCAGCAATTCGGAATTAATAGATTGCAGTATACTTTGTGTACGCGGTTCTAAGTAATCTCGCAAGCGTCGGCGTAATTGGGGACTTTCCTTTGTCTTGGCGGTGATTTTGGCAATACCTACAGATAACTCACCTTCCACACCCAATTCTATCGGTGTTTGCAGAAAATCTACAACCTCTCCAAATAACCTAGTAAAGTATTTGGGTTTGAGACGAATTTTGATCGCTTCTAAACTTTCGCTCACCTGACCAGCGATCGCTAGTAAAATATCAGTTACATCCACATCAGCCATTTCTAGGACATGGGTAGACTCAAAGTAAACTACGTGAAATTGCTGTTCTTCTAACTCAGCCTTGAGGCGTAGTAACTCCGTAGATTTGCCACAGCCAAGATGCCCAGTAAATAGCTGACAAGTGGGCGCGTCTGGTGATATTCTGGTAATAGTACGCAGTAAAGCCTCGATAATTTTACCGCCCCGTACCGCCGCAAAATCGATATAATAACTGCGATCGCTAGCATTACTCATAATCAGAGGTCTGCTAGGATTGCAAGCCTGATAAAATCTTTCTAAATCTAGGGGCATAGCTAATTAAACTTACTGAATAATGGGCAAGTTGAAACCTACTGAATCAATATATTAATTTTTAGCAATTTATGCTTTAAACCAGCCCAACTTGCACAAATTACTCATATATTTAATGATATCTAGGGCAATGAGGACTGACACAAAAATACGTACACACCTATACTCCTGTCCAAACCCTTAATTTTTCGTTTTCATCCTAGCAATTTTGATATCTGATTTGCCCTTAGTACAATTCTATCGGTTACTTATTCAGTCTGTAAGGTGGGCAGTGTAGCGCCCTACAAAATAATTAGCTTTCTCGCTTGTGATTTTAGCAATAAGAGAATGGTCAAGATGTGAGCCGAACATTAATTGCTTAGTAATAGTAACTACATGAATAAGTGTTTTCCACATTTTTAAGCTAAATAAGTGTTTTCCACATTTTTAAGCAGAACTTTACGAAAACCTTAAAAATTTGGTCTTTCTTTACGTGAAAAACAAACTTGCTGTTTATTAGCCGTATTACACTTGAGTTTAGTCAAAAATACTTAAATTTCCAAAAGTAAGTAAAAGATATGGCTTAAGTAATAAATGTTGAATGATGTTTAATTTCGCTTTATTATGAAGTGAAAAATTTAAACCTAGTTTTTTGTAAATAAAGAAATAGTAAATTTTTGGTAAAAATGCCTAAAAACTTTCTTATTCAAACTATCCATTATGAAAAGTTTATATAAATATGTTTGGTTTTAAAGAAAAAATGGTAATGTTACTTAAGTATAGTCATTTCACAAAAAATCATCATCGTTGTTCAATAAAAAAACCTAATTTTTATTGCTCAATAAATGTCAGGGAGTAAAGAGTACCTAAGTTTTTTAAGCTACTCACGCTCAAATACTAAGAAAACTTTATGAAAGAACGCTTGCAGACTAATAAAAGTAAGTTATATTGGGAGATTATCCTCAAATCTATAATATATATTACCTGTTCAACTATACTGTTCGCAGCTAGTGTAGTATTTATTAAATCTCTGTTTTTTTATATCAATTCCTTTACCAAATCTAGCTATCCTACTTCAGTTCCTTGGATTAAAAACCAATACGAATGTGAATATACAGGTAGAACCTGGAACCGAAATGAGTGTTGGGATAAAGAGCAAAGTCCTTGGTTTTAATTATCTTAATTGCCAAATAGATGAGGACATCAACCAATCATTTTGAAGAGCAGGGAGAGCAGGGGAGGAAAAATATAACCAGCTTCTATGCTTTCACCCATTGAATAGTTTAATTTCTGAAACTCTCCAAACCTGTACCCTGTTCCCTAGAAGATTAACTAGATTCTCGCCATTGGATTGGTATTTCAAAATTATCAGGTAGGCGAGTTGTGCGATCGCCTAGTGCAATACTAATCTGTTGGGGATTTAAATTTTTCACCCCGGTAAGATTTGCTCCCGCCAATTTAACATCACAAAAGTTAGCATTCGCTAAATTAGCACCCACAAGATTCGCCCCAGAAAGGTTTGCTTGGTAAAGGCTGGCTCTTTGTAAATTAGCTCCCATCAAATTAGCTCCTACCAAATCTGCTTCCGTCAAACTCGCTTCAGTGAAATCAGCAAATAAAACTTCTGCTTGTTGTAACTTAGCTGCATTCAAATTTGCTCCAGCAAGATTTACCCCATTCAGATTTGCACCATTGAGATTTGCACCAATTAAACCACAAAGATATAACTCAGCCTTACCTAACTTAGCTCCTTGCAGGTTAGCTAAAAATAACTTTGCTCCAGAAAGATTTGCTAATTTCAGTACTGCTTGTTGTAAATTAACTTTATAAAGATTAGCTCCTTGTAAGTTAGCTGTACGTAGACTTGCACCCGTAAGGTTAGCACTCCGTAAATTTGCGCCACTCAGGTCAGCACGATTTAAATTTGCGCCTTGTATATCGGCTCCCTGTAAATTCGCTTTCACAAAGTTAGCCTCAAACAGAATAGCACCTGCAAGCTTGACACCTTCCAAATTTGCGCCGCTAAAATCGCAACCACGCAAATCTGCTCCTCGCAGATCGCAACCACGCAAGTCCGCTCTTTGTAAATTAGCGCCCAAAAGCTCTACTCGCCTGAGATTGATATTACGCAAATCGAGTTTTTTATTTTCCTCCTCATGTAAATAATTCCGGCGACCAATGACACTCAAGGCTACTTGAACGTCTCTACGCATTTTTGGAGATTCTTCAGCCACATTCAAGTAGGACTCTGTTTTCCGGCGCTCCCCTTTCCGATACCTTTTCAACGATGTTTGCTGTGAGTCATCTTCCTCTTGTGCTTCTACCTCTCCCACAGCAGCATTCTCTCGAATAAAAGCTGTGAGGATTTCGATAACTGTCCAGTGTTCTTGCGGAAAATCCTGTGCAACTTTTTCTAAGACATAAATTGCACCTGTGCGGGTTTCAATCTTGTCATGTCCTAGTTGCGTAATAGCAGTCATCAGACGCTGGGAAATTATACTATTTTCCGACAGTTTGGCATTTTGAATACTAATTTCTAAATTTCTTTCCGCAGTTAAAGCACTTTTATGTAGCGCATCTATGCGTTTTGCTGCATAGTAAGCATTAACTGTTACACCCAACCCTAAAAAAATGATAGCAGTGGTAGTTAACGCCTGATTCCTAAAAAGCAACTTTTGTTGAATAGTCAATCCTTCAGAATTGGGTGATGCAAATACAATCAAGGCTACGGTAACAGCAAATATAACGCTTATACCAATCGACCAACGCCATAATTTGTCTGTTTTATTAGCAGGCATAATCGTATCATTCCTTACCACACCCAATTAATACTTATGTTTATCTCCAAGATGATACACTATTTCACTTTAAATTTGAATATCTTAGCGATCGCATTAATTTAGTCTTTTGCTGACACAAGAAAAATATTAACAATTATTTTATAATCGAGAAGCGGACAAATTTAAGTTGAGCATGAGAAAACTAGTTACCTGATTCATTGTGACTTGTAGATTCTGGATGCTGAATGCTGAGAGAATGACTATTGCTAGTCGTAAATTTTACTTCTCTTAAATTAGCTCCATTAAGTCTTGTCTCATGTAAAATTACTTCTGGCAAACTAGCTAAATATAAATTTGCTCCAGTCAAATTAGCCCGCGAAAGGTCTGCACCAGTTAGGTTTGCCGCACTGAGAATTGAACCTGATAAATTTGCCCCAGCTAAGTTTGCGCCAGAAAGATCGGCGGCTGTAAGAATTGTCTCGCTGAGATTAGCTTCAGATAAGTTAGCGCCAGAAAGATTAACGCGATAAAGATTAGCTCCTTCTAAATTTCCTTGTCTTAAATTTGCTCCTCGCATATCAATATTACTTAAATCTAATTGCTCATTTTCTGGGTCATGTCTGATATTTCTCTTCGCAATCACATCTAAAGCAGCTTGTATAATTAATGTTGAGCTATTGTCTGACCGTGATGAGGAAATATTAGCTGTATGATTACGTATAAAATTGCAGACAACTTCCATGATAAACCAGTGATATTGAGGATAATTACGAGCTATCTGCTCTAACTGATAAACAGCATCTAGTCTGGTTTCTATTGTTGGATGCTGCAAATTTTCTATGACTGTTTTTAAGCGTTGATTAGTCACATAGGTTTTTCCATAGGCATTCGTTTGTTTACAAGGCAAAACTCTTTCATTGATGAAATATACTATTAGATTGGTGTATTGTACATTTTTTGCGACTGTACGATAAATATTAACAATGTTAGCTAACATAAATCAGATATTATTTAATTGATTAGTTGTGCTTTGCTATTGTGCATAAAATTTTCTATTTTGAGTATTCGTAAATGTAATGATAATTTTTGACAATATCCAAATAAATTTGACTTGTCTTTTTGAGCGTATATTAATTACAACACTTAAGATGTTCATACGGCAGATAATTATTTGATGAATATTGATTTGTTTTTGACTAATTATTTGCATTTTTAAATATACATGGATAAACCATTGTGCAATATTGAGTTAACAGTTTTTAATGATTTCGACAAAACTCAGCAACTCTATTTTGTGATATTACTTATAAAATCTAGGTGTCAGATTTTCTTCTGGAAATTAACCTCAGATAAAATACCATCATCTAATTAAATCATCGATAGATGCTGCGCGATATACAGCTAGTAGCTAACAATTTAGTACTAATTGGTGGGGGTCACAGTCATGCCATTCTACTAAAAGTTTTGGGAATGAAACCTCTACCTGGAGTACGTTTAACTTTAATCTCTCCAGACTCAGATACACCATACTCTGGAATGTTACCAGGACATATTGCTGGTGTTTACAGCCGTGATGAATGTCATATTAACCTGCAAAGATTAGCTAACTTTGCTCAAGCGCAGTTTTATATAGATGAAGTAGTTGGTTTGGACTTAAAAAACCACAAAGTAATTTGTGGTAAGCATCCGGCGGTAGATTTTGACTTATTATCTATCGATATTGGCAGCACTCCTGCCAGAATATCTGTATCTGGTGCAGCAGAATATGCAGTTCCTGCTAAACCAGTGTCGCAATTACTAGAGCATTGGTATGAGGTATTAGACAGCGTAACCCAAAATCCTCAAGTTAAGAGGAGTATTGCGATCGCTGGTGGTGGTGCTGGTGGCGTAGAATTAGCTCTATCAATGCAAGCACATCTACAACGCATCTTAGAACAAGCCCAACAGCCCCTCAGTAATTTGGAAATTCATTTATTCCACCGCCATCCTGAACTAATGACGCACCATCACCCATCAGTACAGCGTCAAGTCAAGCAAATATTAATGAGACGCGATGTCAAGTTACACTTAGGGCAAACAGTATGTGCAATTGCCCCATCTGAAGAATTATTAGAAATAAAATGTGAATCTGGCTTAAAAGTAAAATGCGACAAAATTTTTTGGGTAACACAAGCCTCAGCCCCCCAATGGTTAAAAACAACAGGTTTAGCCACTGATGAGCGAGGCTTTATTCTAGTTAAAGACACACTACAATCACTCACACACCCAGAAGTATTTGCAGCCGGGGACATCGCCACCATGATTAATCATCCCTGTCCGAAAGCCGGAGTATTTGCTGTACGCCAAGGTAAACCTTTATACGAAAACTTGAAGAGGATATTACAAGGACAACCACTCAAACCCTACAAACCCCAGCAACAATACTTAAGTTTAATAGGTACAGGTGACGGAAGTGCGATCGCCACCAGAGGCAGTATCACTTTACCACCCCACCCATTACTCTGGCGCTGGAAAGACTGGCTTGACAGGCGGTTTATGCAGCAATTTGAGGGACTGGGGAGATGAGGGAGTGGGGGGAGATGGGGGAGATATAAGTTCTCTCCCAGTCCCCAGTCCCCAGTCCCCAGTCCCCTCTCCAATGACAATTCTGCAAAAATACCCCAATTAGGTAGTGATTGGGTTACGATCTTTTCAACGTTACTTTTTAATTTAAGAAGCCCTAATAGTAGAATTTTCTGGCTAAAATAGTATATCTGTTCTACTCATCCAAACCCCACACTCCTTAAATCCATATACTTTAGAGGCAGGAATGGCTATCAATACCGATACTTCTGGCAAGCAAAAAGCGCTAACTATGGTACTCAACCAGATTGAGCGCAGCTTCGGGAAAGGAACAATTATGCGTCTGGGTGATGCTACCCGGATGCGTGTAGAAACAATTTCTACCGGGGCGCTCACTTTGGATTTAGCATTGGGTGGCGGTTTACCCAAGGGACGGGTGATTGAGATTTATGGCCCGGAAAGTTCGGGTAAAACTACTGTAGCGCTCCATGCGATCGCCGAAGTGCAAAAACAAGGTGGCATTGCTGCTTTTGTGGACGCTGAACACGCCCTAGACCCCACCTATGCGGGGGCTTTAGGTGTAGATATCGAAAATCTGTTGGTGTCCCAACCTGACACCGGTGAATCAGCATTAGAAATCGTCGATCAGCTAGTGCGTTCCGCCGCCGTTGACATCGTAGTTATCGACTCAGTAGCAGCATTAGTTCCCCGCGCAGAAATCGAAGGCGACATGGGTGATGCCCACGTCGGCTTACAAGCAAGATTAATGAGCCAAGCCCTACGTAAAATTACTGGGAATATCGGTAAATCTGGTTGTACAGTAATTTTCATTAACCAGTTGCGGCAAAAAATTGGTGTTACCTACGGTAGCCCAGAAACCACAACTGGTGGTAACGCCTTGAAATTCTATGCTTCAGTCCGCTTAGATATTCGCCGCATTCAAACCTTGAAAAAAGGTAGCGATGAATTTGGTAACAGAGTGAAAGTGAAAGTAGCTAAGAATAAAGTTGCACCGCCTTTTAGAATCGCGGAATTTGACATTATCTTTGGTAAAGGCGTTTCTACTCTCGGCTGTTTAGTAGACTTAGCGGAAGAAACTGGTGTTCTCATCCGTAAGGGTGCATGGTACAGTTACAACGGCGATAACATTTCTCAAGGTCGGGATAATGCGATTAAGTACCTAGAAGAAAAGCCAGAATTTGCTGAACAAATTAAGCAACTGGTACGGGAGAAATTAGACAAAGGCGCTGTAGTTTCCGCCAACTCTGTAGCTAAAGCGAGTGACGAAGACGAAGAAGAAGCTGATTTAGAGGAAGAGGAATAAAACTGATGGTGTGATGAACTAGGGAAAAATCAGTCCTTAATAAAGTAATCACACCAATACAGTTAGCAAATAATTACTTAATGCTTATATTCATCAAAAGATTACTCCAGATTGGGGTAATCTTTTAATTTGGGAATTGTCATTAGTTATTAGTCAACAGTCAAAAGTCAACAGCAAAATTCTATGAAAACTCAGGAAAATGATACACAACAAGCTGCTGCACCGTCAAAAGCATGGCGTGGTTGGCAAGAAAATTTAATTCTAGTTGCGATCGCCTTAATTTTAGCCCTATTTATTCGTACTTTTATCGCTGAACCCCGCTACATACCTTCTGAGTCAATGTATCCTACATTATATGAAGGCGATCGCTTGGTAGTGGAAAAAGTTACTTACCATTTTCAACAGCCAAAAACCGGGGATATAGTCGTGTTTCAGCCACCCCCAGAACTGCAAAAACGCGGATATGATAAAGACCAAGCATTTATCAAGCGGATTATTGGCGTACCAGGGGAAATCATCAGCGTGAGCAATGGTAGAGTTTATCTCAACGGGGAACCATTACGAGAAGACTACATTGCTGAACCACCTAGTCAACCATTTCCACCAGTGAGAGTCCCAGAGAACCAGTTTTTTGTCATGGGAGACAACCGCAACAATAGCAATGACTCCCGCTACTGGGGATATTTACCCAAGGAGAATATCATCGGTAGGGCAATATTCCGCTTTTGGCCTTTTGACCGTCTAGGGGGTGTATAACTCGTAGTTCACGCCCCATATCATGCCATTATCGCCTGTGACGGGGCGATCGCTTACTCTACATTCCTCAACAGCGATACCTGTATGGAGTTACGAATATCGCTTGTTTGTCAAATAAAAAAGCAGTCTATGTATAGTTGATTTAAGGTAACACCTATATATAAGAGAGGGTAAAATTATGTTGCAATCAATTAAGGGAGTTTACAAAGACGGTAAGGTAGAACTTACAGAATTACCAAGCGATATTTCAGAAAGTCTTGTGATTGTCACTTTTTTAGAGTCAAAAACAGCGCAACAACCTAAGCAGATGATGCAGTTTGGTATGTTTTCTGGAAATCAACAATCAACAGAAGCAGATTTTCAAATTGCTGAATTTCATGGGGATAGAGATGACAGCTTAGACTGATCGCCTGTATGGAGAGATAAGCGATCGCCTACTATAGCTAACAGGAGAGTTGATTCTATGATGGCACGGTTAGCAATACATACTGTAAGCTGCGCTAACGCCTGCCTTTAGCATAGTAAAATATACTTTATTTTCAGTATTTAATTCCCAAGTGCGCGAATGCGAATAGCTGTTGGTGTAATAACAGTAAAAGCTCCCAGTAATTCAGAACTGTGTTCATTGATAGTATTGGCAATAATTTCTACTTTGCTGATTATTGATAATCCAGCTAATCGAATTAATACAACACCCGAAGCAATACGACGCAAGCGAAAAACTAACTCACCAAAATCTTTGTCAGATGTTAATAATATGGCTTCTTCTTGGTTAGCCAAATCCAGCACTACATCATCTGAAATTCCTGGCTCCATTTCAGCGACGTACCACACTAAATGACCATCTTGGCGCAAACGCTCAACAATCTGCAAATCTAAATTTTCGTCTGCTAGGAATTTCAAGAAGCATTCTCAACAATCGGATAAATTACATCATATCGTAAAGCTTCAGCCGCAAATGCCAAAGCTGCTTGAATTGCTTCGCGTGTGAGTCGTGGATGTGATTCTAATATTTGTTCTGGGGTTTCACCAGCAGCTAATTTTTCTAGAATTAACTCAACTGTGATGCGCGTACCTGCAATTACAGGTTTACCCATCATTACTTTTGGATCGGATATAACTATTTGTTTAAGCGGTTTTTGCATTGTATTGGCTCATCGCTTGCTTTCTATATCATGCCATTAGAGATGAGCGATCGCACTCCACACATTGTCAAAAGCGATCGCCTATATGGAGAGATGAGCGATCGCACTCTACACATTGTCAAAAGCGATCGCACTCCATACATTTCCAAAAGCGTCACCTGTATGAAAAGATGAATGCTTTCACATATCCTGACTAACTGAATACTAATTCTATGATGACACTGTAGGCGAGGTCATACTGCTCTTATCCTTGATAATTGAAAATTAATTGTAAAATTTTCTTCAATTCAATGATAGGTAAAGCTTGTTGTCTTGATCCTAATAATTGATGTGTTACACCATAAAATACATTTGTTGTAGTATCCTTTTCTGTAAGAACATCACCTTTAGCTTTCAATAGCTTATCCTTATTTTGAAATCCAACATCCCAAACTACTAATATATCAACATGGCTAATATCTTTCTTATTTGAATCAATATCTTTATATATACCAACTAATTCTTTTTTAAATTCTATTAATATTTCTTTTTTTAAGCTTCCACCATTAGCACTAAATATACTTTTATATATACCTAGTTTATTACTTTCTGAATATTCTACTTCATTACTTTGCTCTAATCGGTATTCATAAAGTCCATCGTAAACTTGATAGCCAGATAATACTTTAAGATAATAGCCTTTCAAAACTTTTTGCGAAACTAATTCAACAAAAAGACTAATCACTTCTTGTTCTTCAACAGGAGGAAAATATTTTTGGGTTAAATCTGAATCAAACCATTTTTTATCTTGAAATATATCAGCAAGTTCTTTTTTAGGATCGTATAGCGGGTTATTGAGCCTACTATCGCCACCACCCACAATATAACGCCGATATTTGATAAAATTTCGTTCTGTCAATATTTCTAAAATTCTGTCAGCTATTTGTTTCATTCTATAAGCACTAATTCCCTTACGACCAGCATCTAATTCTGTACGTATTGACATATCTCTTATATCAACAATTACTGTATATGGTAAATAGTTACTATGTTCAAATGGATCTAAGCAAACACCAATCGGCATTCCACATATTGCCAGCCACAATCCATGTTCTAATACAAAATCTGAAGAAATTCCATCTTCATTTTTAAATTTCTCATTATACTTATTAATGTGAGTTTTACTCGTTGCAGAAATAAATATACGAGCGTGTAATGGATTTCTTGAGCCAATCTCTACATTATCTATTGTTTCGTCCAATACTATAGCTTTTCTTGCTAGTTCTCTTACATTTGTCGGCAATTTTTCAGTATTATTTATAATAGCCATCTCGTATTCATGTCTTTTATAAAATTGAGAATCACTACTTAAAACTGAATTTACTACTTCTCTAGTAGTTAAGTAACCAGTCGCTATTGGTACTTTCTTTTCGTTTATTATTAAGCTAAATTCAAAATAATTACTATTATTAAACACTGTATCTAATGTTCCAACTATAGATTGAGTTCTTAGAACAGCTTTTATAGTTTCATCAGATTTAGCAATTCTAAATGTTGCAGCTAGTGATTCTTCAATCACTTCTTCAGGAAATTTTAATGGGAATTTAATCGTAATTTTCGTTCCATTCTCTTCTTGAACATCTTGTGGTTGCTCACCAGATTCTTCCTCTTTAGAATTTGGTATGTCTGATTTAGAATAAACAAATTTATACAAGTCTATGTAAGTTCTTGATGCTTTTTTCCCATTCTTCACGCTTTCTATTTGCAGATATTCACTTTGAAAAGCAACAAATGTTAATCCATAACCCATAAACCCAAATTTTCCAACATTTAGCTCTCTCTTGAGAGATTTGCCTGTAACTAAAATTTTAGATATAGTTGATTCCTCAATACCTATACCATTATCTATAATCGTAATAATCCTTTCATCAGGTTTAATCTCAAGTTTAATTTTACCTTGACTAATATTTGCCTCACCAAACTGCTCAATAATTGCATCTGCACTATTTTGTAATAGCTCTGTATAAATATCCCAAATATGTCTATAACTTGAAATTATTCTTTCAATATTTGAACGCACTCCACTTAGTTCTTGCCTTGATAATTCATCTCTTAATAGGTTACTCATAATATTGACAATCCTATATTCCGCAGTTGAAATTCACAAAATAACTGTGTAATTATATTTCTTATTTTTGTAAGTGTCATTTTTACCATCTGTAAAAACGGTTAAAAAAAATAGAGACGTTATTGAGAACGTCTCTATTGTGATGGTTATTCTATACCCTCAATCCGGTCTTCAACTTCTTGGTATAACTCGCGGAGGCGGTCTAAATTCTCCTCACTAGTTTCCCAATAACCGCGACCATTCACTTCCAACAATGTTGATACCATCTTGCGGAAAGAATGGGGGTTGAGGTTCATCAACCGTTTCTGCATTTCTTCATCTTTGATGAAGGTTTCGTTCGCATCCTCATATATCCAGTTGTCCACAGCGCCGGCTGTTGCACTCCAACCCATTGTATTTACCAACCGCTTGGAGAGTTCGCGCACGCCTTCGTAACCGTGAGACAGCATACCCTCGTACCACTTGGGATTTAACAATTTGGTACGCGCATCTAGGCGGACGGTTTCGGATAAGGTGCGGACTTGGGCGTTGGCTGTGGTGGTGTCTGCAATGTAAGATGCTGGGGTTTTGCCATCACCACGCAGAGTTGATACAAGCTTGGTGGGGTCTGAGTCGAAGTAGTGGGATACGTCGGTCAAACTGATCTCGGAGGAGTCCAGGTTTTGGAAAGTCGCATCAGCAGTTTTCAGGGTGCTTTCAAAAATCTGGCGAGATTGTTCCATCATACCGGGGTTATCGGCACTGAAGGCGAAGGATTTACGGGTGAGGTACATTTCTTGTAACTCGGCTTCGCTTTCCCAAGTGCTGTTTTCTACTGCCAAGTTGATGTTTGAGGAGTAGGAACCGGAAGCGTTGGAGAAAACGCGGGTGGCTGCTTGACGCAGGTTAATTCCCATTTCCTCAGCTTGCTGCATGGCGTGTTTGCGGACAAAGTTCATGTCTAAGGGTTCATCCGCTTCCGCCGCCATCTTCACCCCTTGGTCGAGGAGGTTCATCTGGTTGATGAACAAGTCGCGGAATACACCAGAACAGTTGATTACAACGTCAATTCTGGGTCTTCCCAACTCTTCTAAGGGAATTAACTCCAACTTGTTCACCCGTCCCAAAGCATCGGGAACCGGACGCACACCCACCATCCACATGATTTGTGCTAGAGATTCGCCGTAGGTTTTGATGTTATCGGTTCCCCAGAGGACGCAGGCGATGGTTTCGGGCCATTTTCCATTGTTTTCGGCTTTGTTCCTTGCCAATAGCCTATCTACCACGATTTTCGCTGATTGTACAGCCGCAGCCGTGGGGATGGACTGGGGGTCAAGGGCGTGAATGTTCTTACCTGTGGGTAATACATCTGGGTTGCGGATGGGGTCGCCACCAGGGCCGGGGAGGATGTATTCGCCTTCCAAACCTTTGAGTAATGCGCCGAGTTCGTTGTCTGCACAAACTTGTTGCAAGCAGAACTCTAAATACTGGAACAGGGGTTTCAAGGCGGAAGCATCAACTTTGGGATAACCTGCTTTGTGCAGTGCTTCTACCCAAGGTTCCTTTTTACCCATGTTGAAGAAATTCAACTTGGATACTAAGGAAACTCTGCCTTCTGCGTCGGTTTGTTCTTGTACCAAGGCGCGGACGGCGGCGCGGGTGGCTAGGGTGATGTCTTGCAGTAGTTGGACATCTTCTAATACGCCTTTGTCGCTGTTTAGGTAGATTTCGTCAATGTTGCGTCCCACGCTGTTGGCGATGATGCGGGGTAAGCTGAGGATTTCTTCTTCTTGACGGTCTAAGCTGGCGATATTTACCAGAGTAGCAACGGCTTCCTCTGCACTTGGTGGTTTACCGATGACGTGTAAGCCACAAGGTAACAACCGTGATTCGATTTCCATTAACTTGCGGTAGACGCTGCCGACAATATTATCCCGTTCTTCCGGGGTCATATCTTTGGCATCTGTTTCTGGCAAGTTTATATCTTTATCCAAGTTAACGATACGGCATTTATCCATGATCGTGTTAACGATGGGGATACCGCGACCGCTATCTTTTAGGGTTTGGTAAGAAGCAATTAACTCGCTGAGTTCTTTCAAACCTTTATACAAACCAGCGTTTTCTGCGGGTGGTGTGAGGTAGGAAATTGTCTCGGCGTAACTGCGGCGTTTGGCAATTGTCGCTTCGCTGGGGTTGTTGGCGGCGTAGTAGTACAGGTTAGGAATTGTACCAATTAAGTTATCTGGGTAACATTCGCCGGACATCCCCATTTGCTTCCCTGGCATAAATTCCAAGGAACCGTGTGTGCCAAAGTGCAGGACAGCATCCGCACCCCAAATTCTTTCGAGGTAGGTGTAGTAGGCGGCGAAGCCGTGGTGAGGGCTGGCGGAACGGGAGAACAATAGCCGCATGGGGTCGCCTTCGTAACCAAAGGTGGGTTGTACACCGATGAAGACGTTGCCGAATTGCTTACCGTAAACTAAGAGGTTTTGTCCGTCGCTGTTGAGGTTTCCTGGTGGTGGCCCCCAGTTTTCTTCTAGGCGTTGGGAATAAGGTGTGAGTGCTTCGTATTCTGGCACTGACATCTTATAGGCAATGTTGAGTTCGGGGCTAGCATACTGTGCTTGTGCGTCGTGGATGACTTGTTCCATCAACTCTTTTGCGTTTTCTGGCAAGTCTTGCACGTCGTAGCCGTTGTTTCGCAGCGCCTGCATGACTTCGTAGATGGAACCGAATACATCTAGGTATGCGGCTGTACCTACGTTGCCTTTGTCGGGGGGGAAGCTGAAAACGGTGATGGCAACTTTTTTGTTTAGCTTGGGTTTGCGGCGGAGGTTAGCCCATTTTAAGGCACGTTGGGCTACTGCGCCGATGCGGTCTTGGAGTGCGATCGCCTTCCCAGTCGCCCCGTCTCTACCCGATAATATAATCGGTTCAATCGCTCCATCAAGTTCAGGAATAGCAATTTGCAATGCCACCTGAATGGGATGTAACCCTAAATCGCTATCTAACCATTCTTCGGTAGTTTGGAATACCAAAGGCAACGCCACCATGTAAGGACGGTTGAGTTTCTTCAGGGCTTCAATTGCCTTGGGATGGTCTTGTCTAGCCGGGCCGCCTACCAGGGCAAAACCTGTTAAAGATACTACCGCATCAACTAAGGGATTTTTGGTAGTGGGTTCGTAGAAGTAAGCATCTACAGGCTTGGAGAAGTCCAAACCACCAGCAAATACTGGTAATACTCTTGCCCCTAGTGCTTCCAACTCTTGCACCATCGCCACGTAATGGGCATCATCCCCAGTAACTAAGTGAGTACGTTGCAATACTAACCCTACACAGGGCGCTAAGGGATCTTTTAAATCGCTGGAAATATCCTTACGGGCTGTGTACCAGTTGAGGTATTCTCTCACATCCTCAAACATGGTGGTTGCCAAAGGATGCCAGATACCCATGTCGGGGTACACCACTGGCGCTTGATATTCCACGGATGCGGAATTTTGTTTTTCTACAGCTTTTAATACGTATTTATCAGTCAGCATCAGCAAGAAGTTTTCCAGATTTTCTGGTGAACCTCCCAGCCAATACTGAAAACTGAGCATAAAGTTACGCGCATCTTGTGCCTTTTCCATTGGCAAAAACTTCAGCACTTGCGGCAATGTCCGCAAAAGCTTGAGCATCCCATCTTGGAATCCCGCACCAGATTTTTCCTTGCGTTTCCGCATGAATTGCGCGATCGCACTCTTCGATTGTCCCAACTGTGCCAGGGAAAAGCTGCCCATTTTGTTCAGGCGCATGACTTCTGGCATTGAGGGGAATACAACCGCAACGTCGAGGCGATCGCGGTATGGTTCTACTGCTGTAACTACTTTCTGTGCTAAGTCTTCGATGAAAATCAGTGAAGCGATAAAAATATTGGCACTCGCGATCTCCCTTTGGAACTCTTGGTAGTTCTCTGGATCTCTCAGTTCCTCAATCAAATACCCACTGATTTCAATCGCCAGGTTGGGATTATTCGAGTTAATCGTGCGAACCGCTTGCGACAGTGCGCTTTGGTACTGGGACTCAAGCACGACATAGACCACCTTAATTAAGTTCCGTCCGCCCAGATTATCAGGCGCAATGTGTCTAATGGTGGACTTGACGTGGGTGAACATGCTTCCTCGGCTCCTTTGATGCGTGTTCTCTACTAAATTGCCTTTGCGACTTTTGCCTTCAAAGGTTAGTTCTTTTGTTCGGCAATATGAGTTTTTTATCAGAAAAACCTTACCAAATGGGCATTTTCTCGTTTATCTGACACAAATCGATATAAAAATCGCAAAATTTGTTAACAAACATTAATAAATAATAAAAGCAAATACTCACTATTTGTAAAGAAAATTTAACAATTTGCTCTTTTGTATTCTTAAGCACTCTTTACGTTGTAAGTCAAGCCTTGTAAGATTTTTCCCATTTTGAGGTTGTCTATGCAAACCATCAGCATAGGCTTATGGACATTAGTTAGCTGCTCATTTTTGTAGCAAAAGCATCAGGAAATCAAGGATTTTCTCAGTTTCAGCGATTAAAAAGTAACAATTTATACTCATATTTTAAACAATATCAATCCAGAGAGTATATTTGCTTAATGACGGCAAAAAAGCTTTTCTGGAAAGATCATTACCTTATTTCCTAAATATATCTTATATTTTTAGTTAATTTTGTTGCTTAATTAGTTGATATAAACAAGTTTTTTATGAACTATAGATTAAGAAAATATAGAATCAATACTGATAAATTTATTTAACCTTCCCGTACCATCCAAACCAACATTCCCAATAGGCTTTCTACTGGAGGAACTGTATAATCTTTTAAATCAATACTTAGTGTTTGCCCTTCTAATTTCAAAAATCGCCAAGCCGTACCACTAGTAACGCTGCCATATATTGTTTTAATGGGGATATTATTGATTTCATTGAATTTTTGTGCCGCAATCATTTCGGCTGCACATTGCCCTAATCCCGGTTTTAAATCGCCTTTTTTCGCTTCAATAATGACAATAACAGGCGCTTCGATAAATATTTATTCTGGTGAACGACTAATTAGAAAATCACAGACTCCAGTTAAACCTAAATCAGGTGCAACAGTAAAATCCTCACCTAAAAAAAAGCTAACTTTGCGTTCAAGAATTTTCCGAACTTCCAAAATAATAGGGCTGATAATTAACTCTGAACGAGCTTTTTGGGAACCTGTTGCTGTGGCTAATGGTAGCCCTTCACTTAAAGCTTCTTTGAGATAATAACTAGGTTCTATAGATGGTGTTTCGGGTAAGAACCTGCCATTTTCAACAGTAGTTAAATTAAATTCACGTTTGACTTTTGCCAGCGAGAAGTCGCTATAAGACATGATTAATCATAGGTACTTGCATAATATCATTCAGGTTGAGTATGCTGTTGAGCGTGTAATTGTTGAACTTGCTCAAGAGTTAGACCAGTGACATCAACAATTGTTTCCAAATTGATACCTTTATTAATCATTTTGATGGCAATCTCTTGATTTCTTTTTTCAATACCTTCTTGCAAGATATCTTGATAAATCACTGATTCGCGCGTAATATCACTCAGTTTGAGTATTTTGTTGTTGAGCCTGTAATTTTTGTAACTGTTCAATGCTTAAACCAGTGACATCAACAATTGTTTCCAGATTAATACCTTTATTAATCATTTTGATGGCAATCTCTTGAGTATTTTGCTCAATCCCTTGCTCAATACCTTCTTGCAAGATATCTTGATAAATCACTGATTCGCGCATAATATCACTCCGCAAAATTCTTCTAATCACGTCTTTATTTAATACTAGCCCAGCTAACACTGCTGTTGACGCAGCAAGATTACTTCTGATTCTAGTATCTTGAAGCGATTCAAGAACTTCGGCAACTTCTTCTAAGGTACGTCTTTGGTCATCAGTTTGGGTTAAAGTTGCAAACGGTAGCAAGCCTGGATAATTGAAAAAGACATCGCTTGGCTGTTCCCAAAGTCGAATGACTTCAAATCTGTGCCTGCTATTCTCTAAAACAAATTCGGTTTGATAAACTAGCTCAGAATCGCTTGGTTGTAAATAAATCACAACCTGACGCATTCGCTTATGAGGAAATCTTCGATACACTCGTAACCGATAATCAGCCATCCGAAAGGGAATCTCAGCACTTGGTTTAGTTTGAAATTCCAAATGGAGGACAATTTCATCTGACTGCAACAAAATTAGTGCATCCGCACGTATCGGTTCAAGTGATAATTCAGATGGGCTAAGTTGAGTCAGTGTGATAGGTTCATTGAGTAGCCAAGTTGCAAAGTCACTGGAAAATGATTCGGCAAGGAATTTACAGACGTTATCAAACATGGTCTGTGATTATATCAGTATTGTTTTGTATGTTTAATTATTTGTGTAAGATTAACACTTTATTTTTGAAATATATGTAGCCATTGCCGACAATATCATGGTTGTGGGCAATGCCCATCCTAAAGCTGACTTTTCACGTCATGTGGAAAAGCTAACGCTGACCTAACCCCCCCCTTCCCTACTAGGGAAGGGGGAGAAATCAAAGCCTCTCTCCTTTTAGGGGAGAGGTTTGGAGAGGGGTTTTCCAGATCCCATGAAAAGCTAGACCCTACAGATACTTAACTATTAACCTATGAGTCCAGTAGATATTCTCATTCTTTCCAATGGCCCTGGCGAAGTAACAACTTGGGTACGCCCTGTAGTCAAGGCGTTGCGGGAAAAGTTGGGTAATGACCGTGAACAGGTGAGGATTTCTGTAGTTTTGTCACCTTGTCCAAATGCTAGCGGCAAAGAAGCAGCGATCGCACTTTCTTATCCCGAAGTAGACCGAGTACAATCAGCAGAGTATTTCTGGCAATTTTTACTCTGGGGCAAAACCTGGGAAAATTGGGATTGGAGAAGCCAAGGTGTAGTAGTTTTCCTGGGAGGCGACCAGTTTTTTCCCGTAGTTATCGGTAAAAAACTCGGATACCGTACAGTAGTCTATGCTGAATGGGAAGCTAGATGGCATAACTTAATTGACCGCTTCGGAGTCATGAAACCCCAAGTCGCCGCTAAAGCTTCCCCCAAATACGCCCACAAATTCACAGTTGTCGGCGACCTCATGCTATCAGCCGAGTCAACAGTCAATAGTCAACAGTCAACAGTCAACAGTCAACAGTTCCCAACCATCGGCATTTTGCCAGGGTCGAAAGCTGCTAAATTATCTCAAGGTGTACCTTTAACTTTAGCGATCGCAGAATACATCCACAGTAAAATACCTCAAACAAAGTTTGTCATTCCTGTAGCCCCAACATTGGATTTACAAACTTTAGCCAGTTTTGCCGATGCTCAAAAAAACCCATTTGTGGAAACTTTTGGTTTCTCTGGCGCTTCCTTAATTGTCCCAGAAGCAAGCCATCACAACAGTATCTTGAAAACAGGTAATGGTTTGATTGTAGAGTTGTGTCAAGAAAATCCTGCCTATGAAATATTATCGCAATGTAGTATTTGCTTAACCACAGTAGGCGCAAACACAGCCGAATTAGGCGCTTTAGGTGTGCCGATGATTGTATTGCTACCTACACAACAACTTGATGCGATGCGTTCTTGGGATGGTTTACCAGGATTATTAGCCAATTTACCTGGTGTGGGTTCAACCTTTGCCAAAATCATCAATTGGTTATTTCTCAGACGCAAAGGTTTATTAGCATGGCCTAATATCTGGGCGCAGGAAGAGATAGTTCCAGAACTTGTAGGTAAACTCCAGCCTCAAGAAGTTGGAGAAATGGTTGTAGATTATTTAAATAATCCAGAAAAGTTAGAAGACATAAAAGCAAAACTCCGCCTTGTTCGTGGCGAAGGCGGTGCAGCCGAAAAGTTAGCAACTTTAGTAGAAGAAGAGATCAAAAGTTGATGATTTATTGGAGAAAAGCTTGGGGAATTGAATAACTATGCAAACTATTGATTTAGGCTTACAGGGAAAAGCGCGTATTTGGCAGGATGAACTATTGCCTTTTTTTATCCTGTAGTGGATGAATGGATAGAGAAAATAATTAATGATACAAAAACGGGTGTATTGTCCCAAAGGGAAGTCATGATAGAGATATTAGCACCTTTAGGAGCTAGATTTCTGTATGGCTGCTTAGGTGCTATCTTTATACCAAACAACTCTGGCAAATTGGTATTGACTGTTTATATTTCTACTGAATCGGAACGTCAACTTAACAATTCACTTGCATCATCGTTAGATGTGGTGAGAAATGGCATTACTGAAGAGTACGCTTCTAGTATTGTTGAAGGTGCAAAATTAAAGCTACAAGAAACTGGTATCAGCCACATATTCGGATCTGGGGTAATTTGTTTTATGCGGGGTGCTTTTGGTGAAATAGGCTCGTCTAGAGCCTTCTTTCACGATTTAGCTTATGCAGTAATTCAACTCATGGTGAATGATCAGGGATGCTCTGATAATATTAAATCCCCTGTCAAAAATTTTCTGAAACAATCTTTGTCAATTGTAAATAATACTTAATCTGGAGATTGTCCATCACGTCTACCTAACTCATAAACACCGCAACCCATACAGGCTAGTAAGCCGATGCTAATAGCCCAACTGCGGCCTAAGCTGATTTCTACACCCCAATTGCATAAGCCGCCAACTACCAGAAACGGCACAATACTAAACAGTGAGGCGTAAAAGGCGTTTTGGGATTCTCTGGCTTGGCGAGTTTTTTCAAATTCTGACTTGCTAGTATACAGCGATCGCTCGGCAAAGTTAAACCAACGGTTGAGTTGTTCGATGACCCATTCACTCACCGGGAAAAAACCTAGATATAGCGCCAAAGACCACAAACTTGCTCCGGCGATCGCAATTGTGTTCAATTCAAAAGAGAAAGGTAAAATTTCAGTCAGCATGGCTTGAGGTCTTCCTGCAAATCGTCGCCTTGACACCTCAACTGAGGTCAATCGACATATTCAGCAATTTTAAGCATAAAACCTAACAATATTTTGAGTACTTGACAACTATCTTTTGAAGTAAGTTTTCATAGGTATGATGTTGTGCAACATTTTGCCATCATTTCTCGATTCACTGATAATATGCGTAAACATCAACATAAGTATTATATTTTACATCATACATAATCTGTTACAAACTGTATATTAACAGGTTATTTAGTTATTTTTTAGATAAATTTGACAGGTTAAAGCTTTATATCTTAATCTATTTGACTATATATAGATATTTTTTCAGTATATACGGAAATGAAAATTATAAAAAATTGATAAACAGCACTTTTAGCAATAGTTAAATATAAATTTTGTGAGTATTTTCACAAAGTTTTTTATCAAAAATTTATAAAAATTGCCTTGAATTAGTATTAATTGGCTTAAGGAATAAAAAATGAATTATAATCAACGAAAAGTAGCACTTTCGGGAGTTACACTGTTAGCATTAAGCTTAAATATCCTGGGTTTGATAACTTTATTACCTAAAGCCGAAGTTGTTATAGCTAGAGAAACACGACCCAGTAGAACAGCGACAAGTAGTAATGGTTGGTTAGCAGCTTCTTTTCCTGTAGAGAACTTTCAAGCTTATACCTCCGCTTTTGGTTATCGTCCTTCAGCCACTGGCGGTAATGGTTGGGAATTTCATAGTGGTTTAGATATTGCTGCTCCCCAAGGTAGTTATATTCGTAATTGGTGGGCTGGTACAGTGATTAAAGTAGGTGATAAAACTGCCTGTGGTACGCACGTTGTCATCAAATCAGGCCAGTGGGAACACACCTATTGTCACATGGAAGGATATGTAGACACAGCCAATGGTCGCCGTTTTTTAATTGACCGTGCAGGTGGGATTCAAATTTGGGAAGGACAAATAATACCCACAGGAGCGAGAATTGGTAGAGTAGGGATGACCGGACGCACCACTGGGCCGCATTTGCATTGGGGCTTAAAGTATGCAAATAACTATGTAGACCCAGCAATGGTTTTACGAGAAATGTTTGCTCAACAACAAATTGCTAGAGGTCGTACAAGAGTAAATATTCAACAATCACAAGTAATTATTCAACCGGGAAAGAATAGCGGTAGTGTTGGCTATTAACTGACATAGAAAATTAAGATTACTGTAATCCTCTAGCCAGATATTAGAGGATTTTTTTAGCCAAATTGTGCAAATGTTCGTAGTAAGCACTTTAGTGCTTATTTTTAAGGCTTTTTAGATTGAGTCATCAGATTATATATAGAAATAAAAACTAATAGAAAACAACTACTCAACACCGATACACTGAGTGTTATGAAAGCAGGTATATTCATAGATTGAATCAAAATGATAGCTCCAATACTGAAAAGAGTCGCAGCTATAAAACTAATCAAGCTGACTACATTCTTATTCAAAATGTCCTCCTTAGCGTATTGTGTTTAGCCTTTATTTACTAATAATTCATTAGCGTCAGAGATTACTGTAAACACAGTGACTGTAAATGCAGCGATGTTTTTGCTAGGTCGGAACAATATATTTTATATTTATTGCAATATAATATTTTGATTACAGAAAATATTTTAAATCTTAGAAAAATAAATTACGCTTAGTATGAATTGTCTCTATAGCTTTTCTTGACCCAGGGAGAAGCAAGAATAATTGAACGCAGATAAACGCAGATGAACGCAGATAGATTTTTACATCAGCAGGCTTGTAAACGCTATCAGGATAGTAAAAATGTTTAACAGATGTATTTATAAGCAGTTTAAAATGCTTATTATAAGATAACAAAGAAATTGGTTAAATTTTATATGGAAGACTTGATGAATGTTCCCGCACGTCCACAAAAAATTAAGGATGATTTATTGCAACTATTCCGCTTAATTGATGCAGGAGACTTGTCAGGTGCTAAACAACTACGTCAACAGTTAGCAGATGAAATTGGTGCAGATGAACCAGAATTTGTCAGGGCTGATGTACTTATCCGCAGAAAGGAAATTCTGAACAGATGAAGTACATCAAGAAATATCAGACCCACAGATGACGTAACTAAGAAAGCGGCTGCGGAAGCTACAATTGACAAGCTGGGGTTGAACATCGATAAGTTACAAAATATGCGAAGAATAGCTATCGATGCTATATTGCAAGACATTGAGCAATTTAGTCCAGAAGAAATACAGCAATTAGCAAAAAGCTACGAACAACTAGACAATAATGGAGAATATACTCCATTTTGTACTGCGATCGCCTACATACTCCAAAATTATTTTTAAAGCAATCAATCTATCTTTTGCAACTGGGCTACTCTAGGGTCAATAATCTTTTGTCCCAAACTAGGAAATTTAATCGCTACAGATAACTTACCACCTGCACCAAAAACGTGTGTGATTTCCCCAATACCAAAGGTTTTATGTAATACCCTGTCGCCTACTTGCCAATCATGAGAAGCTGCTTGTTTACCATTACTTGTGGATGCTGGTTTAGTGTAAGTTTGCCGGACTTTGTGCTGGGTTGTTAATAATTCTGCGGGTAGTTCGTCGAGAAATTGCGATCGCAATGCGGGTTCCCGTGAACCATACAAGCGGCGTTCACGCGCGAAGGATAAATACAAGCGTTCTTGGGCGCGGGTAATTCCCACGTAACACAGGCGACGTTCTTCTTCCAAAGCTGCGGGATCATTCATAGAACGGTAGTTGGGGAATAGCCCTTGTTCCAAACCTACCAAGAAGACGACAGGAAATTCCAAACCCTTAGAGGCGTGCAGAGTCATGAGAGAAACTGCTGTTTGCCCTTCCTTGAGGTTATCCAAATCAGAACTGAGGGCTGTACTTTGCAAGAAGGCTGTTAAAGAAACATCTTCGTTTTCTTCTTGAAATTGCAGGACAGCGTTGTAAAGTTCCTGCACGTTTTGAATTCTGTCTTCCGCTTCGTCTGTTCCTTGGCTTTGTAAGTCCTGCACGTAACCAGACTCGTCTAAAATCCCCGTAACTATTTCTGTTACTGGGTTTGTGGCAATTTGTTCTTGCCAACGCCCGATCATTTGGGCAAAACCATTCACAGCTTTAGAGGAACGTCCAGCTAAGGTATTAACTGAGGTTTCATCACTCAATATTTCCCAGAGAGTTGTGCCTAGTTGTTGGGAAGCATTGATTAAGTTATCGATGGTAGCTTTACCAATACCACGCCGGGGTGTGTTGATAACTCGTAATAGACTAACTGTATCAGATGGGTTAGCGATCGCTCTTAAATAAGCTATGACATCTTTAATTTCTTTGCGGTCATAGAACTTCATCCCACCCACAACTGTGTAAGGAATTTGATTCCTTACTAACAATTCTTCAAAGGGGCGAGATTGGGCGTTAGTTCGATACAGAATAGCAAAGCTACCCCAATTTAATTCAGGATTTTGATGTTCTAATGTGCGAATTTGCCTAATAACAAAATCAGCTTCTTCTAATTCATCATCTGCCTTATGACAATATATTTCCTCACCTGCTCCCCGCGTTGCTTTGAGAATTTTATCTATTCTCTGGGTATTATTTTCAATCAGTTCGTTTGCCGCTTGGAGAATGTTTTCACAGGAACGATAGTTTTCTTCCAACTTTACCATCGTCCGGGTATCTTCATCTGGCAAACCATCACCAAAATCATTCTGAAATTCTAGCAAGATGGTAAAGTCTGCCATTCTAAAACTGTAAATAGATTGGTCTGCATCACCCACAACAAACACTGAGCGATTTTGCCAATCCCACTCACTCTTTCTATCTTCGCCGTTTGTAACTAACAAGCGGATTAAATCATATTGAGTACGATTAGTATCTTGATATTCATCAACTAGGATATGGCAAAACTTCCGATGCCAATAACCTAAAACTTGCTCATTTTGTTGAAATAATCGCGTCGGAACTAAAATTAAATCATCAAAATCAAGGGCATTATTTTCTGCTAGTCTATCTTGATAACGATTGTAGACATCAGCAATTACCCTACCCCGATAATTGGGTTGGTCTTGTTCAAATTCTTGGGGTGAAAGACCTTGGTTTTTGGCGTTACTAATGGCGTAGCGTACAGAACGGGGTTCAAACTTCTTATCGTCTAAATTTAATTGTTTAGTAACGATATCTTTGATAATACTCTGGACATCTGATTCATCAAAGATGGAAAAATTGCGATTCCATTGTCGCCCTTTTTCATCTTGATATTTTTCGATATCGAAGCGGAGAATGCGAGAAAATAGACTGTGGAAAGTACCACACCACAAGTCTTTGATCACATCTTTGTAAACGCGCGATCGCAGTTTAGTTTGTTCGTATTCTGCCAGTAAATCCAACCGCGTACCATATTCTGACAACGCCAATTGTTCAGCAAATAGCCGTTGAATTCTTTCTTTCATTTCCCGCGCCGCTTTATTGGTAAAAGTCACCGCCAGAATGTTTTCAGGCGCAACACGGTGTTTAAGAATTAAATTAGCAATTCGATAAGTCAGCGCTCGTGTTTTACCAGAACCAGCGCCAGCAACAACTAACAACGGCCCGCAATAGTGTTCCACTGCTTGACGTTGGCTAGGATTAAGATGGTACAGAAAGTCAGTAGTCATTTTTTATTAGTCAGTTGTCAGTTGTCAGTTGTCAGTTGTCAGTTGACAGTTGACAGTTGTCATTCTCCCCTGCTCCCTGTTCCCCTCCAGGGAGGGGTTAGGGGTGGGTTACTCCCTCATCTCCCTCATCTCCCTCATCTCCCTCATCTTTCCACTCCTAACCCTGTTCCTGAAGTGGCAAATATACAGTAAAAGTAGAGCCTACACCTAGTTGACTGTTGACGAGAATTTCGCCTCCCATCATATGGCAAAAGTGACGGCTAATTGCTAAACCTAACCCTGTACCACCATATTTTTTTGTAGTTGAGGTATCACCTTGGGTAAAGGGTTGAAACAACTGTTGTTGTTGAGCAAGAGACATTCCGATACCTGTGTCCTTGACTGTGAATGTAATTACGCCAAGGGGAGCTTGTAGTGAAGGGTCTTGTTTATCTATTTTGACTGTCAGTATTATTTTACCGTTTGTGGTAAACTTGGCAGCATTACTTAATAAGTTTAACAATACCTGCCGCATCCTGGTTTGATCAGCATACATTTTACCCAGGTTTTGATCACAGTAAATTTCTAAAATGTTGCCATTTTTTTCGATGGCAGGTTTGACAGTTAAAACAACGTTATTGATGAGTGTGCCAATCTCAAATATCTCTGGATAAAGGGTCATTTTACCCGCTTCAATCTTCGACAAGTCGAGAATATCGTTAATTAATTCGAGTAAATGTCTACCCGCCGAGTTGATGGTTTCCAAGTCGGCTGTGAAGTCTCCTGATAAATCGAGATCAGCTGCATCATCTTTGAGGAGTTGGCTTAAGCCAATGACAGCGTTTAAGGGTGTACGTAGTTCATGACTGACATTGGCAAGAAATACACTTTTTGCTTTGCTGGCGGATTCCGCTAGTTCTTTGGCTTGCTCTAATTCCTTGGTACGTTCTGATACACGTTCAATCAGTCGATTCAGTGATTTTGCTAGTAAGCCGATTTCGTCTTCTGTGGTGACGGGGGCGCGTAAGTCAAAGTTGGGTTTGCGGGCTACTTGTTCGGCTACTTGGGTGACGGTAATTACTGGTTCAGCGATCGCACGACTCGTTCGCCATGCGACAATAGCTGCGATCGCCACTGATACCAACATACTCACCATCACGATTAACCTCTCAACGCTTTTAGCTTCCTCAACATCTCTTTGACGGATACTTTCCCTTAATTCTGCCGTTTGTAAAATATTGGACAGCTTGCGCGATAGCTCATCTAACTGCGTGGCTGTTTCACCACGCATAATTTCCAGTAACCGCCCTCTGACTTGGGCTGCTTGTTTTGGTGGTACGGGCTGCTGAATATCTTCTAAAACATTGTGTATTTGCTTGACGTAGGAGTCTAAATAATATCTGTAGTCTTGTAATAAAGCTTGTAAATTGGCACTTGTTGCAGCTAAATCTTTAGGTCTACTATTAATAAACCGAGAAATTTTTGGCTCTAATGCCTTAGCTCTATCTACATTTCTCACGAACTCGGCTTTTTTGATTGGTAGGCGTTGGGGATCGTCTAAAAATGCCACAATGTTGGAGCTGTGCAATTGCGCCCCGACTACAGCATCTTTATAATCGCTTAACAACTGTCTTTGTTCTTGAGCTTGATTAAATACCCTAACTTCTCTGCCTCGGTAGTAATTGGCAATCACTAAGCCAGTCAGTGAGCCAAAAAAGCCAATCCCAATCGCCACAAAGTAGCCGTAACCGATTTTTTGATGGATACGCCAAGAACTTGCTTTGAGTTTCCCACGTGAGGGAAATTCTATCGTTGGGAGTTCGTCTGTGGATGTTGATGGCTCTTCTAATGACACTTTTTTGCTGTCTGAACTGCTGTCAACAGGGATCGGCTGTTGAGTTTGCATTCCTCAAATCTCCTTACCCTCCCGCAAGAATTACTAGGTCAACTTCATTTGTATTAATACTACAAATGTTAATACACACTTAAGATTAAGTTATCTAATAAAAGCTATAAGTAATTACTCTTTAGATAATTCTCATAGCTTGATGGTATTTAAGTAATTTTGATATGAATGTTTACACGGTTAGTAAGCACCAATTAATAAACATTTTATCTATTGTGCAGTAGTTTCCCTGATTGTTTGTCAGATTCTAGTAAGTGTAGCGGGGTTTGCAGCCCATCTTAAATAAAGAACACGCTTTTTCTAGCCTCTAACGAATCACACAGTTTTCATCGGCGATGCTGGTGGATAAATTTTCCCACAATCGGATTCTATTCTAGATGACAAACCAGCAAAATAACCAGTAATATCTACAGGACTTACGCGCCAAGGTTATCTGTAAAGACTAAGTGTAGGGGTGCAAGGGTTTTGAACACCTAGACCTTGTGAAGTTTTTCCTTGTCTAGTGCTAGGAATTACTGAAAATTATCTGGTACTCCTACTGGTGACAAGCCAGCGATCGCTCGTAAGTTTTGGCAACGAATCAAAGTGATAAAATCTAAGCTAGAACGCCCTTCTATCTTGGCTACAGCCTCAATTGCCGATAATAAATGCCCTGCTGCTTCAGCTTCGGTATAACCACGGCGTTGAGCCACTTTAATCGCTGCGTTATCAGCATTTAACTGGGCATCTTGAGACTTGTTACTCCGCCAGATCCGTAATAGCGCGATCGCACTTAGTCCAGAAGCGATCGCCACACCCACAATATCAGATTGTGCCGACTCCACCAATCCACCCAACAGCCCAGCCAACACCACACCCTGATAAATATCAGGCTTAAACCAAGTAATCCCCGTTAACCAAGCAACTTTTTGTAAGATTAATAAATCCCGTTGGGGTTTGGTGAAACGTCCCCACAAATCAAAGTTAATATATATGAGCCTTTCCTGATTCCAAGGCAGGGGAAAATCAGTATCAATTACCTGAGTTTGTTCTGGTTTGCTGACAATTTTTACCGTCATCCTCCCAGAAGCTGGCATTACCTCAAATAAACGACGGATTTCAACGTTAGATTCCATAATTCACACATTTACGCTTCTGGTTCTACACCGAGCGATCGCAATTGTGCCATCAGGCGATCGTTTCTTTGGCGTTCCTGTTCCGCCCTTTGGCGTTCTTGTTCCGCCCTTTGGCGTTCTTGTTCCGCCCGTTGACGTTCCTGTTCTGCTCTTTCCTCACCAGTCAGCAACAAGTTACCCTGTAAATCCCACCAACGTAACCAGGGTAATTCCATATTTTGGTATTCTCCCTGCCATATACCTAACTCAATGCCTAAAGGTTGTATGGAATAATGCCCTCTCTCATTAGCGGATAATAATTGATACTGTCCACCAATTAACTCATAAACTTCTACATTGGCTTTATTTACTTCATAAATGCCATAAAAAGCCGGATGAATTACTTGTTCATAAATCCAAAATTTACCCTTCCAAGGCGTTTTGTCTCTTTCTTCGCTACCATCGCCTGAGACAAATTCCAAAGCAATTAATGGAGCGATGTGTTCTCGCCACAGCACATAAGACCTGCGTGTTTGACCATCAAGCAAGGGCGGTACATTCGGTACATAAAACCAATCTGGTGCTTCTGCGCCTTTTTCTGGTGGGTCAGTTAAACGCCAGTAGATACCGCTATCTTGACCTATGCAGTATTGCCCATCTGGATGACGTTGTTGCAATACTGGTTTGATAGAGTCGGTGAGTAGAATGCTTTGGGGATGTTCTTGAAAGTTTTTGCCTCCGGCACGCTTCGCGAACACGAAAGTTCCATCCGACTCTGGTAATTGCGTATGGTCGGGAAATGGGGTGAGGTCGGTGTCTAGATTGGTTGCAGAGGTCATAAGATTACCTTTGCAGGGTAATGGGTTGTTTTTTAGTTTAGCAATGAAGGGGCAAGGGGCGCGATCGCACTTTCTCCACCAAAATTTACACTTCTGGTTCTACACCGAGCGATCGCAATTGTGCTATCAGGCGATCGTTTCTTTGGCGTTCCTGTTCCGCCCGTTGACGTTCCTGTTCCGCCCGTTGGCGTTCCTGTTCCGCCCGTTGGTGTTCCTGTTCCGCCCGTTGGCTTTCTTGTTCTGCTCTTTCCTCACCAGTTAGCAACAAATTACCCTGTAAATCCCACCAGCGTAACCAGGGTAATTCAGCATTTTGATATTGTCCCTGCCAAATTCCTAACTCAACGCCCAAAGGAGGAATAGGATAATGTCCGCGTTCATTTGCTGCTAGTAACTGATATTTTCCCCCAATAAATTCATAAACTTCTACACTAGCTTTCTTCACTTCATAAATGCAATAGAAAGGAGGACGAATCACTTGCTCATAAATCCAAAATTTGCCCTTCCAAGGAGTTTTATCTCGTTCCTCACTCCCATCGCCAGAAACAAATTCCAAAACAATTAATGGGGCGATGTGTTCTCGCCAAAATACATAGGAACGTCGCGTTATCCCATCAAGTAAGGGCGGTACATTGCCTACATAAAACCAATCTGGTGCTTCTGCGCCTTTCTCTGGGGGGTCAGTTAAACGCCAGTAAATGCCCAAGTCCTGACCGATACAATATTGACCATCAGGATGTAATTCTTGCAGGACTGGTTGAATTGAATCAGTGAGTAAAATACTTTGAGGATGTTCTTGCCAATTTTTCACAAAAGTACCGTCTGATTCTGGTAGCTGCGTATGGTCGGGAAATGGGGTGAGGTCGGTGTCTAGATTAGTTGCAGAGGTCATAAGATTACCTTTGCATAGGTATAGGGGTTGTTTTTTAGTTTAGCAATGAAGGGGCAAGGGGCGCGATCGCACTTTAACAGTTCTCAGTTCTCACCCACATCAACTTGATAACTGTTCACTGATTAAATTATCCTCACGGATAAGTTCAGCACTATCACTGAAAAATTTGCCAGCATATCTCACTTGAGCGCGTGCTACTGCTTCTCTAGCTTTTTCCATATCGCCGCCACTGTGGTGTTGTGTCGCTGTTTGGGCGGCTTGTTGGAGGATGTGTTTTAGTTCTTCTTGTAAAGACCTACCGTGTTGTTTGGCAAGATGTTCTAGTTTTTCTAGAATTAGAGGATCTAAATTTTCAAGTAAGATTTGAGCCATTGTTTTATTGTTTAGTTGCCTCTGCTGAATATTTTAAGCCATATCTGAAATTCCAAATCAGTTCTAAGTGTCTGGTTTAACACCGAGCGTTGCATGGGTAAGCGTTGTTTTTTACTTTAGCAATGAAGGGAAAAAGAGGTGAGTACAGTCTTTTTACTATGTTTTATATTTCACAGTAGGAAGATGACGACCAACATATTTTCTTTTTTATTTATCAAAATTTGTATTTCTTCATTGTTCAATTTACTTAAAGCTACTGACCAAGCTTCAAATAAAGCTTTATTTACAGGAAACAGTTTTGTTTGGTAATTAGATATTTTCCGAAAAGCACTACTACCAAAAATATTAAAAGCAGCAATCATTGTTCTTTTAAAATTATTTTCTAGACAATTTAATTCTAACTCGGAAAGTTTATTAGTCTTTGATAGGGCTTTAGTTAAAAAAGTATCTCTATTTTCTGCATATTCTTGGTAAGGAGTTAAACTAAAAGCTAAAAAACCAAGAATAAATTCTCTATCATCCATCCGCATTTTGCGACGATCACCCAGTTTAACGACTTGTTTAAATTCCGAAGATGCAGCCAGCTTAGTCAAAAATTTTGTCCCTTTACCAGGATTAAGAGCATGGCGTAATTCTTGAGGAGATAAAGCTAGCCCTCCAGTATTAATACGTTTAAAAATATTATATTTAATTTCTGGGGGTGTCCCTTTTTCAATTAAATATACTGTAAGTTGAGTTTCTTCAAGACGACGTTGGTATCTGCGGTCAATCTCATCGAAGGTTTTTCCTTCCAAATGTCTAAGATACTCTAGCCCAGATAGCTTCAGCTTTTTATCAAGGATGAAGCGTTTTAGTGCAAAGAGACGCTGCAACCCATCTACTACTAACCATTTATCTTCATCAGTAGCATCTATATAAAATGCTGGTATGGGTATGCGTATAATAATAGATTCTATCAGTCTACTTTGAGCATCTTCTTTCCATATATCTGCATGGCGTTGAAAATCAGGCGCTAAATCAAGAGCTTCTTCATTGATTCTTCTAAGTAATAACTCTATTGTCGGTTCTTTAGTAACAATATTAATTTGGTTTGGATTATATATTAAGTTATCTTTTTCGTATTTCTCAGTAGCTTCTGACTCAAAAACTAAGTCATCTGCATTTTCTAAATCTAAGACTTCCGAAACTAATGGATTTGTGTTTCTCATAGTAGCTAGTCCTTTATACGAAACCGATGGCTTTATACTTTTAACGGTTAATTATACTCAATTAGTAAATTGCTGCTTATGAAATCAGCCTAATTAAATAATACTATCTTTATAAAGTAATAGAGACGCAAAATCTAGCGTCTCTATCTGGTGTACCTTAAGTTAACTGATTACCTTGCTACTGCTGTCACTCCCGCCAAGTCCAAAATCTGGGGAATCAAATCTTCCCGCTTGACAGCCATCATGTGGACACCATGACACAATTGACGCGCTGTCTGTACTTGTTCGGCGGCAATTTTCACACCTTCTGCTAATGGGTCTTTGGCTTTTGCTAATCTATCAATAATGTGTTCGGGTATATTTACACCGGGAACGCACCTATTAATAAATTGGGCATTTTTTGCTGATTTTAATAAGAAAATTCCTGCTAAAATTGGTTTATTATAGGCAGAAGCTATCTTATCCATGAACTTTTCTAGTCTTTCAAAATCAGTAATTAATTGACTTTGAAAAAATTGCGCTCCCGCTTCAATTTTGCGTTCAAAGCGGCTTTGTAAACCTGACCAACTCGCACATTGCGGGTCTACGGCTGCACCGACAAATAAATCGGTAGCGCCATCAGTCAAGGGTTTATCGTTGCAATCAATACCTTGATTCATTTTGCGAATCAGTTGTAATAGTCGCACAGCTTCCAAATCAAAGACGGCTTTGGCTTCGGGATGGTCGCCTGCTTTTACTGGGTCGCCAGTTAAAGCTAGGATATTACGAATACCCAAAGCATGAGCGCCCATGAGGTCTGCTTGTAATGCGATACGGTTGCGATCGCGGCAAGCCATCTGGCAAATTGGTTCAATACCCTGTTGCAACAAAATCGCCGATGCTACCAATGAAGACATCCGTAACACCGCACGGCTACCATCGGTAATATTGACAGCATGAACTCTCCCCTTAAGAGTCGCCGCCATTTCAATCATGTGGTTGGGATTTCCCCCTTTTGGTGGTGCTACCTCGGCGGTAACTAAAAATTCCCCCGCTTGCGCGGCTTTACTGAAATAATTCAAAGCAGTACAGCTATGGTTATCGTCCATAACGCTATTATTTGTGTTCATTCTTAGGGTATAACGAATCACCGCCTGAAAGAACAAGGGGAGGTTTGGGGACTGGGTATTGGGGATTGGGGACTGGGGAAGAATGAAATATAATTCTTCACCCAGCAGTCCCTCATTACCAATTACCAATTACCAATTACCAATGACCAATTAAACAGGTACAGAATAGCCTAACGCTGCTTTCACATCTGCTAGAGTTTGGTTGGCGACGGCTTCGGCTTTTTCTCTACCATCGCGTAACACTGACTCTAAATAGCCTTTGTCGGCTGTGATTTGGTGATATTTATCTTGTATGGGTTTGAGGGCGTTAATAGTTGTTTCTGTTAACAATGGCTTAAATTGTCCCCAGCCCATATCTTGACATTCTGCGGCTACTTCTTCCTTGCTTTTACCAGACAGAAGCATATACAGTGTTAGTAGGTTGTTACACTCTGGGCGTTCTGGGTCGTCAAAGGTTAAACCTCTGACTGGATCAGTTTTACAACGTTTAATTTTATTGGCAATTTGGTCTGGTGTATCCAAAAGATTAATCCGGCTTAACTCTGAGGGGTCAGATTTGGACATTTTGCGTGTCCCATCTGTTAAACTCATCACCCTTGCGCCCTCCTTACGGATTAAAGGGTCTGGTAGTTTTAGCACAGGTTCATCTTTGGCGAATTGATGGTTAAACCTGTTAACAATATCCCTGGTAAGTTCCAAGTGTTGCTTTTGGTCTTCACCTACCGGGACTTTATCGGCTTGGTAAAGTAGTATGTCAGCCGCCATCAGCACTGGATAGATTAACAAACCTGCACCGACATTTTCCCCCTGTTTGACTGCTTTTTCCTTAAACTGAATCATGTCTTGTAGCCAATTGAGGGGGGTGATGCAGTTCAGCAACCAAGCTAGTTCGCTGTGGGCTGAAACGTGGGATTGGACAAAGATACTAGAATATTGTAAATCTATACCACAGGCTAAATAAAGTGCAGCGATCGCATAAGTGTCTGCCGCCAATGTAGCTGGATTATGCGGTACAGTAATTGCGTGTAAATCCACTACACAAAAGAAATTATCGTACTGGTCTTGAATCTCTACCCAGTTGCGTATCGCCCCTAAATAGTTCCCTAAATGTAGATTACCAGTTGGTTGAACTCCCGACAGAACGCGCTGCTTACCCATAAATCTTAGTTAGTTATCTCAAATTTCCACCTTATGACAGTGGCGATCGCAAAACTATTTCATTTTGTCATTAGTCAATAGTCATTAGTCAATAGTCAACAGTCATTAGTTTATAGTCCACCAAAACTATGCTACGGTGGGCAGGGTTTACCCTACTTGTATTTTAAAAATCAAATATGATTCCTATATCATATTTAAGTATAATCAAAATTGCTGTGATATTTTTTGCTTTGATAAATATAAAAAAATAAATTAATTACACTCACTATTGTAGATATAAATATGCGTGAACTTTATCCAAACCGAGAAGCTTATAAAGAGGGTAAACTACAAGTCTCTCAATTACACACAATCCATTTTGAAGAATCAGGTAATCCCCAAGGTAAGCCTATAGTTTTACTACATGGTGGCCCTGGTGGGGGCTGTCCGCCATTTTATCGACAATATTTTCATCCCGAAAAATGGCGCTTGGTCATGTTTGACCAGCGTGGTTGCGGTAAAAGCCAACCTCATGCAGAATTAAGAGAAAATACCACTTGGGATTTAGTTAATGATATTGAAAAGCTCCGAGAACATTTAGGTATTGAAAAGTGGGTGGTTTTTGGTGGTAGTTGGGGTAGCACCTTATCATTAGCTTATAGCCAAACTTATCCAGAACGATGTTTAGGATTAATTTTACGTGGGATATTTTTACTGAGGCAAAAAGAGTTACGCTGGTTTTATCAAGAAGGTGCTAGTTATATTTTTCCTGATGCTTGGGAAGAATATCTTAAACCAATTCCAGAAGATGAACGCGATGATTTACTCACAGCTTATTATAAACGTTTAACTAGCCCAGATTTACAAGTAAGATTAGAGGCAGCCCGCGCTTGGTCGATTTGGGAAGCTAGCACTAGCAGATTATTTCCTGATCCTCAGCTAATGCAAACTTTTGGTGCAGATAATTTTGCTGATGCTTTCGCTAGAATTGAATGTCATTTTTTTATAAACAAAGGTTTTTTTGCACAAGAGGATCAGCTATTATTAAATGTTCATCATATCCGTGATATTCCGGCTGTGATTGTCCAGGGACGTTATGATGTGGTTTGTCCGATGGTGTCAGCTTGGGAATTACATCGGGCTTGGCCGGAGGCTGAATTTATTGTAGTGCCTGATGCTGGCCATTCGATGAGTGAAGCCGGGATTCGTAGTGCTTTGATTGAGGCTACGGATAAATTCTGATATATTTTAGATAATACATTTTATGTAAAAATTTATCCAGAGTTAAGTAACAAATGCAAGGTGTACAACTTTCTTTTTTTCCTAACGAGGAGGAGCATAATCCTACTAACAACATTAAAAAACCAAAGTTAGGACGTTATGAACGTATAAAACGTGAATTAGATAAAAACGATGTAGATTCTTATAAAATATTTGTTGATGTTAGGATACCACAAATACCAACATCTCAATATACTTTTGTAGACCTATTTTGTGGTGCGGGAGGAATTACCCAGGGGCTATTCCAAGCTGGCTTTCAAGCGTTAGCTAGTGTAGAAGTTAGCCCAATTGCTTCTGCTACACATCAAAAAAATTTTCCCCATTGTCATCATTTTTGTGGAGATATTGAAAAATTTTCATCAAAAATTTGGTTAGAACAAATTGGTTCACCTGAAGTACATCTTGTTGCAGGTGGGCCTCCTTGTCAGGGTTTCTCAGTAGCAGGTAAACGTGACCCTAAAGACCCACGTAATCGTCTATTTTATGAATTTGTGCGGGTAGTATCAGAAATACGTCCTTGGTACGTTGTCATGGAGAATGTACCGGGAATACTGACTATTCAAAATGGTAATGTCAAGCAAGCAATTATTGAAGCTTTTAATTCTATTGGCTATCCTCACGTTTCTGTAGCAATTTTAGAATCTGCTGATTATGGTGTACCACAAATTAGACCAAGAGCAATCTTTATTGCTAACAGATTTGAAATGCCTAATCCTTATCCCAAAGCTCAGTTATCACCAGAAGAATACAGACCTATCGAATCAGCTATTTCTGACTTACCAGAATATACTCCCATACCAGAAATTAATCATCAATGGACTAGGCATTCTCCAGAGTATATGCAGCGTATTGCTCAAGTACCTCCAGGTGGTTCTTTATATGAAAAATATGTCGATGCTTTTAAGCGACAATATCCAGGTAAGCCAAGTATGACCGTTAAAGAAAATCATGGAGGTACTCATATTCACCCTTATTTGAATCGAGTAATTTCAGCTCGTGAAATGGCAAGGTTACAAACATTCCCAGATTCATTCATTTTTGAAGGGACTATGAAAAAAGCAATGTGGCAAATTGGTAATGCTGTACCGCCACGTTTAGCAGAATGTATCGGTTATGCACTAATACCTTATTTAAACCAGATTGCGCTTAATACTAAAAATAAATTTGATGTTACTTATATTAATCAGATTGAGTTAGCGCTTGATTGATAGCGTTACGCCACTCCTCAAAATTATACCAACCACATCCAACACAGCCTTCTTCTGCTTCAGCACCACGTTGATGTACAGAAGGCCAGTTTTCACCCCCTTGATACCAAAAACGAATCCCAAAAGGTGTACCACGTTTCCCAGTTTTAATACAACGCTCACAACTTCTCGATTTTAAAAGATTGTGATTCCCTGATGCGTCTTTCTTTAGTAATTGAAATTTTCGCTTGATTTCATCATCACTCATAGATATTAGATGTGGAGGCTCACTAGCTCCCCATCGTTCCATCGGAAATCTATGATCAATTACTAACTCCTGTTTTTCTCTTTGTCTTTTTTCTATTACGTCTGTATATGAATAAACTTGTAAAATTCGTTGGGCTAAAGAATCTGGTATGTTTGATGCAGAATTAGCTGATTTAATCTCGCCTGTCCACCGATCTCCTAAGCGCATCTGTTGACAAGTAGGACAGTAATTTTTTGTTGTTTCAATTACAAGACCCGGACGACTTCTTGTCCCACGTTGTAATCCCTGAATACCTCCGCCGCCAGCATACTGATTTGAACCTATTTTTTTTCCTTCACACTCCCGACAGTGCCATTTTTCATCTGATAACAAATTAAAGACTTGTAATTGAGTTGAATTTTGTCTGAATTGGCTTTGAATAGTCTCTACTAAATTTTGTTCCTTGTTCACTATCTTCTATTAGCTTCTATTTCCAGATTTTCCAGCAGAATAGAAACACTTATGCCTAGACCATTTGCAAGACTAACAATCGCAGTCAAAGATGGATTTCTGACTCCGCGTTCTACACCAGATATGTATGTACGATCTAAGTTGGCGCGTAGTCCTAATTCTTCTTGTGAAATTCCTAGTTCTAGTCTGCGTCGCCTCACAAGATAACCTAAAGCACTAAGAATCTTTTGTTTCGATTCATCCATGAGCAGATTGTCAACCTCTATGGACTATCCGTCTACGGACGATGTGTCACATTACAAGGTATTACCTGGCTACCTAGCAGAAATGCGAAAATGAACAAGTATTCAGAGTGAGAATAATGAAATTTATTGGTGTTGATTTGGGGTGGAAGTCTCAACCGAGTGGGTTGTGTTGTTTAGAATTAGTTGATGGGAAGTTGGAGATACTGGATTTGGATCGTCAAGATGCGATCGCTCACATTTTCACCTGGATTGATACTTGGGTACAACCCCACGAAGGCGCACTCGTCGCTGTAGATGCGCCTACTCTCATACCCAACGCTACAGGAAGTCGTCTTCCTGATAAACTCACACACAAATATTTTGGTAAATATCACGCCGGCTGTTACCCTGCTAACCAAGGTCTACCCTTTGCCGATCGCACCATCAATTTTGGCTTAGAATTAGAATCTCGCGGTTTTGTCCATGCACCCACTATAGAACCACAAAAATTAGGCAGATATCAAATAGAAGTCTTTCCCCATCCCGCAATAGTCCATCTATTTAATTTAGATCGTATCCTCAAATATAAAAAAGGGCGCATCAGTGAGCGCCGCTTAGAATTAATCAAACTTTATCAATATATTGTCGATATCCTACCCACCTTTGAGCCTGCTTTGTGTGTAAAAAAGTTATCCCTTGGTGAAATTCCCCACACAGGTACAGAACTCAAAGCCGCCGAAGATAAACTAGATAGCTTAATTTGTGCCTACGTAGCCGCTTACTGGTGGTATTGGGGAGAACAACGTAACCTAGTTTTAGGCGATCGCACCACAGGTTACATTGTCATCCCAAAAATGAGGGACTAGGGACTGGGGACTGGGGAAAGGGAAAAGGGGAAAGGGGAAGAGTTTCTATCTCCTCATCTCCCTCATCTCCCTCATCTCCCTCATCCCCAATTACTCAGCCCAAGCAATTAACCTGGGTTCGTAAGGATTAGAAAGATGTGGGTGTTTGGGTAATACCCGCAAAGACAAGCCTTGTAAACCAGAGGATGAGTAAAGAATGTTAGCTGTGTACACACTCAGTCCACCGCTATCCTGTCCTTGATAATCCATCACTACAGGTACAGCATTGACAATATCTCCATTGGCATCAATCGCACCTTGATAAAGTTCGACTTGTACATCATCATTGGTTAAAGTTGCCAAGTCTACCTTAGCTTTCACAGCCACAGTTTGATTCACCTCAATCTCTGCGCCTGCGGATACATCGACATCTTTGATTTTGATATTAAACCAGTGGTCACTAAGTGTTGCTTTCCACCTTGCTAATTCCTTAGCTGGGGCGTAATTATCAGATGTTAAGGTATAGTAGCGATCGCTTGCGGGGAAGTAAGCCCGTTGTGCATATTCTCGCACCATCCGCGACGTATTAAAAAATGGGCAATTTAAGCGGATAGCGTCCTTCATTTTCGCTACCCAAGGTCTAGGTAAACCATCGACATCGCGGTGGTCGTAAAATAAAGGTACGACTTCCTTCTCTAGTAAATCGTACAGGGCATTAGCTTCTATTTGATCCTGGTAATTGGGGTCTTCGTAATTTTCCCCATGTCCAATAGCCCAGCCAGTGCGGACATAATCAGCTTCATCCCACCAACCATCTAACACACTCAGGTTAGGTAAGCCATTCATCGCCGCTTTCATCCCGCTAGTACCCGATGCTTCTCTGGGACGGCGAGGTGTATTTAACCAAATATCACAGCCAGCCACCATTAACCGGGAAATATGAATGTCGTAGTTGGGAACAAACACGACTTGTTTTTCTAAATGTTGTTCGCGGATAAAGTGATTAATTTCGCGGATCAGTTCTTTTCCGGGAATATCTTTCGGGTGGGCTTTACCAGCGATGACAAATTGCACCTTGCGGTCTTTGTCGGCTAGTAAAATGCGCCTAATCCGTTCAATATCGCGCATCCACAGAGTAGCACGTTTGTAGGTAGCAAAGCGCCGAGCAAAACCAATAGTTAAGGCATTGGGGTCGAGGACTTCCTGGGCTTGGGCGATATCGGAAGGGGAAGCACCGCGATCGCGCAGATGTTTCACCAAATGGTCGCGCACATACAGTATCATATCCAAGCGGCAACGCTCATGATTGCGCCATAACTCCTCATCAGGAATTGCATCCATCCGTTCCCACAATTGATTATCCACTGGTGCTGATGACCAATTAGGCCCCAAGTAGCGATCGTATAATTCCTGGGTTGACTTAGCAACGCAACTACGCGCATGAACACCGTTAGTAATTGCTGTGATGGGTACTTCCTCGACGGGAACCTTCTTCCACAAACCTTGGAACATTTGCCGAGAAACCACCCCGTGTAACTGCGCCACACCGTTAGAAAATGTTGCCATCTTCAACGCCAACACCGCCATACTAAAAGGTGCAGATAAATCACCCGTATTTTCCCGTCCCAGTCCTAAAAATTGCTCTTTGGGTAAGCCGAAGATATCTGCATAATAGCCAAGGTAATACAGAATCTTATCAGGTGAAAACAGGTCAATCCCTGCCGGGACTGGGGTATGAGTAGTAAAGATATTACTCGAACTCACCACCTGTTTAGCTTCCGCATAACTCAAACCCTCTTGCTGAATCAACAAGCGGATACGTTCTAGGGCGGAGAAGGCGGCGTGACCTTCATTCATGTGGTAAGCCGTCACCTGATAACCCAAGGCTTTCAACATTTGCACACCACCAATACCCAGCATAATTTCTTGGTGGATACGCATATCGATATCACCGCCATAGAGTTGATCGGTAATATCCTGGTCGTAGGGGTTATTGGGTTCAATATTGGTATCCATCATGTACAGGGGTACAGTCCCCACCTGTACACGCCATACTCTGGCGTAAACCTTGCGCCCTGGATAATCAACCGCAATTCGCAGTTCCGAACCGTCAGCATTGCGTTCTAGGTGCAAGGGCATATTATAGAAATCGTTAATTGGGTAACGTTCCTGCTGCCAGCCGTCGGCATTCAGATACTGGGCAAAGTAGCCTTGTTGGTATAATAAACCCACACCCACCAAGGGTAGCCCTAAATCACTAGCTGATTTCAAGTGATCTCCCGCTAGCACCCCCAAACCGCCAGAATAAACAGGTAGACAATCTACCAGCCCAAACTCCGCCGAAAAATAGGCATAACATTCCTTGGGTTTCTGACTACGCTGCTTTTGATACCAGCTACGTTCTTGTAAATAGTCATCCAGTTGGCGATCGGCACGATCCATCTGTGCCAAAAAGCCCTCATCTTCCACGACTTCCAAAAGCCGCCCCTGACTGATTGTCCCCAACATTAACACAGGGTTATGATGGCTAGATTCCCATAAATCTGGGTCTAAGCGACGAAATAAATCTTTAGTCTCGACGTTCCAATCCCAATGTAAATTATACGCCAGCCGCCGCAACGGTTCAAGTCGCGTTGGCAAGGAAGGAGAAACGTTGAATGTACGAATTGGCTGCATAGGTTAGCAAGGCTCCTAGTTTAGCTATGGCTATTGTTGACTGTCTTTTCCCTATTGTTGCCAATTCTTTATACTAAGTTTGTAAAATGGCCATGACTTTGTTAAGGGATAGAAATCTTTGGTGTCTGTACTTGGTAAATTTTGTACTATAGAAGTTTTTATCGAAAAATTGGGTTTAAAGCCCACTTCTTGAGCTTCAGTGCAGGGAGCTTCTAGTGCGGCTTTTGCGGTATTATAACTAAGAGCGGTAAAGCGCGTAAATAAAAAACGAAGTAGGTCAAGCGGACGACTCCTGATCCGGAACCCTGGTAGTATAAATCCGCGCATCTTGTACCGCCACTTGCTTTATGCCAGGGAACCCGTCCAACGCAGTGGCTGACAAATGTGGGAGTAAACTCAGAAATTAAAAACCTTTGCAAACGCGGTCGGGCAGTCCGTGTGCGCTTGTGGACGTATCTAAACGGGAAAATTTGAATACTAATATTCAGATTTCTAGAGAGGACGGATGAAGCAAGAATCATCGTCTCTTTAGAGCGAGGAGTTTCAATACGTCCCAGGCTGGAGAGGCTTGTATCTCAAGTTAGAAAATCTCAATATTTTTTATAGAAGAAGGCAGGAGGCAGTTGATAGTTATTATTCTCCTCTGCTTGTCCCATCTTCCCCCACTCCCCCCTCCCGACTTGCAAGTCAGGAGGAAATACTGGCTTATGTAGTCAGAAGAATTTAATTAAGTGTTATTTCACCCAATGTTTACCTTTTCTTAAACTTACAACATTAATATTGAGCCTGATAACAGATAAAAATAGGCACAGGGTATGAAGAAAAGGTCTTGATTGCCCACAATGCTTTGAGTTGGGTATATCTCTCATGATAAAACCTACTAGTGATTAATTTGCCTGTCTGTTATCAAAAAAAGTTATTCATCTAGGTACTTTACTACATTTAGAAAAATATGTAGGTTAATGCTACTAAGATGATTGCTACATATAAAATTGAATATAGAATTTTAAAATAAAAATGCTCAAAATGTTTAATAATATCGAAAATGTAATAGTAAAACATTAGAGACTAATTGAGATTTTTTGTAGACTATATTTTATTAATTTAGAGAATTAAATTATTTGCTCTTTATTTCCTATATTTTTTGCAAAAACCCCTATCTTTTAAAGGCAGACTAAAAATCCTCAAGATTTGTCAAACAAATACTTAACTAAAGAGTATTTATTCTACTTTTCCCAAATTTATACTACTCTCAATCCAAAAACTGCTCCTTTAATGTCTTATATAACCTTGACCGAAACTACTACTGCTGTCTTCAATGACTCTACCGTCAACGGGCATTTGTCGCCAAGACTATTTACACGCAAAGAAATCATTACGCCTTGTCAGAACGTGCTTTGGCGAATTGACCGTGGCGTAGTCCGTACCCTGACTTGGAGCGAAGACGGAACATTTATTACATTAGGCTATTGGGGAGCAGGGGATTTAATTGGCTATCCTTTATCTAAAATTAATCCATATCAAATTGAATGTTTGACAAGTGTAGAAGCTATTGCGATACCGCAACATCTTTGGCATAAATACACTAATGATCTACTTGCTCATATTCAATACAGTGAAGAGCTTTTAAGTATAGTTCATCGTAAACCTGTAGCTCTACGTCTATGGCAATTCTTAGTTTGGTTAAGTGAAAAGTTTGGGCGAAACTTAGAACAGGGTAGGCTCATTGAACTGTATATTACCCATCAAGAAATAGCCGAAGTATTGAATACAACAAGAGTAACTGTAACACGCTTGCTACAACAGTTTGAAGTAGAAGGTGCGCTAGTACGTTACAAGCGTCGCATTATTCTATGTTTATCAAATAAAAAAATTATGAATATCAGTTTAAAAAATGGGTAACTATCTTGTCTTAGGTATGCCTAAAGATGTATAGTCAATACAGACATCATGTGTAAATTTCCCTATAAGAAAGGGAGTAAAATATTTAACCATGAATGTTAACTGTATGGTGTGAGTGAATTGAAAAAATATGACAAAACTATTCTGGAATGCTTTAAAGTTCAGCCCAGTAGTTTTTGCTGCTACCCTGTTTGCTACCAATAGCGCCCTAGCAGCTGAAGCTAACGAAAAAGTAACTAGTGTCTCCCAGTTAGCACAGGCTACCCAATCTCAAGAGCTTGGTCAGGAAGTAACATCTGTATCTCAGTTGACCGATGTTCAACCAACCGATTGGGCATTCCAAGCATTGCAATCCTTAGTTGAACGTTACGGCTGTATTGTAGGTTATCCCAACCGCACATACCGTGGTAATCGTGCTTTAACCCGTTATGAGTTTGCTGCTGGTTTGAACGCTTGTTTAGACAGAGTTAACGAACTGATCGCCACAGCCACGGCAGATTTAGTTAGAAAAGAAGATTTAGCTACTCTACAGCGCCTACAAGAAGAATTTTCTGCTGAATTAGCAACCTTACGCGGTCGTGTTGATGCGCTAGAAGCCCGTACTTCTGAGTTGGAAGCAAATCAATTCTCCACCACCACCAAGTTAGTAGGGGAAGGCATTTTTGCAGTATCTCAGGCTTTCGGTGGTGACGCAGCCGATACCGATAACAACTCCAACAACAACCCGGATTTACAAAGCAACACTACCTTCTCTAACCGGGTGCGTTTGAACCTGTTGAGCAGCTTCACTGGTAACGACCAACTGCAAATTCGTTTAAATTCTGGCAATATAGTTCAGAATAACGGAGTAACTGGTACTAACATGACCCGTTTGGGTTTTGATGTTGGTAGTGCTACCAATGCTAACAACAGCGTTAGTGTTGACAAAGTAAACTACGCTTTTAATCTTAGTGACTCAATCCGAGTCAAGGTTGATGCTACTGGTGGTGAGTTGTACGAAAACGTTTACACCTTTAACCCTGACTTTGCTAGCTCTTCTAGAGGCGCACTTTCTCGTTACGGACGTTTCAGCCCCATCTATCGTCAAGGTCAAAATGGTGCTGGTGTAACAGTTACCGTGAATCCTACTGGCCCTATCACATTTTCTGCTGCTTATCTGGGTAACACAGCCAACAACCCTGCTGATGATAACGGGCTTTTCAATGGTGCTAACACCATCTTTGGTCAGGTATCTTTCAGACCAGCTCAAGCTTTTAATGTTGGTTTCGCCTACGCTCGTACCTACCAAAATAGCGCAAGTAACGTAAACCTATTCCAAAGCACAGGCAGTGCTTTTGCAAATAATCCATTTGGTAGCAATAACGCTGTTAGTTCGAACAACTATGGTGTCCAATTAACCTTCCAACCCAGTTCAACAATAACTATTGGTGGTTGGGGAGGTTATACCGATGTACAAGAAGAAACTGGTGCTGGAAGAGATGCAGAGATTTGGTACTGGGCTGCGAGTTTAGGTATAAAAGACTTCGGTAGAGAAGGCAACGTCCTTGGTATAATTTTTGGTCAACCACCAAAAGTTACTAGTAATGATCTCGCTGCCAGAGAAGATAATGACACCTCTTACCATTTAGAAGGACTCTACAAAGTTCAGTTGACCGATAATATTCAGGTAACACCTGGTTTATTGGTAATCTTCAACCCAGAACATAATGACGCAAACGACACAATCTATGTAGGTACTCTGCGTACAACCTTCACTTTCTAAAATCAGTGATTCTCTAAAGCGGTTACTATATAACGAAAGCCCTCTGCAACAGAGGGCTTTTTTTATTGCCAATCAGCATCTTGTTGATTAGCTAAATTCGATGGTGGGCGATCGCTACTCCATCCCCACCAAGCACAACCACAGCTACAATTATAGAACTCCTGCCATTTACGCCGATGGTCTTCTGTTAAAACAGGCGATCGCCGATTAATCCAAACTTGTAAAGCCTCTAAGCTACTAGCACGGCAATTAGGACAGCAAAACTCGTAAGCATGAACTGCCTTGTTTGTCCATTCAGGCGGAGTGGGAGCAAAAGCATCCATGTAATAATTACTAATTCTTAATTTGGGTAGCGTTGTTTCATACACTACTCATTATCATAATCGAATTAGGTAAGCCATCGAAAATAAATCAAAGTATGTTAAGTGATGTAAAGTTATCACAATTAATTTCGTAGTAAGGACTTTAGTCCTCCAGAAAGGACTAAAGTCCTTACTACAAACCTTGATTTATTTATGCCGTTCTACTTAGGTAGAACACTGTTATTCTTTAATATTGGAAATCAGACAGGAGGTCAAGAGTAGGAAATATAGATGATGTGTTGCAAAAATCTTTTGAATTGCTATGATTTAGTATCGCTTCGTATGAGTTTGTATAGCAGGGGATAAGGGATTAAGCACTTAACACTCATAAAACTATATGGAGACACTCCAGTATTTTCTTCCACAAGTTTGGTTTGTAATTTTAGCTCTGTTTTTGTTCCTATATGTGATGCTAGATGGGTTTGATTTAGGCGTGGGTATCTTGTCTCTCACTTCCTCCGATGAGGAACGTCGGGGAATTTTGATGACCAGCTTAAGCAACATTTGGGATGCTAACGAAACTTGGCTGGTTTTGATGGGAGGCGGCTTGTTTGGGGCATTCCCCTTAGCTTACAGTACAATTTTAAGTGCTTTATATATCCCAATTATCGTTATGGTATTTGGGTTGATTTTTCGGGCTGTGGCTTTTGAGTTTCGGGAGTTGTCCAGACGCAAACTTTTCTGGAACTTTGCTTTTGGGGCGGGAAGTTTTGCGGCTGCGCTTGGTCAAGGGTTTGCTTTGGGTGCTGTACTCAAGGGTATTAAGGTTGATGAGACAGGACATTTTATTGGAAGTACCTGGGACTGGTTTAGCTTACCCTCTGTGTTAGTGGCGTTAACCTTAATTCAAGGATATGTATTAATCGGTTCAACTTACCTTGTGTGGAAAACTACAGGGGAATTACAAGAAACTCACTACAAAACAGCAAAACTTGCAGCTTGGACAACTTTAATCGGGGCAATTTTCATTACAGTTACTACACCGATAATTTACGAAAGTGCAAGGACACGTTTATTTCAGCAGCCTCTAGTTTATATATTTGCGATTATTCCCGTGCTGGGTGTGTGGTTAATTTGGCAACTATTGCAGAGTCTCAACCGCAAAGAAGAACGCGCACCTTTTGTTTGGACAATTCTTTTGTTTGTCTTGTCATTTATTGGGTTGGGGCTGATTGTTTTTCCCTACATTATCCCACCCCAGATTACAATTTATGAGGCATCGGCTGACCCCAGTTCGTTAGTAATTATGATTATTTTTATTGGGTTTCTGATTCCGGTGATGTTGTTTTATAACATCTACCAGTACATTGTTTTTCGGGGTAAGGTGACTGGCGGGCAATACGAATAATAAATATCACATCAAACCCGCAGTCTTTTTCTCAGACCCCAAACTACAAGACCGATAATTAATGCAATTGCTATGCTGAAACTGAAAGGGTAATCGCAAAAATAAGGAATTTTTGGAAAAATATCTTTCATACTTTCTTTACTACAAAAATCTTTAGCGGGTGATTGTAGTATTGATGCGGTTGCTATTATTGAACCTGAGACAGCTACTAATTCTTGAAAATTGCGTTTGCCAATAAGCCCAGTAAATCTTACTGCGATAACAAAATAACCCCATCCAATCTTTATCAAATTCCGCAGCTAGCAGCAAGGTGGCAAAATCGAATTGTCACTATGTTTAGTATGGGGTTAGCTGGAGTAGCTATCTTTGCGGGTTATCAATGGTATGAAGCCCAAAACAAAGCCAAGGAAGCATCACAACAAAGTGCGATCGCACTCTCTGCGATGGTATTGGTAAAAATTAGCCTTGCAGCCAGAAATCAATAATGGCGATCGCACTTTTGGTAATTCTAGGGTGATTTGTTAGGACAGGCGATCGCATTAAGAATAGTCCCTTCGACTTCGCTCAGGGAGAGGACTTCGCTCAGGGAGCGTTGTTGTGGTTCAGAAAATATTTTCACTCCCTTTGACTTTGTGCGGAGGTGTTCCCTTCGACTTCGCTCAGGGAACACTTTGTTTAGGGAACACTTTTTATGACGAGAAGGCGATCGCGTAAATTAACTTATGGCTTATATGTACATTTTTTGAATGTGCTGATGGTAGTTACTATACGGGTAGTACAACAAATCTTGAGCGGCGGTTGTGGGAACATCAACAAGGTGAGGGCGCAAACCACACGGCGAAACGGTTGCCTGTGAAGCTAGTTTTCTGCGAGTATTATCAGCGCGTAGTCGATGCTTTTGAACGTGAGAAGCAAGTGCAAGGTTGGAGTCGCAAGAAGAAGCAAGCTCTGATTTCAGGGGATACAAATTTATTGTATAAGTTAGCCGAATGTCAAAACGAAACTCACTACAGTAGAATGGCTGCGCTGGTAATGACTTCAACACTTACACACAATAACGCTCCCTGAGCAAATAATCACGCTCCCTGAGCGAATAATCACGCTCCCTGAGCGAAGTCGAAGGGAGCGTGATTAAAGTTACTATCCTTGAGTACAACTAAAATATATCTCTACTTCCCAAAACCTTTACCGCGACTAGTCGAAGGAAGACACAGACAGTTTTCTAATTGAGTCAGCAAGGTTTCACGGTCTAAGTTTTGCCCAATTAACACTATTTGGTTTTTTGGTTCACCTTTCCACTCTTCATCATCTAGAGTAAAACGTTTACCGCAGAGGTGGAAAATGTGCCGCTTAGGACTTTCATCAAACCACATAATACCCTTAGCGCGGAAAATATTTGTGGGTAGTTGGTTGTCTAGAAAATACTGGAACTTCCTAATAGAAAATGGCTTATCACTTTGGAAAGATATCGATGTGAAGCCATCATTTTCTAAATGGTGGGAGTGGTCATGGTGGTGGTCATGGTCGTGATGGTCGTGACCGCAGGCTGAATGATCATGGTCATGGTCGTGATGATCGTGACCGCAGGCTGAATGGTCATGATGGTCGTGGTCGTGGTGGTCGTGACTATGAGTATCGGCTGTATCAAAATACTTGTCAGACTCAAACAGACCAACGCTTAAGATTAAGGCGAGGGGAACTTGCGATCGCTTCGTCCTTAATATTCTCGCACCTTCCTTGACTTCGTTAATTTTTCTTTCCAAGTCATTCAAGGTAGCTTCATCGACCAAATCTGTTTTGTTCAACAGAATCACATCACCATAGGCAATTTGACTGTATGCTGCTTGCGAATTGAATAAATCTAAACTATAATTCGCTGCATCGACGACAGTGATAATCGAGTCTAAACGTGTTAAATCCTTTAACTCTGTACCCAAAAAGGTGAGGGCTACTGGTAGAGGGTCGGCTAGTCCAGTTGTTTCCACAACTAAATAATCTAGCTTTTCTTCCCGTTCCAAAACCTTATATACCGCATCAACTAAGTCATTATTAATAGTGCAGCAGATACAACCATTATTCAGTTCCACCATGTTCTCATCGGTGGAAACAATTAACTCGTTGTCAATGCCGATTTCCCCAAATTCGTTGACCAAAACGGCGGTTTTTAAACCCTGTTGATTGTTGAGGATGTGATTAAGTAAAGTTGTCTTGCCACTTCCAAGGAATCCAGTAATAATCGTTACTGGCATTCCTTGTTTCGGAGCATCCATTGATTCAGAATTATGAGTAACTGCTGATTGCATAGCAAGGAAATCGCAAAATTAGAACAAATTAGAGAACTTTTGGGGTAACTGCTTTCCAGCAGAATGGCAAAATGGTAGCGTAGATTGTCCAGAAAACACTAGCATAGGGATACTCGACATAAGTCCGAGCTGCATTACCCTATTATTGCTTATCTTCTTTCAGCATTACTCTGTTATGGCACTAACTGTTTACAATACCCTCTCCCGCCGTCAAGAACCCTTTCAGACAGTCGAACCAGGCAAGGTTAAGATGTATTACTGCGGTGTGACGGTGTACGATTATTGCCATTTGGGTCATGCTAGAGCTTGTATTGTCTGGGATGTAGTACGGCGCTACTTACAATTCCTGGGCTATGAAGTGCGCTATGTACAGAATTTTACCGATATTGATGATAAAATCCTCAACCGAGCGCGACAAGAACATTCCTCAATGGAGGCGGTAGCAGAACGCTTCATTAAGGCGTATTTTGAGGATATGGCACAGCTAGGTATTAAAGAAGCTGATGAATATCCCCGTGCTACACATACAATGAATGGCATTCAGCGCTTAATTCACGAGTTAGAAAATAAAGGCTTTGCTTATCCATCGGCTGGCGATGTTTACTATTCCGTGCGGCAATTTTCCCACTATGGCAAACTTTCAGGACGCAAATTAGAAGATATGCAGGCGGGAGCAAGCGATCGCGTTAACTTAGATGATCCAGAATATCAGAAAAAGAAAGACCCCTTCGACTTTGCCCTGTGGAAAGCCGCCAGACCTGGAGAACCTTCTTGGGAATCACCTTGGGGTGCAGGTCGTCCGGGATGGCATATAGAATGCTCGGCAATGGTACGCGATCGCCTGGGTGAGACAATAGATATTCACGCAGGTGGTGCTGACTTAATTTTCCCCCACCACGAAAACGAAATTGCTCAATCAGAAGCCATCACAGGTAAACCCCTAGCAACCTACTGGCTACACAACGGTATGGTCAAAGTTGACGGCGAGAAAATGTCTAAATCCTTGGGCAACTTTACCACCATCCGCGACTTACTAGGGCGGGGAGTTGACCCGATGGCTATGCGCTTATTCGTGCTGATGGCGCAATATCGTACACCCATCGATTTTACCGATGAGGCGATCGCAGCTGCTACCAATGGTTGGCACACAATCAAAGATGGGTTATTAGCTGGTTGGGAATTGGGGACTGGGGACTGGGGACTGGGGACTGGGGACTGGGGACTGGGGACTGGGAAGGAATTAACATCCAATCCCTATGTTGAGCGTTTTACAGAAGCAGTCAATGATGATTTTAATTTCCCTGGTGGGTTAACAGTATTATTTGAGTTAGCAAAAAAACTGCATCGTGAAAGAAATATTTTGCTGCATGAAGGGAAGACGGAAACACCAATAGAAGAATTAAAAATACAATGGCAAACATTGGTTACTTTAGCTGAAGTTCTGGGTTTAACAGCACAGCCAGAAGCACCTAAAAATGAGCAAAATGGCTTAAGCGATGCGGATATTGAAGATTTGATTCAGCAAAGACAAGCGGCGAGAAAAGCCAGAAATTTTGCTGAAGGCGATCGCATCCGTAACGAACTACAAGCCAAAGGTATTACCCTAATTGATAGCCCCCAAGGTACACGTTGGCATAGAAATTAAAAGCGACTGAGAACTGGTGACTAGGGACTGGGAAAAAGCAGAGGAAAAAATAATTACTCCCCCTTTCCCCTTTCCCTGGATTATTGTTATGTGGTCAGATTTAATAAAAGCGATCGCCCTACAGTTAGAATTACAGTTATGAAGCGTTACGCCTGTTTTTGCGTAATTCCTGCTTATTTTTCTCAAAAATTGCCCAAGTAAAGCCGTAGTTACCGAAAAACTGGGTTTAAAGCCCCGCCCTAGAAGGGCGGCTTTTGTGGTAGTATAACTAATAGCGGTAAAGCGCACAAATAAAAGACGAAGTAGGTCAAGCGGACTGCTCCTGATCCGGAACCCTGGTAGTATAAATCCTAAATTTTGTACAAATGTGGGAGTAAACACAGAAATTAAAAACCTTTTCAAACGCGGTCGGGCAGTCCGTGTGAGCTTGTGGACGTATCTAAACGGAGAAATTTGAATACTAGCATTCAGATTTCTAGAGAGGACGGATGAAGCAAGAATCCTCGTCTCTTTAGAGCGAGGAGTGTCAAATAGGTTAAGACATAAATAAATCATAAAATCTTTCTACCAAGCAGCTTTTAAAGCTGTCCCCTGTCCCCTGTCCCCTGCTATAAAGCTTATGCAAACAACCAGTAAGCCTTTAAGCCTAGCTGAATTTTTAGCACTTCCCGAAACAAAACCAACTAGCGAGTTTATTGATGGTTATATATATCAAAAACCAATGCCTCAAGGAAAACATAGCACTTTACAAATTCGGCTTGCAGATGGGATAAATGAGGTAGGTTTTGCGAATAAAACTGCTTACGCTTTTCCAGAATTAAGATGTACATTTTCTGGACGTTCAATTGTCCCTGACATTGCTGTGTTTCGCTGGGATAAAATGCCTTTTGATGCAGATGGTGAAGTATCTAATGCTTTTGAAATCTCTCCTGATTGGACAATCGAAATTCTTGCACCTGATCAATCACAAACGAAAGTAACAGATAATATACTTTTTTGTCTACGCCATCAAACTAGTTTAGGATGGTTAATTGACCCAGAAGAAAAAGCGGTAATTTGTTTTTTACCAAATCAATTACCCGAAATCAAACGACTATCTGATGAGATTTTACCAGTACCCAAGTTTATAGATTTAAAATTGACAGTTGGAGAATTATTTAGCTGGCTGAAATTAGGATTAAAGTAACTTTGTTCACAGTCGCCTGATAGCCACTTCCAAGCCTTCACACACACCTGTGAGAAAATCTAAATCAAGGGTGGCGATCGCATCACTCGCTTTATGATAATGAGGATTCCGCATAAAAGCTGTATCTGTCACCATCATGGCTGGATAACCCACATCCCAAAACGGCGCATGATCGCTTAATCTAGTTTGCGGAACAATCAAACCCCGATTTGGTACTGGTAGCCATTGACTTGATACCCCAGCTTGGCGAATGCTGCGACTCATACCAATTAAATCAGGTAGGGTGCGTAAATTGCCAATTAAAGCAATAAAATCACCTGTATTCGGGTAAAACCTTTCCAAAGGTGCGGGATATCTCTGCGAACCAGGGGTAAAATCACGATACCCCAACATTTCCAAAGACATCATCAAGCGTAACGGCTGCTGTTGTTGACGCAATAACCTGGCATAGTCGGTACTACCCAACAAACCATATTCTTCCATATCAAACGCCACCAACCGCAAAGGATACTTAGCTGGCGCAGCCGCAAACTTTCTGGCTAACTCTAATAAAACTACCACACCTGTCGCATTATCATCAGCCCCTGACGTTCCCGGTACAGCATCATAGTGTGCGCCAATTAGAATAGGTGGTAGCTGGCGTTTTTTGCCGATAGATTGCGGAGGTAAATTGAGAATGAGATTATTAAAAGACTGATTATTGACTTGAAAGGTGTGGATTTCCACACTTCCCCATTGAGACAATTCTTGACGGATGTATTCTTGAACAAAAAAATGCCCAGCAGTTGCGAGATAAGGGTCACGTTCTCTTGCTATCTGCGTTAGGTGATTGTGTAATCGTGCTTTTAAATTCAAGTGTTTGTCAGTGGTCAGTGGCTTACTTATATTCTAAAACCACCTACACTGGTTAGGGTATTAAACTTTTATCAAAAACAACTGACAACTGACACAATTAGCAAATAAGGTAGGGGCGGATTTCCCAACTTGAAAGGGTAATAAAATTCACAGATGAGGCTACAACATTCACAAAGGCTAGAACATAGTCAGCATCGTCAATGTTATCCTAGTCTTGCAACTAAATCCTCAAGCTGTAATTCCTCTGGTTTTTGCCTAAATGATGAATGTTATACCATTGAGGCAAGTTGCTTTCATAGCAAAAAGCTAGAGGTAGTTCTGCCTAATCATAATATATATAGTAAAACACAGTTAGGAGAAGAGTAACGCATGGGCAAGGTAGTCGGCATCGACTTGGGTACAACCAACTCAGTAGTCGCCGTAATGGAGGGTGGCAAGCCGGTGGTGATTGCCAATGCAGAAGGAATGCGCACAACCCCCTCCGTTGTCGGTTTCAGCAAAGATGGCGAAAGGGTGGTAGGGCAAATGGCACGGCGACAAACAGTCCTCAACCCCCAAAACACATTTTTTGCAGTTAAACGCTTTATTGGGCGCAGGTATGGCGAACTCAGCCCAGAATCGAAGCGTGTACCCTACACTATCCGCAAAGATGAGATTGGCAATATCAAAATTTCCTGTCCTCGTTTGGGTAAAGATTTTGCCCCCGAAGAAGTTTCGGCAATGGTGCTGAAAAAGTTGGCAGATGATGCTAGTGCCTATCTGGGAGAACAAGTCACAGGCGCAGTTATTACAGTACCCGCTTATTTCAACGATTCCCAAAGACAAGCTACCCGTGATGCTGGCAGAATTGCCGGTTTAGAAGTGTTGCGGATTCTTAACGAACCGACAGCCGCATCTTTGGCTTATGGTTTAGACCGGGGTGATACAGAAACCATCTTAGTTTTTGACTTGGGTGGCGGGACATTTGATGTATCGATTTTGGAAGTGGGGGATGGAGTATTTGAAGTCAAAGCCACCAGTGGGGATACTCAACTGGGGGGGAATGACTTTGATAAGAAAATTGTTGATTGGTTAGCCGAGCAATTTCTAGAGACAGAAGGTGTAGACTTAAGACGGAGCGATCGCCAAGCCTTGCAGCGTTTGATGGAAGCCGCAGAAAAAGCCAAAATTGAACTCTCTGCTGTCAGCGTCACCGATATTAACCTACCCTTCATCACCGCCACGGAAGAAGGCCCCAAACACATAGAGACTCGCTTAACACGCGCCCAATTTGAAGGTTTGTGTGGCGACTTATTAGGACGTATCCGCAACCCAGTTAAACGTGCCTTAAAAGATGCCGGACTCAGACCTGATGATATTGAGGAAGTCGTACTAGTAGGCGGTTCTACGCGAATGCCAATGGTGAAACAATTAGTACGAGACTTGATTGGCATTGAACCTAGTGAGAACGTTAACCCTGATGAAGTGGTGGCAATGGGTGCAGCCATTCAAGCGGGAATTTTGGCGGGACAATTTAAAGATGTACTGCTGCTAGATGTTACACCCTTGTCCTTGGGTTTGGAAGCGATCGGTGGCGTGATGAAAAAACTCATCCCCCGCAATACCACCATCCCCGTCCGCCGTTCCGACATCTTCTCCACATCAGAAAATAACCAAAACTCTGTGGAAATTCACGTAGTCCAAGGTGAACGGGAAATGGCAGGTGATAACAAATCACTAGGACGTTTCAAACTCTACGGCATACCCCCAGCACCGCGAGGCATTCCCCAAATTCAGGTAGCATTTGATATCGATGCCAACGGAATTTTACAGGTAACAGCCTTAGATAGAACTACAGGCAGAGAACAGAGTATCACCATCCAAGGCGCTTCTACCCTCAGTGAAGCCGAAGTTAACCGGATGATTCAGGATGCCCAGAAATACGCCGATATCGACCGGGAACGGAAAGAAAGGGTAGAAAAACGCACCCGTTCGGAAGCTTTGATTCTCCAAGCCGAAAGACAACTGCGAGAAGTTGCCTTAGAATTTGGAATGCAGTTTGCCCGTAACCGTCGCCAACGCATCGATAATATCAGCCGAGAACTTAAAGACAGTCTCAAAGAAAATGACGATCGCGGTATTGATCAAGCTTACGCCGACCTGCAAGATGCTTTATATGAGCTAAATCGGGAAGTTCGTCAGTATTATGCTGAGGACGAAGACGATGATTTATTCGCCACCATCAAAGATATCTTTGTCGGCGATAAAGAAAAAGAACGCGACTATCCCAGAGATAATTATCGAGAACGTGACTCCTACAACAATAGGGACTACGGCAGAGATTACGGACGAGATAGCCGTCCCTCCTATGACAACCGTCCACCCCGCCGTCCACCCCGCCCCAGCTATCAGGATAACTGGGATGATGACGATGATTGGTTGTAAAGCGGGGAGATGAGGAGGAAAGGGGAAAGGGGAAGGGGAAAAGAAGAAGCTTTTAACCTCTGTCAACTGTCCCCCCTCCTGAATGTGGATTTAATAATTGGTAATTATTAATCAATTACCACTATCTAAAATTTAAAAGTTAAATAAATGAATATGCAGAATTTGCAGAATTTTCGTGATTACTACGAAATTTTGGGAGTATCTAAAGATGCAACTAACGAAGAAATTAAAAAGAATTATCGACGGTTAGCCAGACAGTATCACCCTGACTTAAATCCGGGGAATAAAGAGGCGGAAGAGAAGTTTAAAGTTATCGGCGAAGCTTACGAAATGCTTTCCGATACAACTAAACGCGCCCAATATGACCAGTTTAGCCGCTATTGGAAACAAAAGGGCTTTCCTAAACAAACTCCTAAATCTAAGGGTTGGGGTGATACTCGGACTGGAGAACGTAACGGGAATGAGAATGTAGACCCCAGTCAGTTTTCTAATTTTGAAGACTTCTTAAATCAAGTTATTGGTGTTGGTGGTCGCAGGGAAAATAAAAACGGGGCTAGTAAAACCACGACAGCCGACCCATTCCGTACACCAAAAAGTCGAGTAGAATATACAGTCCCCAAAAATCCACCTCGTCCAACCCGTCGGGACATTGAAGCGAGATTAACTTTACCCTTAGAAAAGGCTTATTCTGGTGGTAATGAACGTATTAGATTAGAGGATGGGCGATCGCTAGAAGTGACAATGCCCCCAGGTATGGTCACAGGTCAAACTATCCGCCTGCGTAACCAAGGTATGGGCGGCGGCGACCTCTACTTAAAGATTACCGTCGAACCCCACCCATTATTTAAGCTTGATGGTGCAAATATCTTCACCCAAGTACCAGTTACACCCAGTGAAGCAGTTTTGGGGGGACAGGTGGAAGCGCCTACTTTAGACGGCCCAGTGAAAATGACCATTCCCCCTGGAGTCAGGTCTGGTCAAAGATTCCGCTTGGCAAATAAAGGCTATCCTACCGAAAATGGTAAACGAGGCGACCAATTGGTAGAAATTCAAATAGTTACGCCAAAAACTATTAGCCAGGAAGAAAAAGAATTGTATGAAAAGATTCGGCAAATTGAAACTTTTAAACCCCGCGCTGATTTAATTTAATATAGTGCGATCGCACTCTACAACATCTGCCGCTGTTCATCTGCACGTAGCATTTGCAATGCTTCTCGAATAATTGACTCATTTTCACCACCTTTGTGAATAGGTACAAAGGGCAGTAGAGCAGGTAAAGGTTGTTGGAAAACAATATCGACATCAACCTCCCAAAGATTAATTACACGGTAATCTTAGATGGCTCGTAATCCGGCAACATTAGATATAAAACTAGTTGAAGTATGGAAAAAGCCTACCGCTACCGTTTTTACCCTTCCTCCGAGCAAGAACAAATATTGCGCCGGACGATTGGTTGTGTGCGGTTGGTGTTTAACCGAGCTTTGGCAGCGAGAACTGAGGCTTGGTATGAGAGGCAAGAGCGAGTAGACTACGCTCAAACCTCTACCATGTTGACGCAGTGGAAAAAGCTTGAAGAGCTTCAGTTTTTGAATGAGGTTAGTTGTGTACCACTGCAACAAGGCTTGAGACATCTGCAAACCGCTTTCACCAATTTCTTTGCTGGTAGGACTAGATATCCCAACTTCAAAAAGAAACGCAGTGGTGGTAGTGCAGAGTTTACCAAGTCTGCTTTTCGGTGGAAGGATGGACAAGTCTACTTGGCTAAGTGTTCCGAACCACTGCGGGTTAAATGGTCTAGACAACTTCCCGCAGGTTGCGAACCTAGTACTATCACCGTTAGACTTGAACCTTCTGGACGCTGGTTTGTCAGCTTGCGGATTGATGATCCAACTGACCAAACTTTGCAACCGATTGATAGTGCTGTTGGACTGGATGTTGGGGTGAGCAGCCTTGTTACCCTGAGTACGGGTGAAAAGATTGCTAACCCCAAAGTGTATGAGGCGCACTATCAAAAGTTGAGGAAAGCACAGAAGTCTTTGAGCCGTAAACAGAAAGCCTCTCGCAATCGAGATAAAGCCAGGCTCAAAGTTGCTCGTATTCAAGCTAAAATTTCTGACGCAAGAATTGACCATACCCATAAACTGACAACTCGACTGATTCGTGAAAACCAAACGATAGTGGTTGAGGATTTGGCGGTTAAGAATATGGTCAAAAATCCCAAGCTTGCCCGTGCTATCAGTGATGCTGCATGGTCGGAATTGGTGAGGCAACTGGAATATAAAGCCAAATGGTACGGTCGAACCTTGGTAAAGATTGACCGATGGTTCCCCAGTTCTAAACGCTGTGGGAACTGTGGACATATTCTTGATAAATTGCCGTTGAATATCAGGGAATGGGACTGCCCCAACTGCGGGACGCACCACGACCGAGACATCAACGCCAGTCGAAATATTTTGAGGCAGTGCGGTCTTGGGGTTTCCCCAAGTGGAGCAACTGCCGTGGCGGTTAAACTAAGCGATTCCCTCACGAAAACCGCTCGTCTTCAGAACCGGACGTGAGACTTTCACCTCATCCGGCTCCTCAATGATTTGGTGCTTGTCCAATTGCATACCTCCAACCAAACCATCCTTGGCTGTTTTATCGTC
>DATNQO010000196.1:0-3911 GCA_036704005.1 Leptolyngbyaceae cyanobacterium | reverse complement strand
ATGCTTTGCTAATCTGGACGAGTTAAGAACAGTTATCTGGCAACGTCTTGAGGAATTAAACACATCAATTGTTGCTTCTATTACTGGTTGGGGTTTCATTCTGGATGCTTTATTTGTATCAGGCTTTTCGTGAATTGGTATGAGTACAGGTTCCGAGGGAGCCTCCTTGCGGGAATAGGTGAAACTTGTGATAATTCTTATTACTAGCTCAACTTTTCCTCATCCTTTCCACAGTTTTTCCACAAGCTACCTCGGCTATTTTCCACAGACAGCCAACAAGGCTATAGGCTTTTACCCTGTCGCTGGGGATTTTATCTTTTAGGCTTTAGGTCTTGTTAATTACTGAGTTTTTATTAAGCAACGTAACAGAAATATATCTTCAACCCTGATACAGCCGTAATAATTAATTCTTTTTGTACTTTTGTGTAACATTCCGCAGCATTGACAACCCTACCCCCTTGAGTTGCACAATAATTCGACTAGCCTTTCTTGTCGCTAAAAATTCTACAAACGACTGTGTAAAAGTATTTAAACGTATTACAGCTTGTTTAGTAGTTATCTAAAGATGTGGCAAAGGTTAAAGCTAGTTGTCAGGTTGATTCTCTTGCCCCAAGTCCGCATTCTATGAACGCAACAGTTAACATTTTCACTCAAATCCCCACCCCCTTGCACTATTGTATGCAGGATTACTTACAACAACATCCAGATTGGGATGAGAAACGTTTACTAACTGCGGCTGTCTCTCTATTTCTGCTGCAAAACGGTGATGGCGATCGCCACGTTGGACAAGTTTATCTTGAAGCTATGTTCCATCGTTCTTGAATTACGAGCATACCTACGAATTAACCCAAAAGAGTGACTTACCTCAAAAAATTACTTCTAGTCCCAATGCAATGGTATTTGAACGATAACCATGAGTAACCCTTTTTCCCATTCCGAAGATCCAGGCTTGTATTCATCTATTCAGGAAAACTTAAAACAGCTTTCTGCTCAGTTGGGATATCCTTTGGACGAACCATCAGTCATGGAAATATACCAGGATGCGTGTGATCTACTGAGCCACCTTTCCCCTTCACCTCTTACTCTTGCCCGTGTTGCAGGAACATTACTGGTTTACCGGGTCAATGACACAGAACTGGAAGAATCCAAGTGGTTCAGCAGGCAAGTGAAACAATGTTTGGACGAAGAAGAAGTTGAGGAGTTGATTGAATCTATATCTCGCACTGATGCTTTGTAAACTTCGGATAAATAATTCAGCCCGAAAATTTTGGGTGAAGAACCCCGTCATCTTGAGGCAAAAAAGTTAGCAATTGTTGTCGGGTCTAAGAAAGCGATCGCTCGCTCGGTGCGAACTACGGATGATCAGAGCAGATATACAAGGTTGTGGCAGAGACTGTTGCAGCCAGTTGGGTGAGCGATCGCTGATATCTTTTAGGGTTAGATTAGGGATAAAAGAAATACATTGCGATGCAGTGTCACCGTAACATCCAACGCTTTCTATCTAGAACTGTTTCACTTTAGCAGGTATTATCAAACACTATACTGAATATAGAAGCTTAAATTGCTCATGCAAGTTGTGTGTTGCAGTTTCGCCAAATGATTCTTTGGCTAGAGCGAAACTACAAAAGTCTTTTGGTCGCCATTCACTTTGTGGAACCTCTTCTATATAGTAGAAGTAATCCCAGAGAATAGCTTCCCAACTTGTGCATCGTACTAACTTGCCGCCAAGACTGCCAGTGGGTTCTAGTGGGCAAGTTCCCCCAGGCAGCCCTTCTAACTCGTAGTTGTCTGCAATGCGAACGCAAGGTTCAAAGTCGAGAAGAATACCCTGCCTCTGAGCCAAAAAACCATAGGAGGTTTGTTCGGTGATAACACAGCCGAAAGCTTGCAGCAACCAGAAAAACTCGGCACTGCGATCGCCAGGATAGGCAATATCAATGTCTTCATGTTCCCGTGTAATCCGATGTAATTTCGCATCAATAGCCCACCCACCCTGCAACCACAGGGGCAGATTAATTTTGTCTGAAGCCGCAAATAACTGATGTATCAACTCAATGTGCAGCTCATTCAGCATGACGATAAGTTATAAGGTTGCCAAGGTGAAGGTATAGGCGTTGTCGAAAGCACCCCAGAAGCTGCCAACCTGATAGCTGTCTTGCTGCAACTGGGGCAGGCAACCTCTTGGAAGTCTGCTGAGAGCGTCTCTACCTCACACAGCAGCCCTTGCTGACAGTGCCAACACTCGAAAATCACCCGATTTACTGGTAAATTACAGTCGAGTATCTTGACGTGTTGGAACTTGGTTGTATCGGTGTCTGATGATTTTGGCTTGTAAGGTTTTTTGGTAGGTTTTGATTCCATTGGCGTTTTGATTTTATTTAAGTAATATCATGAAATTGAATCCCTAAATAGTGATCTGCTGATGTTAGGCGTGATATTGGTTGTAAAACGACTAATAAACAATGCCCATCTTTTAGAGATTGAATCGCTAAACTAACAACCTGAAAATTCAACAGCCAGTGCATATCAAAATTAAATTCAATCATTATAGATAACTTCATACCAACAGATAAGGTATAGCTATCAAGAAGCTGATCCATTTGTACTGTTTTAAGTACGTCAATGTAATTTTTACCATCCAATTCAGGGTAGCCTTGCCTAATGATGTGATCAAGTACCCTAATTTTGTATTTTCCAGCAGTTAGTAGAGGTACTTGTAATTTATTCGATGGTTTGGGGACTGGCGGTGTTGGCTGTGGTGTGCGTGGCGACGGTGCTGGTGGTGTTGAAGCTGGTGTTGGTAACGCAGGTGTTGTTGTTTGAGATACTGGTGCTGTTGGAGATGCTGTTGGTAGCCCAGTTGTTTTTAACAGCGTTATCGCAATGTCTCTACCAAATGCGTTTTGAAAAGCTGCGTTCAGTTTGGGTAAATCCGTTTTGATTTTCTCGTACCAAGTTGACTTGCAATATATAGAAGCAGATTTACCATCAAAACTAGCTAAATGGCACATATGCCCAATTAAAGCACGAACAGAGATTATGGGAAGATGCTCCAAACAACGCTCCCAGACAATAGTCAGGTTATATTTTGGGTCAGGCTTTTCTGGTGGTGCTGGTGGTACTGGTGATATTGAGGAATGAGGTGAGCAAGGCGGTATTAGCCAACTAAGATAACTTTGTGCATCAGATAGAGAATTGAATTCGGCAACTTTTTGAAAGATTTTGTAACATCCTGCTTCAAATTGCACTATGTACCCTTTTCCCTTTGCAATTTTTCTGAGTTTAGCCAGGGTTAATTTGTTCATGAAACCTTATTTACGACCAACAGCTTAAAATTATAAATTTATATTTTAGCTAAAACCTTTACAGACATAGCTTTAACTGATTACACTAAATTTTTAACAAAAATTGTAGACAGAAATTCTGTCTACCATCATTCATCTGTGCTACTTGCAATCGGACGCATTCATTAACCGAGGCACTCTTAGGCGATCGCCTGCATTGCGTTGACCAAACAATCAGGCTACATAAGTAAAGTAGCTAGCGTCCAGACTCAAATTAGTGTCACCTTGAACAATGGCAATCAGTTCCTTGGTTGTACGATTAGGAATTCCACTATCAGGGATAGTCAAATAAATGCCGATGCCAGATGGTAAACCATCACCAGAGGAACCTAAAACGTAATCGTTAGCAGTGCCGGCAAGCTGGATGGTATCTTGGGTGGAGTTGAAGTCAGTAATCAGAGCGTAATCATCGTTGCCTTGTGTGATTAATTCACCGTTACCTTCACGGTTACGACTGCCATAGAAACTCTCAATGTTACCGAGTCTATTTAAACCAGCCAGCCCCAGGACAAATGTATCGCTGCCTTTGCCACCAGTTAAAGTATCAATTTCCCTATTGCCATAAAC
>DATNQO010000195.1:0-6524 GCA_036704005.1 Leptolyngbyaceae cyanobacterium | reverse complement strand
AGGGTTGCCTCTGATTATCTTGGAGTGGGGGAGTTTCCGCAGTTACGGTAATTTGGCTGAATATAAGCTTAAGAATTTACTTGCACTCGTAGACCGAATTAACCGTGTAATCCTCTATTTGGACGATTTCGACAAAGGATTTGCTGGGGATGATGACTTATCTAGGCGACTCGCAGGGATGTTACTCACTTGGATGCAGGAAAGGACGAGTGAGGTTTTGATTATTGCTTCGGCTAACAATATTGAATGGCTACCGCCAGAGCTAACCAGAAGTGGGCGCTTTGATGAGATTTTCAAGGTGGATCTCCCAAACTATGGAGAAAGGCACGAAATATTCAAGATTCACTTAGCCCGTTTTGATACTCGTTTCCGCAATGGAGGCGATGGCTACACTGAAGCTGAGTGGAAAAGGTTACTCAAAGCCACACAACGCTGTGTGGGTGCGGAGATTGGGGCAATTGTAGAACGTGCCGCCGTTGTTACTTTTTGTGAAATGTTTGATGACGATGTTTCTCCCATTGGGGAACTGCCTCCGCTTTGCATTGAATTATCACAATTGTTGAAAGCAAGGCAAAATATGAACCCTCTGGCAATCCGTGAGGCTGACCGAGTTGAAAGTATGAGGAACAAAGCAGCTTTACAAGGTCAGCCATCTAGCAGTGTCGATTCATCTATATATAGTCTCGGTGAAATTGATATTTTTGGATAATTATGCAAAAGCTAAAAATCAATAGCGAGAAAGATTTATACATTGCTGGCTTCAAGTTAATCAACATACTAGGGCCAATTGCTGGGGGATTAATTATCTTAGGAAATGTGTGGCTGATGTACAACTCTACTCAGCCCCAGGAGCTACCCGTTACCCACATCCTTACAACAGGCGATCGCTCCTTTAAACTAGAAGTCGCATCTACACCTCTTCAATTGGAGAAAGGGCTGAAATTTCGCTCATCCTTAAGCAGCGATCGCGGAATGTTATTCAACCTGGGGGGAGAAATTCACAATGTGCCTTTTTGGATGTACAAGGTAAATTTCCCACTAGACATCTTCTATCTCAAGGACGGCGTTGTGACAACTGCGGTTTACAATGCCGAACCTTGCCACAAAAGACCCTGCACCATATATCAAGGTCGTGTTGCCAATTTCGTGTTAGAACTTCCCTCCGGCGCAGCAAATATTAAAGTAGGGGATAAGCTCAACATTCAACCGTTATCAAGTAAATAAGTAGTTTGTCAGATTAATTTTCTCAATTTGATATCAGTATTGCTATCAAAATCTAGATAAAGGAGAAAACAAATGCAGTGGTATATTAACGACCAAGGAAAAGAGTATATGGCTCTTCTTTGTGACAAATGTGGTAAGCCTGTACCAGGATACAACTCAGCAATCAATCTAGAAGAACAGATGGGGAAATTCGTGGGTTTAGCTCTAGATCGGCATCTGTACCCCACCGATAATTGCCCAGGATCTCCTTCGAGAGTAGATTTAATTGAATCTGACCCCCAATGGCGGCAAGCTTATGAGGCAATTCAATTGTTCAAACTAAACATGAATTTACACAAATCACCAGAATTGGTGAAACAGGCTTTGATTAAGATGGGGGATTATCCTTGTGACGAAACGGAGTCAAAAAGCGGTAGTTTTCCAACGCCAAATAGTGGTTACTCGCTTGAAGACGCGGCACAGTGGGTATCATCGTGCGAGAAAGATAAGGCTGATACTTTTGTGATCTACGGCAGAAGCGGCATTCATAGATACATCGTTACTACAAATGGTGAAGTTTTTTTCAGTGGTTTACATGGTAGTGATTCGTCGGTTGAGAAAGCTGTTGGATTGGGCTTTGGAATTGATAATTAACCAGAAGTAAAGCAGATTCATTAATTCAAAGAGGGCAGTTTGGAGAGGGAATATTGAAATTAATTACAACATGGGGTTTAGTTTTCGTACTGGCTCTAATTTTGATTTGCTTGCTGCTATTTGGCAGTAAGAAACGCCGACATCTGACAAAGATAGGGCATCAAAGACGAATCACAAGAGCGGAAGCTGTACTAGAGAGAATCGACAACATCATTGCACAGAACCACGAACCACTGCCTTTCGTAATAGCATACCTCCGCAAGATAGACCCCCTCGTTTTTGAAGAATTGCTTTTGTCTAGTTTTCAACGCCAGGGGTACAAAATTCAACGCAACCAACGTTATACGGGGGATGGTGGCATAGATGGACACGTTTGGGTGAGTGGTGAGAAATATCTGGTGCAGGCGAAGCGTTACAAAGATGCAATTAAAGCTGATCATTTGGAGGAATTTGCCCTAGTTATTGCCCAACATCAAGCTAGTGGCGGCTTTTTTATTCACACTGGTACGACTCCCCCCAAGTGTAAATCTGTTTTGCAGCAGCATCCAGAGATTAAGCTGTTGAGTGGACAAAGACTGGTGGATTTTCTTAGATGTTTATAAAGGGAAGAAATCATGTCATTAAATTTTTCAGGACAAAATCTCCAAGGTCGCTCATTTAAATAATAGGACGGTCTTTAACGATTCCATATATTTCCTGTAAAAGCCAATACCCGAAAAATTCTTAGAGGATGGACTCAAAAGCTCATATATCGAATCAAGCAGATATCTTTATCCGTGCTTTAAAATCAATTGCTACATATAAGGGTAATAGTTTCTGCGACGATGCCCCGCCCCGCGAAGAGGGCGATGGCGCTTAGTAACTTCACGCGCACCCAGGATGGGTGCAACGGCGCTTTACGTTTATAGATGGCGATCGCTCTTTAGCGGGCGAAGAGCGCCATCGCACTGTGTTCAGATAGCATTACGCTGATAAAGCTGCGAGCAAAATGTATGTTAATTGGAACACATAAATTAACAACTTACTGCGTATAAAGCTAAAATTAGTGAGAATTTTGCCAAAAATATGTAAAAATTCGATGTTCTACGAAAGACTTTATTTGCTGCGGGTTTGGGGAGATGTCTTAAAAAATAGTTTATGAAAACTGGAATTTACCAAAACTATTTTCCGTTTGTACAATTGTGCGTGTAGGGTGTGCTAATTAATGAGGCTGTTTCCCTCCTGCCACCTACCCCCTAACTCCTGCCTACGAGTGATAAAGGGATGTGCGATAGCGATCGCTCTTTAGCGGGCGGTTACGCCATCGCGCTTTTATCGGGCGGTTACGCGATGACCTCCGGTCGGTCGCAGACCATCGCCGGATGAAGTGTGAATCAATTGGTGGGAGAATGAGGATCTGAGCTATCTGTTTTTTGTCAGGTAGCGCGTACAGATCATGGGAGAGGACACCACAAAGCAACTTGACTTCGCACTATCCAGACCACTGCCATTGACACTTCATCCGGCGGGGGTATATTTGTCGAGTTTAACTCCTGGTTCACGCCGGACAACCGAAAAGGCGCTCTCTGTGATAGCCCGATTATTGACTAGCAACCAATGCGATGCACTGTCCCTAGATTGGTCAAAGTTACGTTACCAACATACAGCAGCAATCAGAGCAATATTTATTGAAAAATACTCCCCAGCAACAGCCAACCGAATGTTATGCGCTCTGCGGCGGGTTTTGAAAGAATGCTTGCGTTTGGGATTGATCAGCGCCCAAGATTATCAGTCAGCAATAGACCTCAAAAGAGTGCGCGGCGACTCAGAAACGCCGCGAGGGCGGTTGTTAAAACCAGAAGAAATTACTGCCCTGTTGCTCAACTGCAAACAAGATGCGAGTGCAATTGGGTTAAGGGATGCAGCACTGATCGCTGTTTTGAGTGGTTGCGGTTTGCGACGATCTGAGGCAGTAGCATTGGAAGTTAAAGATTTCAAGCGTGACGATAACTTGTTGAAAGTGCTGCATGGTAAGGGAGGGAAATCGCGCACGGTATATCTGCCTCCTGGTGCGGTTGGGGTTGTGAATGATTGGTTAAAAATCCGAGGAAAATCGCCAGGGGCGTTAATCTGTCCGGTCAAGCGTGGGGGACATATCCATATTGGACATTTAACAGATCAGGCGGTGATGGCAATTTGCCTTAAACGTGCTGAAACTGCGAAGATAGAGCCTTTTAGCCCTCATGATTTTCGCAGAACTTTCATTACTAGACTACTAGAAGCTGGTGTAGATGTACTAACGGTTTGCGAATTGGCAGGCCATGCAAACCCAGCTACTACCCAAAAGTATGACCTACGTTCTGAAACGGCTAAACGTGAAGCTGTAAAGTTTTTAAATGTACTTTACGAAAATTCGGGCTTCTGATTGCTTTTCCACCACAAAACTAGATAAAAGTCAACCCCCCTATTTTCCACTTACTGAGCTAATTAAAAAAATATTTATACTAATAAATAATTACCCAGATGAGTATGCCAAGCAAGAAGCTTGTTAATGCAGGATTAAATTTTTAGCTACGTAGATTGTATATGTTAGCAATATTATACTAGTACTTTAGTGCTATTTTTTTTAGTACTAAAGTGTCTATTTCTTGAGTTTGACTTGTTCAAGAATGTGCGTATTCCTCATCAAATCGTTCAGGAGAACGAGATGCGTACATCATACGGATACGAGACGGCAACAGCCACAGCCACCCTAAGACCAGTAAGCAATGAAAGAGCCAAAAACAGCACATTAGCACTGATGGGTGTGACTGGTGTGGCAATGATAGCAGAGATGTCTATTCATAACATCTTGCTGGGTGGATTAATGATTGGTGCGGCAATGATCATAGCACTACCAAAGCAGGCTAATTACTTATTTACCAACTTTGATAAAGTGCAGCGAAAGTATGGAGTCAATCTCTATGCGATTTTATTTGCACTACTAGCAGTAATTTTTGTACTCGATTTTGCGTCTGCACCTGCTCAGGCGCAGTTTTTTCAAAACGCACAAAATTGGATGAAAGATGCTTTTAGCACTTCTGGAGGTAATAATACTCAAATAGGACAAGTTATTGATTTATTCTTCAATGTTTTGCGAGGATTGTTCTTATTATATGTAGGGATAAGCTTAGTTAGAATTATCCAAGCAGCCCGGAATGATGAGGATTGGCAATCCCTATCAAGAACGCCATTAATAATAGTATTGGCAGTTTTTGTAGGGGATATTATTACTGGATTAATTGTCAGAACAGGAGGAACAGGCGGTTAATAAGGTGTGAAAATTAGCAACAGATACAAATCAAAAATTCATATGGCTTTGTATCTGTTGCATCCTTGAATAGATGAAAGAAGTATGACCCAAAACCGTTCTTTCCGCACAGTAAATAGGATTCTAGGGGAAAGACCCAAGCTAGGGCCATTCCCCGCCGACCAAATATTTCCTTGGACACTGATAGCAGTAGCGAATGTATTTGTCTTCAACTACTTGCTGCAAACAAGTTGGCTGGGGACAGGATTAGCGATCGCATGGGGATGGGCTAGTTGGTGGACGATATCGACTAACAAAGAGTTCTTTGGAAAGTTTGTTGCCACTCCGAGAATTAGCAGAGGCTATATGAAGTATCAATCGGTACAGCAGAAGAGGAGAGAAGAATAAAATTATGCCAAAATCTTTGCAAGATAAAATAGGGAAGGGGAAAATAGAAAGTGAGCAGATTAGAGTTGTTAAAATGCTCACTCCTTTCGAGGATGTTATTCATTTAGCGGGAATATGTGATTTAAATTTAGGAGGTAGGCAAGGCGTAGGTGCATTAATTCTCAAAAAAGGAGAAAATATTCAGGTAAAATTCTGTTTTGATTGCTTGGGCGTACATCCCAACTTGCCATCAGAGCAAATGCTACCCATTTTTGAGGGGATAGAAGCGGGGCTAAAAGAAATCCCAGAAGGGGAAAACTTAACAATACATTTAGGGTCATTTACTTCTGACTACAACAGACAGCAAGAACTATCACACTTAGAATCTAATTGCTCGATTGACCAATTAAAATTGTTAATACGTAGTGAAAGATTAAGAACTAAAGAATTAACGCAAAGTGGAACTCGCAAGAATAAGTTTTTAAGATTATGGTGTACTTACACTGTAGTATCTGACGATGAACGCTCAAAGGATTTTATAGAATCTCTTATTAGAAAATTAGAAAAGGGCTGGTTTTCATTTACAGGTGAAATCCATGCCCATAACAATACTAGAATTGAAAATATTCTCCAAAACTCGTTTAACGATGGATTTTTACAGTGGTCAGCTATCCTCGGCAACAAGATGAAGCTGGGGATTAGGGTTTTAAGTGCTGAAGAAATATGGTCAGTCATTTGGCAGCAGTTTAATCTCTCCTCGCACCCACCAATTCCTAATCCATTAAAAATAGATTCAATAAATGGACTAGTAGAAACTCAAACAAGTGACTTTCACATCCGGCATCTGATGCTAGAGAATGAGCAATCAGTACCATTCTTTGATAGGAAATGGGTGAAATTACAAAATAAATATATTGGGGCGCTAAACTTCAGCCAAAAACCAGGGGGCTGGTACGATGAACAAGCACAATTGCGCTATTTGTGGGAGTTAATTTCTAGGGATGCTATTTTT
>DATNQO010000194.1:0-44779 GCA_036704005.1 Leptolyngbyaceae cyanobacterium | reverse complement strand
GAGGTACTGGCACGGCGACGCCGCCCACCGCGACGAGGCCGAGCCTGACCCATCTCCCCCCACTCCCCCATCTCCCCGCAAGGTTACATAAATTTCTCGCAACTCGCCTGCTTCTATCATGAACTGATGCACTGGGAAAGCATCTACTAACTCATTGGAGAAGAAGCAGCCAATAATTGAGTTAGATTCTATCTCTTCCCAATTACACCAGCGCACAGGAAACTCTTGTAAGCGTTGCTGCTGTTCTTGCTTTAAGCCTGGGGATTTTTCTACAATTAGGTAATGCAAGGCGGGGAATAATTGGGGATATTGCGCCTGGATATATTTGAGGATATATAAGGCTAACAGTCCTTGCCCTGCACCCATTTCTACCAAATAAAAGGGTACGGGTTGCCCTAAAATTTCCCACATTTGGGCGAATTGTTCTGCTAGTAAATCGCCAAAGTCAGCGCCGAGATTAACAGAGGTGAAAAAATCACCGCCTTTGAAGCCGATTTTAACTGCATTGCTAGAATAATAACCGTGTTCAGGATGGTATAGCACCATATCCATATATTCTGCAAAGGTAATTCGCGCTTCGGGACTGCTAGTAATGCGTTGGGCTATGGCTTGTTGTAGCGCTGCATGAGGGTTCATAGACAAGTTATAGCTGGGGACAGGTGACAGGGGACTGGGCTGAAACTCTCTTGTTATAACGACGTAAGCAATGTTTTCCTAGTCGTGGGAGTGTTAAACGATAAAACCCTCTTTAATTAATGATTTCAGCACACATTGGTTCATCTACATCTTGCCTCAACTCAACTTTCCAAGATATAAGGTGATGTGGATAGAGTTTTCGCGCCTGCTTGCATTAGTTCTATGTCTGATGTTGTCCAAGAATGGGGTGCTTGACAGTGATGGGCGACTAGCAGTCCCCATAATCCTTTGGGTACTAAAACTGGCACGACTAGGTTAGCGCGGACTTGTAGAGTGCGGAGGAAGTCACGGTGACAAGGGTTGATGATTTCTGATTCAATATCAGCGATCGCTTTTGTACGTCCCGCTAAATACAAGGCTGCATACTCATCATTAAAACATTCATCTGGCCCAGTTGACCCTAATATGGAAAATTCTTCCGCACTTAATGCTTCAAAGGTGACTTGTCCGTGCCATTGCGAGTAAAAGTAATATAACACTACGCGATCAACTTGCAGCGATTCTCTCAGATTGTTCGTTGTTTGTCTCACTAATGCGTCCCTTTGCATGGTTTGCACAAGACGCTGGAGAACTTTTTGTAAACCCTGTTCAGTAGGGTTATTTGGGCTAGGTTCAAATTCTGCGTGAGAGTGAATTTGCACAGTTCTAAAATTATGAATAAGTCCAGTTTTTCACATTTATATAGTAATTTATCAGACTTTAATTGAACAATGGTACTAAAAGAGGTAGACAAGCTATATATAGCCTAAACTCTTATACAATCAAGATTTCACACTTTTTCTTCCAAATACTTATTTCACTTAATCTTTACACAGTTACAGAATCTAATTCGATGCTGTTCTAATAGAAATTTATCTTAGATAACTAGAGCGGGGAAGATGCCCACCCTAAAAAAGTTTAATTTAATTTTCATATTGATACTGTCAAACTCTTTATCTAATTGGTTCTCCAAACCTTACTCCGTACCTCAAATAATCCTAAAAAAACCTCCGCGTACCTCTGCGCTGACCTCTGCGTACCTCTGCGTTAAAAAAAACATCATATAATTCCACACTGCTAAAATGAATCCATAAAATATTTGATGCCCTATAAATTCTATGACCATTGCTCAAGAATTAGCATCTCAAGAAGGCATCCCTAGTGATGTTATATTTCCTCCTGGTGATTTATATAGTGACGAACCACCCTTGGAAACCAAACTGCATCTGCGACAAATAATTTTACTTTTGACCTGCTTAGAATGGCTGTGGCGAGATAGAAATGATTTCTACGCGGCGGGAAACTTGACCATTTACTACAGTCCGCGTCAACTCAAATCAGAATATTTCCGAGGCCCAGACTTTTTTGTAGTGTTGGGGTGTGAACGGAAAACCCGAAAAAGCTGGGTAGTTTGGGAAGAAGATGGTAAATACCCAAATTTCATTCTGGAAATTTTATCTGACTCCACAGCCAAGACTGACAGAAATTTAAAAAAAGAAATATACCAAAATACCTTCCGCACTTTTGATTATTTTTGGTTCGACCCCTACACATTAGAATTTGCCGGATTTCATTTAGTCGATGGAGAATATCAACCTCTGCAACCAGACGAACAAGGATATTTGTGGAGTCAACAGTTAGGCTTATATTTGAGAGTTCATCAGGGCTTGTTGCGGTTTTTTACAGCAGATAGACAATTAGTCCCAACACCTGAAGAAACAGCAGACCAGACACAACAAAGAATAGAACAGGTAGAACAAAAAGCCGAACGTTTAGCTGCAAAATTGCGGGAGTTAAATATCGACCCAGACACAATATAAAGTTTGTAGTAAGGGCTTTAGCCCTTTTTTAGGACTAAAGTCCTTACTACGAACCCCCTATCTATCCACAGAACCCATAATCACGTCAATACTGCCGAGAATGACGACAATATCCGCGACTTTCACACCACGCAATAGGTGGGGAAGAATTTGCAGGTTGTTGAAATCTGCTGGACGAATTTTCCACCGCCAAGGGAAGACATTATCATCACCAATGAGATAAATTCCTAGTTCCCCTTTACCGCTTTCCACACGGGCGTAAATTTCCCCTTTGGGCATTTTGAAGGTGGGCGCAACTTTCTTACCAATGTATTGATAATCAAACGCATCCCATTCCGATTTCTTCCCAGCCGCTAAACGCTTGGCTTCCAGGTTTTCGTAAGGGCCACCGGGTAATCCTTTGATTGCTTGCTTAATAATCTTTACAGATTCGCGCATTTCCCGCATTCTTACCATATAACGGGCTAAACAATCGCCAGCAGTCTCCCATTGTACATCCCAGTCGAAATCGTCGTAGCATTCGTAATGGTCAACTTTCCGCAAGTCCCACTTCACGCCAGAAGCACGCAACATGGGGCCGGAAAGTCCCCAGTTAATCGCTTCTTCGCGGCTAATTGTGCCAATACCTTCAATGCGGCGGCGGAAAATGGGGTTATTGGTGACTAGCTTTTCGTATTCATCCACTACGGGTAAGAAGTAGTCGCAAAATTCTTCACACTTGTCTACCCAACCATAGGGTAAATCAGCAGCTACCCCACCAACGCGGAAGTAGTTGTTATTTACCATGCGGTAGCCTGTGGCGGCTTCCCATAAATCGTAAATCATCTCCCGTTCTCTGAATTGATAGAAGAAGGGAGTTTGTGCGCCTACGTCAGCCAAGAACGGGCCGAACCATAATAAGTGGTTAGCGATACGGTTCAATTCCAGCATGATGACGCGGATGTAGCTAGCACGTTTAGGAACAGCAATACCAGCTAGCTTTTCCGGTGCGTTGACGGTGACAGCTTCATTGAACATACCAGCTGCGTAGTCCCATCGGCTAACGTAGGGGACATACATAATAGTGGTACGGTTTTCGGCGATTTTTTCCATTCCTCGGTGGAGGTAGCCGATAACTGGTTCACAGTCAACAACATCTTCACCGTCCAAAGTGACAATTAGCCGCAGAACCCCGTGCATTGAGGGATGGTGTGGCCCCATATTCAGCACCATTGGTTCAGTGCGGGTTTCTATTCTTGCCATAAATTCCGTGTTCTCCCATTATGAAAATTTCGAGTTGAACCGTGTTGATGCCATCCAGACAAGCTCGCTCACATCTGCCAAAATCAAGTCTGTATGATGATGATCCTGGGGATACGCCCTAAGTGTGTTATCCATAGGGGGGTATATCGGAGAGATGAGGGCAACTGAGGGGTTTTGCTTGATGTTTCATTTTGTTTCACTTCTTCAATTATTATAGGAAAGCTCGATATTTAAAAAAGTTGCGTTAAAAGAATTTTTTCCTCTTTGGTCAATGGGTAAAGGGGAAGAAAAAATAATCATGAATATCTATTGACTCAATTGATGTGATTTATCGTCATCACTCCACTAATTGGCATTAAATCACAATATCTTCAATCCTTATCTGAATTTATACGTAAGTCAGACAGGTTATGTTTCAGTTATATTGCTGTTTTACATTTCTAATACATACTTATGATTGCCAATCAAGAGCGTTTCGATGCGTTAATTCAGAAATTAGAAATCTTCGCTCACAAACAGCCACGTACTTATAGGTTACACGTTGCTTTTTTGGCTACTTTGGGTTATGCCTACATATTTTTGATTTTAGCGGCTACGCTGGGTTTGTCTGTGGGGTTGGTGCTGCTGATGTTGAATAGTCAGCGAATTTCCTCCTCAGCAATTAAAGGTAGCTTGTTTTTGCTGGCCTTTGCATTTGTGTTATTGCGATCGCTCTGGGTTGCTTTTCCCCCACCAGATGGTTTACCATTAAAAGCCCAAGATGCACCCGAACTCTATCGTGTGGTTAACGAAATCGCCTCCCAGTTAAAAGCGCCAAGGTTTCACCACATTCTGCTCACAGACGATTTTAACGCGGGTGTGATCCAAAGACCACGTTTGGGTTTGCTGGGATGGTACAGCAATTACTTAATTGTTGGTCTACCTCTCATGTTAGCACTATCACCCGAACAATTTCGTGCTGTTATAGCCCATGAATTGGGACATCTATCAGGAAATCACAATCGTTTCAGTGGTTGGATTTATCGCCAACGTTATACTTGGTATCGCCTGATAGAAGGATTAGAACAAGGTGGAAATCAATCATCATTATTAATTTTTGATTGGTTTCTCAAGTTATATGTCCCTTTTTTCAATGCTTATTCCTTTGTTTTAGCCCGGAGAAATGAATATGAAGCTGATAAATGTGCCGTTGATATTACTGGGGTGCAAAATACTGCGGAAACGTTAATCACTGTTGGGGTCAAGTCTAGATTTTTACAGCATAATTTCTGGTCTGATGTTTATCAACAGATACAAACAGAAATTGAACCTCCCAGCAAAATTTACGCGCAAATGGAGAAAGGTTTTTTACAAGAAATTAATAGAGAGGCAGCAGATTTATATTTAAAAGTATCTCTGTCCGAGGAAACTAATAACGCCGATACTCATCCTTGTTTAAAAGATAGGCTGAGGGCTTTGGGTTATATTCCCTATGCTGAAGAAGATATAGACATGAATATGTCTATTACAACTAATGCAGCTAATGAGTTTTTGGGAGAATCCTTAATCGAATTTATCGAGCATTTTAACCAAGCTTGGCGAGAACAGACAGCCACCGCTTGGCGACAAAAACATACAGAAATTCAAGAATCAAGAGCTACATTCACACAATTACAACAGAAAGCCCAAAAAGAACAACTTACCATTGATGAATCTCTACAACTAGCTTTCCTGACATTGGATTTTGAAAGTGAGTCAGCAGCTTTACCCATATTAGAGGATATTGTCGGCAGAAATGCTCATCATGTCTCAGCTAATTATTTACTAGGGCAGATATTATTAAAGCGACGAGATAAGCAAGGCATAGAATATATTGAGAAAGCGATCGCCAAAGACCCAGATGCAGTAATTGACGGTTGTCGGCTAATTTATGACTTCCTACAACAACAAGGAAATTTAGAACAAGCACAGTCTTACCGACAACGTGCAGAGGAGCATTATCAGCTAATGTTGCAAGCGGAAGCAGAACGTTCAACTATCAAGAATAGTGACGAATTTATCTCTCATAATCTACCAGAATCAGAAGTAAATAAACTGCGTCAACGGTTATCTCGTTATCCTCAGATTACAACAGCGTACTTAACTAGAAAAGTTGTCCAATTTTTCCCAGAAAAACCACTCTATGTTTTGGGTGTGGTGCGAAAAAATAATTTTTGGCAATTTGAATCTGAATCAGCCAACTCTGAACTTGCCAATGCTTTATCTGAAAACATAGAATTTCCCTATCCTGCTTTTTTTGTCGTTTTAAATAACAATCCCAAGATTGAGAAAAAATTCCAACTCTTATCAAATGCAGCCATTCTCAATCATTAGCATTCAATTGTTGATTTTTGAGTATTTTTTCGATGTAATTGTAGAACAGTGATATTGTTAACTGTTGACTGTACAGAAGCGATTAATCGCGTCTCTACTTACCAATGACCAATGACTAATGACTAATCAAGAACCAATATTTTCCCATCTCCCTGTGTTACCCCAAGAAGTAATTGCAGGTCTAGCGGTGCGTCCAGGCGGTCATTATTTGGATGCAACGGTAGGGGGTGGTGGTCACAGTCGTTTGATTTTAGAGGCTGCACCAGATGTCAAGCTAACTGCTGTTGACCAAGATGAGGATGCTTTAACAGCAGCGCAGAAAGAGTTAGGAGAATTTGGCGATCGCGTGAAATTTATCCGCAGTAATTTTGCGGCTTATGAGTTCCCCATTGCCACTTTTGATGGTATAATTGCCGACTTAGGTGTGAGTTCTTATCATTTAGATACGCCAGAACGGGGTTTTAGCTTTCGCCATGCAGCCGATTTGGATATGCGGATGGATCAAAGACAGCCTTTAACCGCCGCCGATGTGATTAATGATTGGGATGAAGCTGAGTTAGCCAAGATTTTCTTTGAATACGGCGAGGAAAGACTTTCACGACGCATTGCTAGACGAATTGTAGAAAAACGCCCCTTTCACACCACGACAGAATTAGCCGAGGCGATCGCATCTTCTGTTCCCCCCAAATACCGTTATGGTCGCATCCACCCCGCTACCCGCGTCTTCCAAGCCCTGCGTATCGTCGTTAATGATGAGTTAAAATCCCTAGAAACTTTCTTAGAAAAAGCACCCCAAGCCCTTGTCCCTGGTGGTAAAATTGCCATCATCAGTTTTCACAGCCTGGAAGACCGTTTAGTAAAACACGGTTTAAGAAATTCACCTCTATTAAAAGTTTTAGCGAAAAAACCCATCATCGCCACAGAAGCCGAGATTGCCAATAATCCGCGATCGCGTTCTGCCAAACTCAGGATAGCAGAGAGAAGGGACTAGGGACTGGGGTGATTTCTAATTATTATTCTTGATAAAAACCTACCACTGTAATTGAATTGGGCCACCAAACTTCCGCATCTCGGCAAAAAATTGTCCTTGCGCTCCGCCATCTGGTAAGGTTGCTAAATAGAAAGCAGTTTCGGCTCCTTCTTCGGCTGTAAACGGTGCATCATCACCTCCCATATCGGTTTTCATCCAACCAGGAGAATAAGCATTAACGAGGATGTTATCACCCTGAAGTTCCTTTGCCAGAAGCACAGTTAGCCCGTTTATCCCAATTTTAGAAAGCCTATAGGAAGGAGCTAGTGGGTAATAATCGCTGGCAATGCTACTCAAAGATGCCATTTCCGTAGAAACATTGACAATACGACCATAGTTATTAATTTTCATCAAAGGTATTAAAGCTTGAGAAATTCTCAGCACTGCTATAACGTTAGTATTAAATGTGGCTTGTAGCGTTTCCAGTTGCACGGTCAATAAGCTAGATTCTTCTGGCTTAGCTGTAGGATTAATGCCAGCATTATTCACTAAAATATCTACCTTGCCATAAGTTTGCCCTAGCCACTGCGTAAACTCTGATACACTAATATCACTGTTTACATCTAGTAAATGATAATTTACATCAAGCCCTTCACTTGATAATTGCTTTTTAGCAGCAAGACCATCTGTTTCATTCCGGCTCGTCAGCACGACATGAATGCCAATTTGAGATAATTTGCGGGAAATAGCAAATCCTAATCCGCGATTGCTACCTGTAACTACAGCAATCTTTGTTTGATTTGTCATGTTGATGACTTTTAAACAACTTTCAGTTTTACTTTAACTGAGATGTTATGGATTAATCAAATTGATTGAAATAATGTAGTTTATCGATGGGATTAATAGAGTTGTCTGCCATTGATCTGAACCTGCTTGTTACCTTTGAAGTGCTTTTTGAAAATCCCGCTAACCAAAATAAAAGAGGGAGTTAAACCCCCTCTACAGATAAAGCAATTATTGAATTGAAGATAGGCAAAAATTATACCAATTCTTTAAAATCAGGCGGCAGATGCTTTCTCACGAAAGTCTTGCCGCATCTATGTTTATTAATTGCTTAGGCTTAAGCCTTACCTACGGAGGGGTTAGTCTAGCCGCAGGCTATGGCGAATTGGTTTTATATCCGGTTGGTTGGCAGCATGGCGATAGGATTGACTGCGCCTTTGCCAGATGCGTGAATTTCAAAATGGCTATGTGGCCCAGTGCTAAAGCCAGTGCTGCCCATTTCGGCGATTTGCTGCCCTTGGCGTACTTCCTGACCCACTCGTACCAAAATTCTGTTGTTATGAGCATAGCGAGTCAAGCTGCCGTCGGGATGGCGAATATCTACGAGCCTACCATAGCCACCGTTATTCCAGCCGGCTTTCTCAACAGTACCGTCGGCTGAAGCATAAATGGGTGTGCCAACAGGAGCAGCAATATCAATCCCTCTGTGCATTCTACCCCAGCGCCAACCGTAGCCAGAAGTGAGTACACCTTTTGCTGGCCAAATGTATGATAATGTCGAGTTTGATGGGGGAGGTACGTTCTCATCAATCTCTTGAGGTAAATGCTGATCTACAGCTGCCAAAGGTGGCAATGAGGGAGATACAATAGTTCCTCGCATCCTTCCCAAGGACTCAGAAGCATTGAGTCGGGCAGGCGGTGTGGTAGTACGTTTACTTGTACGAGAGGGAGATACGTTAGTTACCCTTTGATTGGGTATAAATTCTGGATTTACTGGCTGGTCAATAGGGAGCGTAGCACGGAATTGAGGCTTAACAGGTTCGTTACTGTAGTTTGGTGCTAGCGGTGTGGGAACAGGGATCTGTACCACCCTTTCTTGCTGTCTGGAAACGGGTCTAGTTACTGTCGCATTTCTGGGACTAATAACAGGAATTGGTATAGCAGTATCGTTGTTTTCACTAACGGTTACTGGTGCAGATGGAGTCCCAGATTGTTGATCGCGGTATTTCGCTTGTAGTTTGTGAATTTCTGCTTGTAAGCTACGCAGGCGATCGCCTCTGCCTCTGGCGATTGTATTAGCAGGTTTTTGAGGCTGCTGTATTTCGATAAAGGCTTTGGGGATGGGAGCATTACCACCTACGCCTTGAACATCAGCAGTTACAGGCGCTGATTCTGGGGCTGGAGGAACAATTGTATCAACTTGTTGTTGACCCTCAACAGTTCCTGGTGTTGGCACAGCAATGGGAATACTGCTGTTTTCCGCTACCACTGGAGCCTGAGCAACTGGTACAGTAGGATTGACTCTAGCATTGTCTACAGGGACGTTAGGCACTAAAGGAGTGGTAGCATACTGTACGCGGTTAGAGCTAATGACGACTGGTGCTTGAGCGATGGTAGTTTTGTTAACTGTCGCACCAGGGATAACTAGCTTTTGATTAATTTGTAGTTGATTGGGATCGCTGAGATTGTTAGCTTTTACCAGTGCTGCCACTGTAGTTTTATGTCTGCTAGCGATCGCCGCTAAAGTATCTCCAGGCTTCACTTCGTAACTGCTTGCCGTCGATGGTGCAGTTCCTGTGATTGGTTGTACTGGGATGGTAATCGGCTGTGGCTGTTTGATAGTCGTTGCCAGATTTTCTTCTTTGCCATTAGCTACTGTCAACGGCTGTTCGATGACTGTACCATTTGTAGTCAATGGTGGCAGTTGATTAGCTAAAACTGTTGGCTGTGTCAACCCAACAGTCGTTTTTGATATCTCTTTTGACCCCTCAGACCGCAACTCCGCCAGACTTTTTCTTAAACGGTTCGATTTTTCTTGTAAACGATTCAGCGCAAATTCTTGCTGCGCTTTTAGTTGAGCGTTTATTTCATCATCAGCAGTTGTATTATCTGCTGACTGTATTGTTAATATTGTGTTTTCTTCAGCAGTCGCACCGTTGACATTGCTAGGTTGTGCTGCTACCTGTTCTACTGGCTTGGTTGTTTGTTCCCCTTGTGCCAGTTGAGCTTGCTGGTTGAGGCTACCTTTTGCTGCGGCAACGTTTTGAGTATTATTCTCTGAAGCGGGAAGTTGGACGGACATTCCACTTGCCACTTGCCACTTAGCTTCAAGCCCAGGCAACTGTGACACTGCTGTCGGTTCTAATATGACAGGATTCTCTGGTGTGCTGGCCGATAAAGTTATTGGCGTGCCTAGTTTTGTCGCAGCTGATTTTGCTTCAGTATCGGCAGTTGTAGGAATAGTTGAAGCTGCCTTTTGACTACCCACAGGCGCAGCCGCTTGGGCTTGATCGCTTTGTCGAGGCACCAAAAGGCTGGTTGCTCCCATAGAAATGGCTAGGCCAATCATTGCCGCTTGTCTACGCGCCCGGCGATTAGCTTGCTGGTTTATTACGTTTAACTGATCTGCCGGGGCATCATCGCTGCTAGGGGTATTGTTCAACACAGCTTTCACTCTTTTTTTCAATGCTCGTTTCAAAGACGACCTCCTATGATCACTAGCGCTTAACTGACCTCAATTTTCCAGTTGGATACTAGTCAATGACTTAGATCACATCATCAGATAGATTTAAATCACTTTCACCAGAGATACTTAGGCAAGATTAACCTGCTTCTCTGATTTAGACAAGTTCACACCTGTCAGCAAAATTTAAAGTTGCTATGTTTACTTGTCTTTTCCACTCCACACACCCTTACACAGTTTGCTATTCACAGTTGTCTTGGCTGATTTTGCTTCAAGTGCTGTTGACCGGAAATTATATACTTACCCAGTCAACTGTTGCCATCAGCAATTTCTCGGCTATGACTCTGGAAAAGCAATGCCCCCTGCTGTAGATCCTTTCAAGAGTTTTTGACTTGATCCGTCTTCCCAACATGAGACTTTACGTCGATTATTCCCAAAAAAACAACCGTACACACTTTCAACCGTTTTTTTGGCTTTTCAAGCACCCATAACTAGGTATAACGGTACAAATGCTTTATATGAATAGCTTTCACCCCTTTTGTTTCCGCAAATTGAGATGATTTTAATTCATCAAAATCTATCATTCAAGTCGCGGATGCAATGGATTTTCCTATACAAATTTCTTATAATTAATTACCTGGATTTTCTCAATATTTTCAATATATATACTGTTTTTACCTATATATAGTAGTATTTTATACTGTTAATATAATTCTGTAGCAAACAGGACTGATGCACCAAGGCTGTCTGTTAAAACAGGGTGTCAGGGTATAGAAATATCAGTTTTTTTGAACACCTACACGCCTACATCCCTATGCCCTTGTCTAAACCTTGATTTTTGTTTTCTTGCGTAAGTCTTAATAAAACTGGGTAAATATTTATAGTAGATACCCCAACTGACGACGTGCTTCAAACAAGCCTATTGCCACACTAACTGAAAGATTTAAGCTGCGAACACCGGGTTCAGCCATAGGAATGTGTAAGGTAGCATTACAAGCTGATAGAACATTGTCAGGTAAACCTGTGGTTTCACTACCAAACAGCAACCAATCATCTGGTTGAAATGGAAATTGGATGTAATTAGAACTACCTCTCACAGAAAAACCTAATAATTTGCCACCACGCTCTTGATGTATATTTTTAAAGGCTTCCCAAGTTTTGTGATAATGCAGTTTGACGTAAGGCCAGTAATCTAACCCGGCTCTTTTGAGGTAGCGATCGCTAATTTCAAATCCCAATGGCCCTACTAAATGTAACTCTGTACCTGTAGCAGCGCAAGTACGCGCAATATTGCCTGTATTGGGGGGAATTTGTGGATTAACTAAAACTACCTGGGGCATTGTCTATATATCTTATATTTGTATAAAAAAATCTATTAATTATGATAAATCTACCAAAAGGTAGAGGGCAATCATAGGTTTTATTAATAAGTGTCAATTTATCTAGATCGATTAGAATTTTAAAACAAAAAAATTGGTCATTAGTCATTAGTCCATAGTCAATAATTATGACTATGGACTATGGACTTATGCTTTTGCTGGCGTACAGAGTTTGTCTTGCAGTTCAATTTCGCGTTCTTGGGTGGCGGCTATGGCTTGGGTGATGACGCACTGGGTGTCAAAGCCGACTTTATGGAGTTGTAGCCAATGTTGGGCTTCGTTTCCTTCCCGGAGGATTTTTTGTAAGGGGGAGAGGAAGCAGCTAAACCCATGTTGTTTTGCGATCGCCCAAACCTGTTGATATATTTCGTTAATCCAATCTCTCGCTACTATGCTTCTGCCATCTTGCCAATGTGTGAGTTGGGCATCAAGGCTAGCAGTGGCGGCGGCTATTTCGTTTTTAGCGGTGAGGGTAATAAGTTCTTCACCAGAAAACTGACTTTGGGTTAACGGATCTAAATCAGGGTTCTCTATTAGCTGTAATAAGCGGGCTTCTAAGAAGGCACTGATCGCTAATAAGGAGATGGGGTCTGTAACTAAGTCGCAGATTCTTAATTCTAAACGATTTAAGTCATAAGGACGGCGATCGCCATTTGGTCTTACTGACACCCACAAGTGACGGACGTTTTGCATTGTCCCCATAGCCAATTGCTGTTCTACCCATTCGATATGATGGGCGTGGCTTGTAAATAGGGGAACATGGGTTGGTGTTTGGGGGAAGAGTCCCCAACGAGTGGAATGATAGCCAGTGGCTTTTCCATCGATGAAAGGAGATGAGGCGCTGAGGGCTAAATATAAGGGTGCTTCTACACGAATTAACCGACAAGCACGCATTAGCACTTCTGGGTCATCAATACCCACGTTGATATGCACACTAGCGGTGACTACTTTTGTGCCATAGGTTTGCTCAATATAGTCATGATAGGGGTTGGTTGGGTCGGAACGGAAAAAGCGATCGCTTCCACCCAAAGATAAAGTACTCCCCGGAATTAGGGTATAGCCCCCCAGTTGTTTGAGGTAATTTCTTAATTCACGCCGAGGACTTAGCAAAGCACACAATAAACTTTCGTAACTGTTTAACGGGTTGGTTGTGTATTCTACGTTCCGACTATCCGGTTCTCGGACAAACCCGTCCAATTCCGCCACAATTTTATCCGAGAGACCGACGATTTCACCTTGAGGCGTTCCGGTGTACATTTCAATTTCAAAGCCCTTTAATAAAACCACTTGCTTCTCCTCGGCTGTCCTAGCTTTTAAATTGTATCGAGTAAGACAATCCCTTACATCGACATACGACCGAATTTTCCATTAAGAATTATGCAACCGTAGACTGAGGCTTTGGAAGTTGTGACCCCACTCAAGGTTAGTTGTATGAATGTTGAGAGTTCATCATTAACTAATCTGTAACCTCTCATTCATAAAGCATAGTTCTAGCAAATCTCCTAATTTTTATATAATTAAAAAATTTGCTTTTCTGATATTGACAATGAGCATCACTGGTGAATACTAAAATCAAGTATTTACTAGCGAAGATAACTACAATCAACTGAACGAGCCAAACTACATAATTTCTATAACGGTAGTTTGGCTCATCAGAACTGGATTATACATTAAGAGAATACCAGTTTCAGCCAAAAGTAAATTTTGCCAACTGTTACTTACTTATGAGTCAATACTAGCGTTTTACACAAGATAAAGTGCCAAATTATTTATCTAAAGCTTGTATTGGCGGTAGACTTGGCTAGTGGCGCGATGTACTAAGTAGTGTCCTCAAACGAGGGCCTGTATATCCTCAGCGTAACCGCCACCGATGACGCAGGCGACGGGATAACCAGCACTGACACAAATACTCAAAACCTGCATTTCCCGGCGGAAAATGCCAGTATCGCTTAAGGCTAGTTTACTTGAGCGATATATAAGTGTTTAGATACAAAGCCTAATCCGTTTAATATAGGACTCAGACTTGAGTTTTGAAAGATACGTAGGGCGATGCACTTCCCACCATATCATGGCTTTGGTGGGAAGTGCATCGCCCTACAGATACTACTGAGATTTTTTCAGAAATCAAATCGGATTCCTATATCATGGCTTTGACTACATGACCTGGACTTACTTTTTTTCTTTTTTCTTCTGACACATACATGATTGCAAATAACCGAATTTATCCAATATTGTATATCCCCATTGTTTGGGGATAGATCAAAGTTGTAAAATCAAATATGCTATTAAACTGATGTAAATTTGTATAGTGATTCCATTGATATTCTTGGAATTGGAGCGAAGTAACTTGACATTTGCCACCTGATAATTTAGCTATTACTATAAGTTACTGAAACAACTCTAAACACTCCTGTCTCAAAACACCCTTTGTAACTTTGATATTTCTAAAGGATTTCGCAATTATTTCTTCACAAGATATTTGAATTTGTCCTTGATTCGCTTGGATCAAATCTTCAATTGAAGCACCATATATAATCTCTGCAATTCCTGTCCACACACAAGCTGCTGCACACATAGGGCAAGGTTCACCAGTAGTATATATGGTATAACCTTCTAACGAAAAGCTTTTGATTTGAGCAGTTAAACGCCGAATCACATTAATTTCTGCATGAGCAGAAGGATCGCTATCCCGACCGACAGTATTATGTGCGGTTGCAACGACTTGATTATCTTTGACAATTACTGCACCATATGGAGCATCTCCTTTCTTTGCCTCTTCTAATGCCAGGCTCATAAAATACTCTGGATTCATAGCAGCTTGGTAATTCAGCGACACAACTCAGAAAAAATACCATATTTAACTTATTACAGCGAAATATGTTACTAAGTAGAAAGAAAACTGAATTTTACTTAACAGACCTAGAAACGCCGTTGGGTAAGGCGATTAATTTGATAATTGCTGCCTTAATTTTATTATCTTCAGGTATTTTCGTAGCGCAAACATACAACATTCCTGACTCTGTTCGGTTGCAGTTAGATACAATAGACACAGTTATATTAATAATTTTTGCAGTAGAATATGCCCTGCGGCTTTGGAGTTCAGAAAATAAGCTGCAATATATATTTAACTTTTATTCAATTATTGACTTAATGGCGATTTTGCCCTTTTTCATAGGTTGGGTAAATATCAGTTTTATTCTCATATTACGTTGGTTTAGAATTTTACGATTAATTAGATTTATTGATAGTAAGTTTTTATTCGGCAGTATCAGTTCTGAAGATGGGATAATTTTCATTCGCATACTGTTTACTTTATTTACCATCATCTTTGTTTATTCTGGGTTAATATATCAAGTAGAGCATCCTGTAAACTCACAAGCTTATGGCACTTTTTTAGATGCTTTTTATTTCTCAGTAGTCACCATGACCACTGTGGGATTTGGTGATGTAACTCCCATTTCCGAGTTAGGTAAATTATTAACTGTGTTGATGATTTTGACAGGTGTAGCTTTAATTCCTTGGCAAGTAGGGGATTTAATTAGGCGTTTAGTAAAGACCACAAATCAGGTAGAAACGGCTTGTTTGAGTTGTGGTTTACAATTTCATGATCAGGATGCAGATTTTTGTAAACGTTGCGGAAATAAGTTACCTGGTAGAAGAATTTATAGGGGACAGGGGACAGGGGACAGGGAACAGGTTTAAAACGCTACTATTGTCAAGAATGTAGGGTGCGCTACTTATAAATATTTTCTTGGTATAGCGAGAGTCTCTCGTACTGACGCACCCTACTAACTACTACTAACTACATAATAAATAATGCAGCCCAGTTTATATAACGTTATCTTGGACTTTCTTAAGATAAACTTTAGCCCAACAATATCGGTCTGCATCTTTACGCAATAAATATTCTGCCGCCTCATGTCGTTTTTCCTCATCTTTTGTACTTCGTATGACTCGTTTTATTTCATTATCTATATCTTCAGTTTTAGCCCCACGTTGTCTTGCTTGCTCAAACCAATAATCACCTTGAACATAATTGCCACGATCATACTCAATAGCTCCCATTAAAGTATAGGGTTGATAACTCTCTGGCTGATACTCCATAGCTTTCTTGGCACATTTTTCAGCATCATTTAATTTTATCAAATCTCTAAATGCACCACCCCTAGTAACTAAAATGGCTGATTTGAGTTTACTTTCTTTGATTTTTTCTAAATTCAAACTAGTAATTTTTAAAGACTGTTCTGGTTGCTTTGCTTTACGCCAATAGCTACTAGCCGTGGGAATATGCCATTTATTTCCAGTGCGTTGCCATTCTTTTTCATAAAACTCTGCTTCTAGTTTATAATGTGCAAGAGCTATTTTTCCCTGATCAGATAACATCCCCTCGTCTATCAGTTGAGCAACTAGTATAGGGTCTAGTCTTTCTCCTTTTTCTATTTTTAGCATAATTTCATAAAATGGCTCAATTGGCAGCAAAGGATCTACTAATCCATATTTCTTTTTTAAGGTGGCAAAGTGCTTTTTTTGAGCCAAATCAATGATATCTTCATGCCCATTCTTATTTAACCATGCAATTTCTGCATCATTAAACAATTGCCCTAAATTTATTTTTGATTTGAGCAGGTAAATATATTGCTGATTGGCAATTTCTATAGTTTTAGTTAGCTGGCGTTTTTTTAAGAAGTTAATATCCTGCTCACCTAGCTGATTTCCTGCTTCAAGTATTTTCAGAACTTTATATAGATGGCTTTTTGGTGATGAATCAGCATATTTTTCTGCTTTATATTTAACTTTGAGTATGGCAAATTCTTGTGCTTGTTCCAGTTCTTGAAGAATATTAATTGTTTCGATAAAACCTTGCTGTTGTAGCCAGTTCATTTCTTCATCAAGTAACTTTGATTCAGCATCGATTTTGAGGAGAATTTTATATAATGTATCGGATATAGATTCATCTTGGTATTTGGTGATATGATATTTAACTTTGAGGGCAGTAAATTCAGCTAGTCTTGCTGACTCTTGTTGTTTAAATATTTCTGATGTCTGCAAAAGTGGGTTATTTAACAACCAATTATACTCAGAATGATTTAACCGTTCATTTACATCTAATTTTTTCAGTATTTTATATAATGTGTCATCAGGATGGGAGTTTTGATATTGATGAACTTTGTATTTATGTTTAAGCTGGGTAAATTGTTTGATTTCTTGGGCAATTATATCTGTTTCATGTAAACCATTTGCTTTCAACCATAGACTTTCTAAATCAGTCAGCAAATTTCCACAATCCAATTTTAGCAGGATGTAATACAAATTACTAGATTGCCAAGGGTGATGAGAGTTTTTAGCTTTGTATTTAGATTTTAACTGAGAAAATTCTACTCCTAAATTGATAAGTTCTTGCTGTTTATGTTGCTGTTGTTCCTGGATGATTTTTAAAGTATTCTCTAACTTAGACTCTCTCAACCAATTAGATTCTAAATCAGTTAATTTAATACCTAATTCAACTTTTCGTAGTAGGCAATATAGTAGACTATGAGATGATGAATCTTGATATTCACTGGCTTGATATTTGGACTTGAGGACGGCAAAGTGTTGTAAGCGGTTTTGAGATTCTTGTTTCATATTAAGTGTAAGTAGTGGCAGACTTATATAAGTGTGTTTTACTACAATTAATCTACCCAAAAAAAAGGGTGAGTCAAACACCCACCCCGGAAGAAAACTATTTTTTCTAATTAGATCCGATTTCTACAGCACCTTACACTGACCTTGATGGCGTAGTAAGTGGTCGCACAGTACCAAAGCTACCATTGCTTCTACCATTGGGACTGCGCGAGGTAAGACACAGGGATCATGTCTACCTTTGGCTGCAAGTAAGGTTTCTTCACCTTCACGGTTGACGGTTTTTTGTTCTTTTCTTATTGTGGCTGTTGGTTTAAAAGCTACTCGCAAAATGATATTTTCGCCGTTGGAAATACCACCTTGAATCCCACCAGAACGGTTGGTGACTGTGCGAATTTCCCCGTTTTCATCAATATAATATTCGTCGTTATGCTCAAATCCTGTTAACAAAGTCCCAGCAAAACCTGAGCCAATTTCAAAGCCTTTGCTTGCAGGAAGAGACATAACAGCTTTGGCAATATCTGCTTCTAATTTATCGAATACTGGCTCACCTAAACCTTTAGGTACGTTCCGCGCTACGCATTCTACCACACCGCCAATAGAATCACCTTGTCTGCCAGTTTGTTCAATTAAATCAATCATGCGTTCTGCTAATTCCCCATCGGGACAGCGCACGATGTTGCTTTCCACTTGTTCTAAGGTGACGGTATTGGGATCGACTACACCCTCTAAATCTTTAATGCGCTTGACGTAACCAATAACTTCTACATTAGCAACTTGACGGAGAATTTTTTTAGCGATCGCACCTGCGGCTACTCTCCCAATTGTCTCACGCGCCGAGGATCTGCCTCCACCTTGCCAATTACGAATCCCATATTTAGCATCATAAGTAGCATCAGCATGGGAAGGACGATACTTTTGCGCCATCTCATCGTAATCTTGCGGACGAGTATCTTTATTCCGCACCAAAATCGAGATTGGTGTCCCCAGAGTTTTACCCTCAAATACCCCAGACAAAATCTCGCAGGTGTCAGCTTCTTTGCGAGGCGTTGTAATTTTACTCTGTCCTGGTTTTCTTCTGTCTAACTCCAGTTGAATCTCCTCAGCAGAAATTTCCAGTCGTGGGGGACAACCATCAATCACAACCCCCACACCTCCACCGTGTGATTCACCAAAAGTAGTGATGCGAAACAGATGTCCAAAAGTATTACCCATGATGTTGAGGAAAAAGGAAGCAGCTTATGTATTGTACCTAGAGTTTTTGTCAAAATTAATTTTTATGTATGTACTTTCTTTTGTAATATTGGGCAAAAAAATTTATTGACAATTGGGGAAAGGGGAAAGGGGAAGGGGGAAAGGGAAAGGGGGAAAGGGGAAAGAAGAATTTTTGACTATGGACTAATGACTATGGACTAATGACTAATGACTAATGACTAATAACCAAAAAAAGGGGCAGTTAACCCACCCCTAACTAAACGAGGGAACTTAAAAATCCTCCGCGCCCCTCTGCGCGTACTCCTTCCCCTCTGCGTTTAAGGAAACTACAGTAACACTTTCGCCAAAATCGGCTGCACAATTGTAGCTATTTCCGGCACATACACCTGAGAAACGTAATCAGCAATCATCCTATCCGTATTAAATAACGGCGAATTAGTCTTAATCGATGCCTTCATCATTTGCACCCAACTGTGAGGAATACCTTGTGCATCTTGGTCATAGTATAGAGGTACAATCTCCTCTTCCAACAACTGATATAGCGATTGTGAATCAATGCGGTCTTGTAATTCTTGGTCGCTAGTATGGGCATCTTCCCCAATTGCCCAACCATTGATCCCTTTACCTTCTGGCGTGGCTTGATAACCTTCACACCACCAACCGTCAAGCACACTGCAATTTATCCCACCATTAAAGCAGACTTTCTGCCCACTCGTACCAGATGCTTCCAGGGGACGACGGGGATTATTTAACCACACATCCACCCCTTGCACTAGTTTCTGCCCGGTGTGAATGTCGTAGTCTTCAATAAAGGCGACGCGGTTGATAATGCCGGAATTATGACACCATTCCATCAAGCGTTGAATAATCCGCTTACCTTCCTCATCGGCTGGGTGCGCTTTCCCAGCAAAGACTATCTGCACTGGGCGTTCCGCGTTGCTAAAAATCCGCAAAGCCCGTTGTGCATCACGTAAGATTAAATCCCCGCGTTTGTAGGGGCTGAAGCGTCTGGCAAAGCCAATGGTGAGGATTTTGGGGTCAAGTAAACTATCAGCCGCTTGAATCAATCTTGCGTCTTCACCCCGTTGTTCCCTTGCCTTCCTGACTTTATAACGGGTATAGGCAACTAGTCTTTCTTTGAGAATTAGGTGTCTTGACCATAGTTCCTCATCGGGAATTTCTTCTACCTTCGCCCACATTTGCGGGTCAACGGCGCGAGTTCGCCAGTCTGCACCCAGGTATTGGTCGTACAAGTCGGCTAAGAGTGGGGCTGTCCAGGTGGGTGCGTGTACGCCATTGGTAATATAGCCGATGGGTACTTTATCCTCTGTCCTTTGGGGATAGAGTACAGTCCACATCTTGCGGGATACCTGTCCGTGCAATTCACTTACACCGTTACAAGCGCGAGACATCCGCAGTGCTAATACTGTCATCCCGAAGGGTTCCCAAGGATCACCCAGTCGTCTTGCACCTAATGCTAAAAATTGTTCGCGCGAGAGGCGCAGTTGCGGCCAGTAGTGGGCGAAGAAGGAGTCAATTAAATCTGGGGAGAAGACATCATGTCCGGCGGGAACGGGTGTATGAGTGGTGAATACGCAACTATTCCGCACGCTGGCTTCGATATCGTAGAAGGATTTACCTGTGCGTTCAATTTCTAAACGGGCAACTTCTAAGGTACTGAAGGCGGCGTGACCTTCGTTGAGGTGATAAACGGAAGGTTTGATGCCCAAGGCTTGCAGGGCGCGGACACCGCCAATTCCTAAGACTACTTCTTGGGCGATGCGGGTTTCTATGTTACCGCCATACAAGTGTCCGGTTAGCCAACGGTCGATGGGATCATTGTCTTGGCGATCGCTATCTAGTAAATATAAACTTACCCGTCCTACTTGCACCCGCCAAATCTGCACTTTGACTTGACGCTGGCGAATCTCCAACTGAATTGTTAGCGGTTCCCCTTGCTCATTTTTAATCAGTTCAATGGGCATCCGGTGGAAGGGATTATCGATATAGTAATCTTCTTGCCAACCGTGACGGCTTAAGCGCTGACGAAAATAACCTTGGCGGTACAGTAAGCCGATCCCCACCATCGGGACACCCAAGTCCGATGACGATTTCAGGTGATCCCCGGCTAAAATCCCCAAGCCACCGGAGTAAATTGGCAGAGATTCATGAATGCCAAATTCTGCACAAAAATAAGCAATGGGGTTTTCATGGGTAACTTGTGGTGCAACTCGGCTTACCCATGTATCTTTTTGGTTGATGTATTGGTCAAATTCCTGGGCTAAAGCGGAGATTTGCTTGAGATAAAAGGGGTCTTCTGCTAATTGGGTGAGGCGTTCGTAACTGACCGACTCCAAAATCGCCACTGGGTTATGTCCGCAGCGTTCCCATTCTTGGGGATCAATGGCTTGAAATAATGCTAGGCGATCGCCGCTCCAACTCCACCAATAGTTATAAGCTAAATCTGCTAGGCGTTTGAGGGAAAAAGGTAATTTTGCACTTAAATGTAACGCTGCTGTATTTGCACTCTTATGAAACATAAAATTCTACGCTTTGGAAATTAAGGATTTGCGGCTGGGGAATAGGAATAATATTGCCCTGCTGTATAGACAACACAGCATTAGTAAACGTCTATTTCAATCATCATTTACCCCCAGATAATGCTCTTCAGGTTGATTTGTGTTGAGTCTCCAGTAATTAGCTACCACCTGAATTTGAGGGATTTTCTTGACATCAAAACTTACCCAACATCAATGATGTTTATTTCTATGTCTTGTAGAGATTACCATTATTCCTGAGTATTTTTGATGTTTTTTTATATCAATCTAATTTACTCAATTTGACTTTATTTATCTTTTGCGAATAAACATTAACTAATATAACGATATAATACTAGTATTCAAAACATCATTAACAAAATCACACTTACAAACAAGGAACTGTCTGCACTCACCGGAAAGAAGGGCTGGGGTAGCTGGGGGAGAATACCCTCCGTCAGTGGTCAGAAGCCTCCTTTTTAAAAAGGAAGAAACAAAAAAAACACTTGTTTCCAGACGCATAGCGCAAGAAACAATACGTCCTTTTTGAAGCCTAATTGTTTACGCAGAGGTTCGCTCCCCCTGCTCCCTCTGCCACCCCTGCTCCCCCTGCTCTCTTCTTTCACAGCACTCAAGACAACTCTGCTGGCTACTGAAGATTGATAGACTTGATTAAAGGTAATGTGGAATCTGTCTTGCGTAAATTGAATCAACCCGTATAAATTACTAAGGACGACTCTAAACTCTATGATTAATCGTCTTACCTCTGCTTTTCTCCTCGGTGCGATCGCATCGGTTTCTGTCTTGGCTATTACGCCCAGGGCTAATGCTGAATTTCCTATTGCACCCCCACCTATCCCACCATCAGGGTTGTCTGGGTATGATTTAGACCGCCCAAACCTACCTCCTCTTATTGACCGTCGCTACCGGGATGATGACCGTCGCTATCGGAGTTACCGCCGCTATCGGAGTTACCGCCGCTACCGGAATTATGACCGACGCTACCGAGGTGATGACCGACGCTACCGGGATTATGACCGACGCTACCGAGATTATGACCATCGTTATAATGGCGATCGCTACTAGTTTCCTAACTAGTCCTTCAGCCTTAATTTTACTTCACAATAAAATCTAGCGATCGGCGTAACAAAAAGCCCTCCGTTAATACTGGGGGCTTTTTTTCACCTGTTAATTACGAATTGAACTTTTTTGAATCAATATAAAATTTATCGCAAATCTTCCTAAAGATAGATGAAAAATTATCGCTATTGATTAATTAGAAATTAAAATTTAACACAAACCAGAGATTAACAAAAAATATTAAGCTATCGGTTATTTTATACGAGATTAATTCAATAATTATATTGAGCATTGTTATCACCCAAGAGTAATTGATGAGGTAAGCTTTTAATTCTAACGGAGAGTTATTAGCAGATTTTTAGCTTATTAAAATATAAACTCATCAAAATTGACACAGGAAAACATCTTGAAAATAATTACTTGATCAATTGTCTTGGGAATTTTGCCGATAAAACTTCTCAAATTAAAGGTTTTAATCCCAATTATGTCTAAAATTCCCTACTTACTTGCAGATATTAATCCGGGGACTGGTAATGCTTCTCCCTCACAAGCAGTGAACGTCAATGGCACACTTTACTTTGTCGCCAATGATGGTGTAGGCTATCAGCTTTGGAAAATTGATAGCACAACAGCTCAACCAGTACGGGTTACGGATAAATATAGAGAGTCACAGTATTATAATGCTTTCTATGAACTAACCAACGTCAATGGCACGCTTTACTTTAGATATAGCGATGGCGTATCTGGTGATGAAGTTTGGAAAATAGACAACGCTACCGGCAAAGCAGTGCAGGTTGCAGATATCAATCCCGGTTCTGGGAGTTCCTTTCCCGGAAACCTCACCAACGTCAATGGCACACTTTACTTCATAGCTAACGATGGCAATGGCTATGAGTTATGGAAGATTGACGACTCTAATGGTAACACTGTCAAGGTAACAAATTTTAATCCGGGTGCTGAGTATTCCTATCCCCAGTCTTTAACTTCCGTCAACGGCACACTTTACTTTATCTCCACATACAACTACACATATAGTAAATTGTGGAAAGTTGACACCTCTACTGGCAACCCTGTACTAATTGAGGATATATTATATGCTAATAACCTCACCAACGTTAATGATGTCCTTTACTTTAATGCTAGTAAAGATACAGATAGCAATGGGTTGTGGAAAATCGACAACGCTACAGGTAAGGCAGTAGAGGTAGCTGATGCTACTAAGCTGGTGTCTAGGAATGCTGGTATTAATAATTTAAGAAACCTGAATGGCACGCTTTTCTTTACAATAACTGATGCCAATGGTACTAGCTGGTGGAAGGTTGACAACAATACCGACGAAGTTGTACCCATAACAGAAATTAACTTAGGGTCTGGGTATTCTCAGGCTTATATCCTCGCTAACGTTGATGGCACGATTTACTTTTCCGTTTACAACAATAGTAATAACCGAGAGTTATGGAGAATTGACGGGACTACTGGTAGTACCGCTAGAGTTACAGGCATCTATCCGGGGTCTACATATCTTAATTTTAATCAAGTAAAAAACATCGATGGCGTAGTTTATTTTACCGCGTCTGATAATCACGGTTACGAATTGTGGAGAATTGACAATACTACAGGTAAAGCCATCAGAATCACAGATATTAATCCAGGGTCTAGTAATTCCTTCCCTAATATTTTAGGCAGCATCGACGGCAAACTTTATATTTCTGCAACTGACAACATCCACGGCACAGAAATTTGGGCTGTTCCTGTAGCTGATATTCTCGCTAATAGAACTCCCTTTGCGGCAAACGATAGCTTTAACACTAATCAAAATACATCAATTATTATCAACTCAACCACTCTTTTAGGTAATGATGCAGATTTAGACGGGGATGAGTTATCAATTACTGCTATTACTCAACCTAAACAAGGCAAATTAATTCATAACAATGATGGCAGCTACACATATATTCCTAATGAAGATTACTATGGTGTAGACCAATTCACATATACCATTAAAGATGAGCAGGGAAACACCAGTACAGCCATTGTCAACCTCACAGTGGATCAGTTTCCTGTAGCGTCAAAACAGCCTTACTCAATCACCACAATCAACTCAAGTTTAAAGTACGCCTCCAATACATTCTTAGGAAATATTGATGGTGAACTTTACTTTATTGCTAATACAGATAGCGGTAATGCCGTAGTTTTCAAAATTGATAACGCTACAAATAAATTAGTTGAATTAGCACAAATTCCCTCAAAGGTTGGATATTACAATCCATACAATTCCCAATTCATTAAAGTAAATGACAAACTTTACTTAACCAGTTCCACTGCATACGATTTTAGTTCAGAGCCTAAGTTAATACAAATTGATCTTAATAGCGGCAATGTGGAGTTAATCAAAGGTGTTAATCTTGAATATGAGCTTGTCAGTGTCTATGACCTAACTAATATTAATGGCACGCTTTACTTTATCGCCAATCAAGAAAGATATAGCTATGAAACAAAATTATGGAAGATTGATAATGATACAGGCTATGCGGTGCAAGTCACCCAATTGCTCAATATTTCTGATCTGATTATTGTGAATGGCACTGTTTATTTTACTAGAGGTAAAGAAAACGGTGGATTTGAGTTGTGGCAACTAGATACTGCTACTGAGAATGCAGTACAAATTACACAGAGTAATTTTGGTTATATTGTTTCCTCAACTCTGTTTAATCTTAATGGCAAAATTTACTTTACTGCCTACGATAGCAACAATGGGGATGAGTTGTGGCAACTAGATATTACTACTGGCAACGCAGGATTAGTTCAAGATATCAATACAGGATCTAAGCTTTTTTATCCCCGCGACTTTACTAATATTGACGGCACAATTTACTTTGTTGCTAATGACGGCATTAATGGGTATGAATTGCGGAAAATCGATGCTATTAGTGGCAATGCAGTATTAGTCAAAGACATCAATCCCGGTACTGAATATTCCAATCCCGGCAACTTGACTAACGTTAATGGCACACTTTACTTTACTGCTGATGACGGCATTAATGGGTATGAATTGTGGAAAATTGATGCTAGTGGCAATGTAGTATTAGTCAAAGATATCAATCCGGGTTTTCAATCTGCCAATCCTCGCAACTTGATTAATGCTGATGGCAAACTCTACTTTATTGCTGATGATGGCAGCAATGGCGATCAAGTTTGGCAACTAGACAATCAAACTGGCAAAGTTTCAAGGCTGACAAATATTAATTCAGGAATTGAATATTCTTATCCAGGAGCTTCTCTCAGCTATGTCAATGGTAATCTTTACTTTACATATAACAATGGTACACAGTTAGCAGCTTTGCCTGTGGATGATTTGTCTAATCAAAATCCATTATTGGGAGACGACACAATCATCACAGCAACAAATACACCCATTACTATCAGTGTTGCCAGCCTTTTATCTAACGATGTGGATGCAGATGGTGATAGTCTGTCTCTAACTAACTTAAGTCAACCAAGTCATGGTATTTTAGTTAATAACAATGACGGCACTTACACTTACATTCCTAATAGCGGATATTCTGGTTTAGACAGCCTGACTTATACCGTGAGTGATGGCAGAGGTACAAGTACAGCTACTGTTAATTTGAATATTTCTGAGCCGTCTCCTGTCCGAGGAATAAATGTAGCATCAGCTTCTAGCGACATTGGTAGTTTATTCCAGGCCAATAATACTTTGTACTTTTTTGTAGGCATACTAGGCTCACCACGAGGTGGGAGAAGTGCCAATTTATGGAAGGTTGACAATACCACAGATGAAGCTGTACCAATCACAATGAATGAGGATGAATACAGCACTGCTTATACCTATACGCTTTTCTATAAAAATAGACCTTATGTAGTTAGTATAGGTCGTTTTGGTGACGGTTCAATTTCTCAAATTGATATCTCTACTGGTCGCGCAACAGGGTCATTTGTAGGGTTTTTATCCAACCAAACCGAAGAACCAGTAAGTCTTGCTGATGTCTTTACAACTTATAATTATACTCAATATGGTATTGCCCCATCTTTGTGGAGAATTGACGATCGCACTGGCAACTTTGAACTGATAACCACTATTTTTCAACAATCTGGTACTACCACTAACATTACCAGCTTCACTCAAGTCAATGACATAGTTTACTACGTAACAAACACAATAAGTTACGAAGTCAACGAAGATGGAGAATATACAGAAGTTCTGCAAAAGTCTTTATGGAAAGATGACCCCATCACAGGCGACCAAATACTGCTAACAGATGACTTTGAACCCAATTCCGATATTCAGCTATATGCCATAAATAATACGCTGTACTTCACTAGCAATGGTTCTCTTGGTCAGGAGTTGTGGAAAATTGACCCCACCACAGACGAACCGGTACGGCTAAGTCAAATCAACGTGGATTTAGCATCGGGAATTGATGTTAATGGTACATATTATTTCAGCGCCAATGACGGCACAACAGGTCAGGAGTTGTGGAAACTTGACCCCACCACAGGGAACCCAGTACAAGTAGCAGATATTAATCCTGGTGCTGGTTCTTCTTCGTTTCTACAACCATTCATCTTTAATAACACCCTTTACTTTAGCGCCAATGACGGTACAACAGGTCAGGAGTTGTGGAAACTTGACCAGACAGGCGAGGCGGTGCGTGTCAGCGATATTAATCCTGGTGCGGAGTCTTCTTCACCAACCAATCTAATTAATGTCAATGGTATACTTTACTTCATTGCCAATGACGGTACAACAGGTCAGGAGTTGTGGAAAATTGACCAGACAGGCCAAGTTGTGCGTGTCAGCGATATTAATCCTGGTATTGCGTCCTCTAACCCCAATACCTTAACTAACGTCGGTGGGACACTTTACTTCTATGCAAATGACGGTAGTGGCAATCCGCAAGTATGGAAGATTGATGAGCGCACTGGTAATGCTGTGCTGTTGGTAAATAATCTATCAGATTATGGGTTTACTTCTATCAGCATCCCATTTGATGTGAATGGCGAATTGTATTTTTCTGCTGATAACCCTACCTATGGAAAAGAATTATGGAGGATTGATCCTTTTGGCAACATTAGCGTGGTGACAGATACAATTAATCCCGGTGCTACGTCTTCCAATCCCAGGGAGTTCACCTATGCTGATGATAAGCTGTACTTCGTAGCAGATAGTGTGGATGGTTATCGCCTCTGGGCTTTACCTGTGTCTAATTACGAGGTAATTAATGGTACTGTTAACGCTGACAATATCGTTGGCACTAACCGCAATGAAACCATTAATGGTGGAGAGGGCAACGACTATATTGATGGTAATGGTGGCAATGATAATATTAACGGTGGCTTAGGTCATGGCGATCGCCTATTTGCTGGCGACGGTGATGATATAATTATCGACCCTGATGGGGTTTTTGGCGCTCACGGTGGTCTGGGAGACGATAAAATCAACATCACATTTGTCTCTAGTTGGGACAACAACAGCAACCCCAACGATGCACCCCGTTCAGATGGCAGAATTACAGGTGGTGTGGGTAACGACTCGATTACCGTGACGATGAATAATTCCCGCTTCTTTATTAATTTAAAGGGTGATGAACCTGTCAGCAATACAGCCCAAGATGGTAACGATGTGATCACTTTACAGGGTAGCTATGCTAACTCTGTTGTTGATTTGGGTGGAGGTGATGATACTTTCAATGGCGGTGTAGGGTCTGATAACGTCTCTGGTGGCGATGGTAATGATAGCTTATTTGGTGGAGATGGCAACGATAAGCTTGATGGTGGTCTAGGTGATGACGTACTTGTAGGCGGTAAGGGTCGAGATTTATTAATTGGCGGTGCTGGCAAAGATAGGTTTTCCGTGAGTTTGCCTGTGGTTGGTAATTTTGATACTATCAATGATTTTATAATCACTGATGACAAAATTGTTATTTCTCAGGCTGAATTTGCTCTTAATCAAGGTGTGGGTAAGCTTGACTCTAGTGCATTCCGGCTAGGAACTGAGGCTACGGCGGCAAGCGATCGCTTTATTTATGACCAATTTACGGGTAATCTATTCTTTGATGCCGATGGTTTAGGTGGTGCAGGACAAGTTAAAGTAGCGCAACTATCCAACCAAGCCGCACTCACTGCTAATCAAATTTATGTCATTGCATAGTCTGATTTTGGATTGAGGTAATAGGTAATGGGTAATGGGTAATGGGTAATTGTTTTCTAGCATTACCCATTACTAATTCCCACGAGATGATATTACGAATTAGCAGCAAGTGCGATCGCATGATGGCGAATATGGTCTGCGATAAAACTGGCAATAAAATAATAGCTGTGGTCGTAGCCTGTTTGATAACGTAAGTTAAGCGGCTGGTTAACTGCTGTACAGGCTTGGGCAAATATATCTGTTAACAATTGTTCAGCCAAAAACTTATCATCTGTACCTTGGTCAATGAGAATTTGACTGTGATAACCCAACTTCTGCACTAATTCACTAGCATCATAATCACGCCAATCTTGATTATTGCCTAAATAACGACTAAAAGCTTTCTGCCCCCAAGGACAACGTATAGGTGCAACAATAGGTGCAAAAGCCGAAACAGATTTAAAAAGATTGGGGTTTCGCATAGCACATACCAGCGCCCCATGTCCACCCATTGAGTGACCAAAAATACCTTGTTTGTCTGGTTGTATAGGAAAATTAGCGGTTATCAACGCAGGCAATTCTTGCACAATATAACTATACATTTGGTAGTGCGATCGCCAAGGTTCCGCCGTCGCATCCACATAAAAACCCGCACCCGTCCCAAAATCCCACTCATCATCTTCCCCTAGAATACCAGTATTGCGCGGGCTAGTATCTGGCGCAACCAACATTAAACCGTACTCAGCCGCATAACGCTGCGCCCCAGCTTTCACCATAAAATTCTCTTCCGTACAAGCCAAACCAGAGAGGAAATAAAGCACTGGTACAGGTTTTTCCTCTGCTTGCGGTGGTTGATATACAGCAAAGCGCATTTCACCGTTACAAGTAGAAGAAGCATGAGAATAAAAGCCAAGTTTTCCCTCAAAGCTTTTATATTCACAGATGAGTTTGATGTTAGCCATTTTTTGAATCTTATTATTAATATCAATTCATTTCATCACTTAGCATCACTAAATTTCTTATACTCTCTAATATATTTAAAAGGAAAAGGAATTACGGTACTTTGTCCAGTGCGGACAAAATCAACATCCATAGTTAAAAGAAGTTGTCTAAATATTAATTTATATTCATCCACCGCAACAATTTTACGGATAAGGCAAGCATCTTTGAAATGCCATTTTACATTTTCTCTTCGGTCGCCAACAAAGTAATAAGCTTCTTTTTCGGTTTCACCGAAATATTTTATATTGAGAGAAGCGTCAAATAAATCTTCTTTGCTTTGGTTATCTTGGGGTAACTTCAAGCGAATTTGATGTTTTTCAAGAAGATAATCTCTAAAACGAATAGCCTCATTTGTACTACTAACATCAATGAACTTGTCTCCGTTCTTCCTTTTTGTTCCTAAATATTGTGCTATTAAAGACTTAAAATCTCCTTTCGATATAATTTGACCACCAATTTGCCTCAGTTCCAATGATAATGATTGAAATTTTTCAATATTAAGTTCAGATGGTTCTTGCAAAAATTCTTCTACTATATCAGCCAGTGCATTTCCACTGCGTTTGTTTTCAGGAAGCTCAGTTTCAACTTCCCTCAGAATAGCTTCTATCTTAGAAAGGTCAGGAATGCTTCTTTCATCGGTTAGGAATATCTGATTTATATCTCCAGCATCAGAGACAACAAGACCTTCCAAGGTCTTTATTTTATCTCCAGAGCTACTCTCTGTCATATACTTTCTATATTTTTCAAACTTTTGCCAGTTAAACAATAAATCTTCACCATCTATTTCGTAAAATTTAAAATTACCATCTGGTTGAATTTCCATAAAAATTACATGATTTTTATCCTCATCCCAAGCAGCAAAAGTCCAAATTCCTTGCAGTTGAAGTTTACTCCAATCAAACAAACTCAATCTTCCAGAGCTAATATCACGCTTTATCAGATGTTCCTTTATAATTGTTTTTACAATAGGTTTAGAGACAATTTTAGTTGATTCAATTGTCAAATGTTGTCGCTGAAATTTATCTGTTGAAGGCAGATATTCGTCTTTTTGCCCCGTTTTTTCATAAAATTCAGCGTCATGTATAATTCTAAAATTTAGAGCGCCTTGTTTATCACGTTTACCAACAGTAATCAGATTTACATCAGTAATATAAGGAAGAAGAAAAGTCTTCAGCGTATTTATTAAATTATCAGAATCTTCATCATTAACTCTATCAACTATATGTATTGCCTGATTATCAAGTTTTGAGTGAAGTTGTTTTGGAGTTGTAAGTATAGTGTTTTTGAGTTCAACGCTATCGTCAATTTCAATAGTAGAAAAACTAACGCTCATGTATTCAGATAGATATTCTTGAATGCTATTGAAAACTTGATACAAAATACCTGCTCGGCTCTTCTCAAAATCCTTTATACTACCAAATTCTAGGAAATTAGTATGAATCTTTTTACCTGGTTGACCGCATTGTATGTAAGACTGTGTAGGGTCTGTATTTTCACCGTCAGATGGAAGCCATCTTCTCAGAGTTCCTGTACCACTATGGAACACATATTCAGGTCTTTTAAGAATTTTTTTTAATTCTGGTGTGCCTTTGTATTCTTTTAATATGGAAACCTTTTTTCGATAAGAGGTAACACTAACATCCAATAAAAATTCATTTTTTTGCCTTTCATCACGGCTAAGAGTTATTTCAGCAACGCCAATCGTATCATCAAGCCTATTTCTCAATGAAGGGACTTTAAGTAATGCTCCAGTCAGATTTGAAAAATGTAGCTGTTTAAATCTAGATCGTGATGAACCCAGAGAATTTATTAATAAGCGGGCAAGTGTTACCTCACATATACATTCATCATCGCCAGTATAAAAAGCCTGGGGTTTTACCTCAATTGCAGATACAGTCGCAAATTTAGGATCTGTTCCCAGTTTTTGACGTAATGCGTAAGTATCGTTTGATTTTTTATCAAACATAGCATAGGCGTATTGGGCATATCCAACGGACATGGCTTTATAATCTTCGCCTATAATACGATCTAGTTCTTCAGCCCCCCACCACTTGCCATTATTGTCTCGCTCTAAGCGGATAAAAGTAAAGTCTCGTTCTATAGCATCAATATGAAAATTTATCTTCAGTCGATTTGTCAGAATGCTCATGTTATAAATTTTTCAACAATAAAATTAAGTGCCGAATCATCGATTTTATCATTTTTACACAGATAGGGAACCTCTACAATTTGTCCATCAAATGATGAAATCGGACGAAAGGGAGTATGGGAACTACCGAGAATGTTGATCACAAAAACCCTTTCTGCTCCAATAATCGCCATTTTCTCACGGATTTTCTCAATTATTTCATCAGCTTTTACTGCAACCCGATCATTCCATAACTTGAAGTCTATATAAATATTTTGCTCTGTTTTAAAGTCAAAGCGCTCAAATTCATCCACATTCAATTCTAGTAAAGGAATCTTTAAGAGGTTTTCAAAAATATATTTTCCACATACTTCACCTAATGCTCCTTTATAGATATTGTTGAACATGGGAGGAGTTAACATCAGTTGAGATTTAGGAAATGTTGTTGCCCAGCCAGAATCAGTAAACAATTTATAAAACTTGTCGATTTTCATCAACTCTGATAGACGAGCAGTTCTTTCACTTACTTCTTGAACTTCTCTTTTCCCATAGTCATCAGTAAAGAAAATTTCGATTTCATTATAGTCATTTTCATGAGAAAAATGATATGAATCAGCAGGTTTTAGCAAATGCAGGTAAATATTATTCCAGTTTAGATTGCACTCTGAATCTTTTGCGATCGCAGGTTGCTGAAGAACCTGTTCTCTTAATTCTTGCCACTTTTTAACACTCTGATTCGTCCAAGGCGTACTCAGTTGACGACGTATGTAAGCAGCAGTTTCATTACTTTTATGGGATGCACGATTTTGCGATTCTATTAAATCATCTGATTGGTTAGATTCACCTGCTGATTCAAAGAGAGCAGCATATTCACGAATAGGAATTACATCTTTTGGTAGAGAAAACCCTGTTAAATGTTTTCGGATAGAAGCGTCAGCCAGAATATGAATTGTTGGAGCCTTCATATTGGTACGACATATTCGCCCTATTGCTTGAATAATGATTTTATTTAAGTAGAGTGAGTAAGCCTTTGTATGGTATGCGTTGATAAATTTATTAGCTTTTCGTCTTGGTCTATATCTTCCTATATATCTCTGAAAAGCTTCATCCAACTTACTCTTAAACTGGTTTAGGGAAAAGCCTCCATTTTCCCGAATAAATTCCAATTGAAAAATATATTTTATAAACTCATCATCATCTATATTGTTGCTAAATATATTAACAATAATATTCGTTGGGTTATCTAAATATATCCCATTAATATCCATACTTGAATGCTTGGTGAAGTTATTAATATGTATTGGTTCCATACCAGAAGGAATAGGAAATTGTAAATTCTGTCCAACTCCAATCGTTTGGTATGCAGAAATAATAAATCGGCGTTTATTATTTTTTAGGTCATTTAGAAGTTTTTCCTTATTTTCCTCAAAGCTATTTCCACTAAGTACAAAGAATGTATCAGCTACGGAATCATCAATATTACCTTTATTATCATCTAATAACATTTCTGCATACTTATGCAATATATGCAGGTCGAATTTTGGATCGGAGGGCTTTGGTAGTTTATTGAAGAAGCAAAGGAACGCATGACAATCAGGATTATCTAGAAAATATTTCCATGCTGTTAAAGCTCTTACATAACGGCAAGATGAAAACTCAATACTTTTCTCATCATCATCCGTAATTTTATGGCAAAGCTCATTCCATAAAGCTTGGGCTGCTTCTCGATCATTCAAAAGCTCTTCAAGCTGTTTGATTGCTTCTTCCTGTGAATTTGTCCCAACAAATTTAGTTTTTATAGAGACTTGATTGTATCCCTGAGTTGTTTCATTATATTCGTTTTTCAGTTTAACAATAGCATCATCTTTAAGATGTATAAATGAATCTCCCAAACGGGATTTTAGATAATCAAGATCATAATTACCAATATTTGTAGGAAGCCCTGCGGTGGCTGAAATCCCCACTACCAGAGCCTTTGAACAAACTCCAGCCAAAAAGGATTCGGGTGTACGGCTGAAGTTGAACATATATATTTTTGATAATGTATCATGCTCATCGCTATCGACGATATCATAGTAACGAAAGCCTGTATCATAAAAATTCTGGCTTTGGATTGTACCTTGATAAGGTTGCAAGCCATAAGGTAAATCATCTTCAAGAATTTTATTAGTTAAAAAATCGACATCCTTAAGGTGAAAATTATTCAGAACTGTCTGAATAGCTAATTTAAGTGGAAAATTTTCTTGACCCCCTTTATCTTCTTCTTTTAAATGTCGATAGTTATTTGCAAAAAACTTAACCCTGTTCTGAAAATAAGATAAATAACCCGTAATTTCCCTCAGCATTTCCTGTATGTCAATGCCTGTCTTTTCCTGTTTAATATCAACAGCTTTAATCCAATTTGTACGGCTATTGATATCTCCTATAATCTCCACACGTTGATGACGATTTAGCACATTATGAAATTTGTAATCATAAAAGAGAAAGTTTCTCTCCTTCGTTGAAAAGTCTTTATGAGATTTACAAATATGCTGTAGTTCATATTTTTTGAATATATAATTAGCCTTGTCCCGCAATGATTCAATCTGCTCTCGTAGGGATGGCCAATCTTTGCCTGAAGAGTTTTTCTTTCGCCAGTTTGATTCTTGAATAAGTAATTCAGGACATTCCGTTTGCATCAGATGATTATGAATATTCAAAAATAAATCAATAATATCTACTCGATGCCGTAATCCCGACTCAATAATATTTTTGAGTACAGCGTCTTTGGTAGTATCAAACTCATCAATAAAAATCACTGGATTATTAATTAGTCGCTCAAAAAAGTAATATGACGATTCTATAAGTGTTGTATTTTGAGCAACGAACTTATCTATACTAAGAAATAAAATAGTTTTCTCATCTGTGAAAACTGCGGGATAAAGTTTTCTAATCCATTGATAATTTTGATTAGTTTTTATAGCCGATAAACGTGCTTTTTTTGTTGAAAACTCTTCCGCCAATGTTTTTTTTATCAAATCTCGGAATGCTGGTTCAAGATTTTTACGAATATCTATTTTAATTCTTTCCTTAAAAGTGCTAGTAATTTCATGGTTTTGAAGTAGTTCTATATCTTTTTTAAGCTGTAAATATGTTTCTTTTTTAAACTTATCAGGGATTTGGTCATCTATATTTAATATATTGTTAATAACAGTATCAGCATTAGAGTCAATAAAAAGAACATACTTTTCAAAATCTTCTTCATTTCCATTATCGATGAAACGTTTTTTGAGTTCGTCAATAGGTAGGTTTTTCTTGAGATTGGTAATAAATAAAATTTTTCTCTTTTGTTTGGCAAATTCCTTATAATTAGAATTTATAAAGTTTATAACACTGTATGTTTTACCAAAACCAGTTGGCATACTTAGGAGAAGCAGTCCAGAATTATCTTGTTTACAGTATTGATTTAATATTTCTTCCAAAGTTGACATAATGTTAAGCTTTTTTAAAAAGTGTAAAGGTTAAGTCTTGATTTGTGAGGATAGGCGAAAAATAGTGGTTGAACAAAAAGCCGATGAACTCTATTGAATGAAGATTACATCTTTTAGCTATTATTACCTTAATTAAGTAAAAAGTTGTCACATGGATTCAATAACAACGAATTATCATAATATTGTTGAAGAAAAGTTAAAAGAATATGCCGATTTTATCAACAATGACGACCAAGTTGATGTTGAACTTGTGTTTGATAGGGAACATAATCACTATTTATTAGTAGAAGCTGGTTGGCAGAATGGTTATCGCATCTACGGCACATTATTACACATTGATATAATTAATAATAAGCTTTGGATACAACATGATGGTACAGAAGAAGGAATTGCCGATGAGCTAGTTGCTGAAGGCATTCCTAAAGAGCATATTGTGTTAGCATTCAAATCACTTGAACGCAGAAAGCTGACAGATTTTGCAATTTCCTAAAAAACTAGATTTCCTTAAATATAGGGTGGACAGTGCAGCGCCAAAACTACTTGTTTTTCAAAATTAAATATCAATCCTATATATTAAGGAAATTCTGCCAATTGACAGAAGGAAGTATTAATCAAAGCCTCTACCTTGGAAAAAGTGTTGATTATAAATCACCTACAATAATTAGAGGCCAAGTAGAAGATGACTAAGAAAAAACCGGAAGAAAAATACACTGATCCTGAATTACGTGAAGAAATCAAAGAAGAAATCAAAGAATCAGATAAAGGCGGTAAACCCGGACAATGGTCTGCGCGTAAAAGTCAGATGTTAGTGCGAGAATATGAAAAACAAGGTGGTGGTTATAAAGACTCAGAAAAAGATGAATCAGCCAAGTCTTTAGAAAAATGGTCTGAGCAAGATTGGCAAACTGAAGAAGGAGAAACACGCGCCCGTGATGGTAAAGTAACTAAACGTTATCTACCTAAAGAAGTGTGGGAGCGGCTGAGTGAGAAGGAAAAACAAGAAGCGGAAAAATCAAAAGAAAAAGCAGCAAAAGAAGGAAAGCAACAAGTAGAATGGCCGGATGCTGTGAAACGGGTGATGCGTAAAGTTGAGAAGGAATCTGATAAATAATTGTTTGTAGTAAGGACTTTAGTCCTTAATCTAAAAGCACTAAAGTCCTTACTACAAGCCTATCTAAAAAGTTACTACACTACGAATCGATTCACCCTTGTGCATTAACTCTAAAGCATCATTAATCTTTTCAATTGGCATTATATGAGTAATTAAATCATCAATATTTATCTTCCCATCCATATACCAATCAACAATTTTCGGCACATCTGTACGCCCTTTAGCACCACCAAATGCTGAACCTTTCCACACGCGCCCAGTCACTAATTGAAAGGGACGAGTGCTAATTTCTTGTCCTGCACCAGCAACACCAATAATTACACTCACACCCCAACCTTTATGACAGCATTCTAGGGCTTGACGCATGACTTTAACGTTGCCAATACACTCAAAGGAATAATCAGCACCGCCTTTGGTTAACTCCACTAAATAAGCGACTAAATCACCTTCAACTTCATTGGGGTTAACAAAATGTGTCATACCAAATTTTTCAGCCAAATCACGTTTACTAGGGTTAATATCCACCCCAACAATCATATTAGCTCCCACCATCCGCGCCCCTTGGATGACGTTTAAACCAATACCGCCCAAGCCAAAAACTATGACATTTGCTCCTGGTTCTACCTTGGCTGTATTGATGACTGCACCGATACCTGTAGTGACACCACAGCCGATGTAACAGACTTTATCAAAGGGTGCATCTTCACGAATTTTAGCTACAGCAATTTCTGGTAATACTGTGTAGTTAGAAAATGTAGATGTCCCCATGTAATGATGAATCATCTGCCCATCGATACTAAAGCGGCTACTACCATCGGGCATAACACCGCGTCCTTGGGTAGCGCGAATTGCTTGACAGAGGTTGGTTTTAAAACTTAGACAATATTCACATTGTCTGCATTCTGGGGTGTACAGAGGAATTACATGATCCCCTGGCTTGACACTGGTGACACCAGCACCCACCTCTACCACCACACCCGCCCCTTCATGGCCTAAAATGGCGGGAAATAAACCTTCGGGATCGGCTCCTGAAAGAGTGTAAGCATCGGTATGGCAAACTCCACTCGCTTTAATCTCAACCAATACTTCTCCAGCTTTCGGCCCTTCAAGTTGAACAGTTTCAATGGTCAACGGCTTACCCGCGCCGTAAGCTACTGCTGCTTTCACTTCCACGCCCTAGCCCTCCTTGGAAATTCAAAAAACATCTGTGCTGCAATCGTACCTGGAATAGGTGGGGAGTGGGGAGTGGGGAGTGGGGGGAGATGGTGGAGTGGGGGGAGATGGGGGGAGATGGGGGAGAAACCCACCCCTAGCCCCTCCCAGGAGTGGAATAGAGAGCAGGGGGCAGTGAAAATAACTGTCAACTGTCAACTGTCAACTGTCAACTGTCAACTGTCAACTGTCAACTGTCAACTGTCAACTGTCAACTGTCAACTGAATAACTGTCTCCTGAATTGCATTTTTTTCTAAGATTGGTACATTAGTTACAGGCGACAAGTCTGGAAAATGTTAACTGTCTGGCGCATTAGGCGCATAATCTTTGTCAACTTGATTATCTTTAGTGTTAAAACTTATGAACCCTGCCCTAACTAAAATTGGCGATCAAATGTCCAACCTGACTGGTGTACGAGCGATTATGAAGGACATTATCGAAACGTTACAGTCTGGTGGAGGGCAGGATTTAATTAATTTAAGTGCAGGCAACCCGTTGATATTACCAGAGGTAGAGCAGCTATGGCGGGATGCGACAGCAGAACTTTTGGCTAGTTCTGAATATGGGGAAGTGGTTTGTCGTTATGGTTCTAGCCAGGGTTATGGGCCTTTAATTACGGCGATCGCCAAAGATTTTAATCAGCGCTACGGTTTAAACTTGACTGAGCGCAACATTTTAATTACTCCCGGTAGTCAAACTCTCTATTTCTACGCCGCTAACGCTTTTGGGGGCTACGCTAGCAATGGCGAACTCAAGCAGATAGTTTTACCTTTGAGTCCTGACTACACTGGTTATGGTGGTGTGTGCTTGTTCCCAGAAGCTTTACTCGCTTACAAGCCTACTCTGGATATTGATGCTGCTAACCACAAGTTCAAATATCGCCCTGATTTTAGTCAACTGTCAGTCAATGAAAACACAGGCTGTATTATCTTCTCGCGTCCCTGCAACCCTACAGGTAACGTTTTAACAGAAGAGGAAGTGAGAAAAATTGCTGCCTTGGCTGCACCTTACAATGTACCTGTATTGATTGATTCTGCCTATGCTCCTCCTTTCCCAGCCCTCAACTTTACAGAGATGCAGCCAGTGTTTGGTGACAATATCATTCACTGCATGAGTTTATCGAAAGCAGGACTACCAGGAGAACGCATCGGCGTTGCTATCGGCGATGAGAAGTTAATTCAAGTTTTAGAGTGCTTCCAGACAAATTTGTGCATTCATCCCTCACGCTATGGACAGGCGATCGCAGCTCGTGCTATTAACTCCGGTAGCCTCGTAAAAATAGCCGAACAAGTTATTCGTCCCTTCTATCAAAAGAAATTCACTGTTCTCGAAAATACATTAGATACTGCTATGCCCAAGGATTTACCTTGGTTCCTCCATCGCGGTGAAGGGGCAATATTTGCTTGGTTGTGGTTAAAGGATCTCCCCATGACTGACTGGGAATTCTACCAACAACTCAAGAAAGTAGGTGTCATTGTTGTCCCTGGTAGTACCTTCTTCCCAGGTTTGAAAGAAGACTGGCAGCACAAACACCAATGTCTACGCATCAGTCTAACTGGTAGCGATGAAGAAATTGCCCTGGCTATGCAGCGTCTAGCCAAAGCCGTCGCCCAAGTTTACCAGCCTACAGCTGTTAGTGCCTAAGAGATGAAGCGTAAAGAAAGCAGAGGCGCAGAGGCGCAGGGGGAGCAACCCACCCCTAGCCCCTCCCAAGAGGGGAACGGAAAGCAGGGGCGCAGGGGCGCAGGGGCGCAGAGGAGAAACAAACCCAAAAAATCCCAGTCCCCAGTCCCGGTTGGTGAGCGCAGTCGAACCACCAGTCCCCAGTCCCGACGAATGGCTACAAATTGGCAAAATCGTCGCCGCACAAGGCTTATCTGGGGAAGTCCGAGTCTATCCTGACTCCGACTTTCCCGAACGCTTTGAAGTGCCGGGAACTCGGTGGATATTGCGTCCGGGGCAGACTGAACCCCAACCTATAGAGTTGTTACACGGTCGTTATATAGAAGGGAAAAACCTGTATGTTTTGGAATTAGCTGGTGTGGAAAATCGCAACCAAGCAGAAGAATTGCGCGGTTGTCTGTTGTATGTGCCAGCAAGCGATCGCCCCGAATTAGGCGAAGATGAATATCATGTCATCGATTTGATTGGCATGGAAGTATTCTTACAGACCTCCGGCGATTTTGTAGGCATAGTAGTTGATGTCATCCCAGCTGGTAACGATTTACTAGAAGTAAGTTTGCATCAGCCAGATGCTAGCGACAAAAAACCCCAGACTGTATTGATACCCTTTGTCAAAGCGATCGCACCTGTAGTAGACTTACAAACTCGCCGCATTGAAATTACTCCCCCGCCTGGGTTGTTAGAGTTGGGGACTTAATCAGTTGACAGTTGACAGTTGACAGTTGACAGTTGACATTGCGCTTTTGACGCTTCTGACGGTAAACTTCCCTTTGGAGTCCTGACGGCTCTACTGGGTAGAGGTTTTACCATCCACGTCTGACGACGCTAGTTTCTAACGCCGTGGCTAAACTATGGGATTTTAGCCAGAAATATCTAAGGGGACAAAACCTACCACTAGACGCTGATTCTGGTATCAGGATACTGCCGTTAACTGTATCGATTGAGGGTAGACTGTTGCCGACTAGTTGCCCAGTAGCGTTTATGCCACGGGTGGTCGTCCTCTACGGCAAGCGGGTATATTACAGTTTGTGCCTCGCAGCCATATCATATCATGTTTGGCGATTCCGCATCCGCTACATCGCCGTGCTATCCTTCACTACCCCGCTTGCGCTGAGGGTAGGGAAGGATAGCACTATCGTTTAAAAAACCTGCCCTTGAAAGCATCCCCCTTATCCCCCGGTTGGTGAATCTCAACTACCGCGTAGCCGAACCACATCCTTTGTGAAATTAAACCTACTGGGGCAAAATAGAAAAATGACGATTGAACCTAATTCTCCAAATCTACCAACCCCAGAATCTACACCTGAACACGACTTGCAACCAGATGACTTTGACGGTGCTACAGGTGAAAATCAATTAACTTCTGAAGCACTAGCAGCACAAAAAGCCCTATCTGCTATTTCTTCTTTGCAGTCACCGCAATATACAGCCGAGTTGCAACAAGCCCGTTCTAGCTTTGAGTCACGCTCTAAACCTCCAGTCATAGTCAAACCAAGGGCATTGTTGATTACTGTGATAGGAATGGCTATCACTATCATCGGTATTGCCCTCAATAGCTGGATTATTGGTCTTGTGGGTACGGTGATGACGTTGATGCTGTCTTTATTGATACTTGTGCCTTGGCTGTTATACGTGATTAATGAGTGGTTTACATCCCAGGATAAAACTTTGTTTATCGCTTTTTTAGGGCTAGTAGTAGCGTTGAGCGGTTTTGTCAAGTTTAGTGGGCTGGGCGATCGCCTGCTAGACTGGGGGCGCAAGGTAAACTGGGAAGCATCGGGGACTCTGGCGGAGTGGTTTGGCGCTTTGGGGCAAATTGCGATCGCTATTATTGCGGTTTATGTGGCGTGGCGACAATACATTATTTCCAAGGACTTGACAATTCAACAAAACTTATTGACTGTTCAACAAAATATTATTACCCAACAACAAACCATCGATTCTTATTTCCAAGGCGTTTCTGACTTGGTGCTAGATGAACAGGGATTACTAGAGGACTGGCCGCAAGAAAGAGCGATCGCTGAAGGACGGACGGCGGCAATTTTTAGTAGTGTGGATGGGAGTGGTAAAGCCAAAATCCTGCGTTTTCTCTCCCGTTCTAAGTTACTCACACCCCTAAAACGCGATCGCCATTTGGGTAGAGCGATTCTTAACGGTGTGGGTGGCTACGCCGAAGACCGTACTGAAGGCGTGCGCGTCATTGATTTAGGGGTGATGTTAGCCGGGGCTGACCTTTCTCATACAGATTTGCGTTGGACTGATCTCACCGAAGCTAATCTTGTCCGTGCGAATCTTAGCGGTTGTGATTTAGTCAAAGCCAACTTTTCCCGTACTATCCTCTATAATGCCGACCTCAGTGGTGCTGACTTTAATGGAGTGCGTCTATTTTACGGCTCAGTCGAAAAAGCCTCACCCCGCAGCCGCACCGAACCACCAGACTATCGGACAGGTGAACACACTGGCGCTGTGGTCGAAAATGCGAATTTCAGCGACGTACAACGGATGTCTGAGGCTAACCGTTATTACTGCTGTGCTTGGGGTGGAGAGAAAACCAGAGCCACAATTCCCGGTGGTTGCGAAGGTATTCCTAACTTATTAGAGCGTTAATTCGCTGGGATATAGCTATTTACTCACCGTCAGGTAGGGTGAGGATTTCTACGCCATCATCTGTAACTACTATGGTATGTTCAAACTGAGCCGATAGCTGGCGATCGCGTGTTACAGCCGTCCATCCATCACCCAGCATTTCCACTTCATAAGTCCCTTCATTAATCATCGGCTCAATAGTAAACACCATTCCCGGACGCAGGCGCTTACCTTTCCCTCTTGTGCCGTAATGAGGAATGTCTGGTGCAGTGTGGAAAATATTGCTGATTCCATGTCCTACAAAGTCGCGCACCACAGAGAAACCCTGAGCCTCAGCATACTCTTGAATTGCCGCCCCAATATCGCCAATCTTCGCCCCCGGCTTGACTTCCGCAATACCTAAATTTAGACATTCTTGCGTTACTTCCACCAACTTCTTCACTTTGGGGGGAGCATCGCCCACAATAAAAGTTTTGGATGTGTCGCCGTGGTAGCCGTCAACAATAGGGGTGACATCAATGTTAATAATGTCACCTTCTTTGAGAATCTGCTTGGCATTGGGAATACCATGACAGATGACTTCATTCACACTGGTACAAATCGACTTAGGAAACCCTTTATACCCTAAAGGAGCGCTTTTAGCTCCTTGCGCCTGTGTCCAGCGTTCAGCCTCGTCATTGAGTTCCAAGGTACTCACGCCTGGCTTAACCATTGGTTCCAGGTGTTGCAGGAGTTTCGCCGCCAAGCGTCCCGCCTGCCGCATTTTTTCTATTTCTCGTTGAGATAAGATAACGATTAACTCTGTTTTCATGAAATTTAATTTAGCGTATCCGTCAAAAATATTGTTATCCCTGCCTGTGCAGCTCTTTGAGCAGCATCAGCCACTTTGAGAGTGTATAAGCTTTTCTCTGGGGTGACATACAAAGGAGTGCCATCCAAAAGATGATCTAACACCATACTTGTGTCTTTAGCAAATAAACCCCGACGAGTACCTACCTCTATAGGTGTGCTTTCCCCTGATTGAATAAACAACCCTGTATCTCCATCAAAGATTAAACCGCCGTTGTTACCATGAACTTCAAACTTCCGTTCTGGCTGCCACAAACTTTCACCTTTGCCGTAGATTACTTGGGCTAATAATCCACTAGTAAAGCACAGTTGAGTCATGCAAAAACAGGTCTGGTAATAATCATGTTCTATTTCCCAATACCTCTGATGACAGTTAACAGTGAAAACCTCACCAAACAAATCTGTCAACCGATGGAGGCGGGAAAGCGCACCAATTAAAGGAAAGCCGAACATTTCATGATTGTAAGTCCACTTGCGGGGTGCAGGGTTCTGGGGGTTAATGGTGCTGTAGCGGACATAAAACAGATCACCTACTTTATCTAGGTTTTGCTTTAAGGCTTGATGTAAGCCACCTAAAAGTTCGATGTGTTCGACGTGGAGTAATTTTTGTTTTGTTTTGGCTAGGGCAATTAATTCTTCTGCTTCGTTGACATCCACAGATAGGGGATATTCTACAATGACGTGTTTACCAGCAGTGAGTGCAGCACGAGCGATCGCACCATGATCCCGATTAATTGTACAAATGACGACCAAATCTATATCTTCGCGCTCTACTAACTGTTGCCAACCAGTTATCGCCTCAGTTTGGTAATCTTGAGCAAAAGCCTGAGTTCTTTCTGGTGTATTACCAGCTATGGCGACTAAATGCGATCGCTCATTCTGTAAAAAAGCTTCTACCCTTAATTTCGCCGCATACCCTGTACCAACTACACCTACACGTACTTTTGCCAAAGCCGCCTCCTATTCTACATAATCACCCCCGTTATCAATTATCACAACATTTAGGTAAAAAGGGAGTGGGGGAAGGGGGAAGGGGAAGGGGGAAACGGGTAAAGGGGAAAGGGGAAGGGGTAAAGGGTAAATTCAAATCTTGCACCACTCTCTTATTGACAAAATAACAGTCCTAAAAGCTTATTATTTCGTAGGGTGGGCATTGCCCACCACCTGCTTATTGAGAAGGTGCAAGATATGAATAAAGGGGAAGGGGTAAAGGGTAAAGGCTGTCTTCTCATCTCCCCAATCCCCAATCCCCACTACAATAAATATTTATGCACCTACCTTCATTTCTTTGGCTGTGGAAAATTGCTGCATGGTCGATGGGATTATCGCTCATGGCTTATTTGCTGCTAGCAGTCACCGGCTTTTTAATGTGGCGAATGAGAAGTTCGCTGTCTATTTCTGGTTTTGAGCGATCGCAACTGATCACCCTACACTTAATCATGGGTATCAGCATGGTCAGTTTAGTCCTGCTGCTGCTGGCGATTGGAATTATTGGCACTTTGGGGCATTTTGGTTCTTTAGGTCATTCCTCGCACTTGTGGGCGGGAATTATTGTAGTCGTCTTGGTTCTATTATCTGCTTTCAGCGCCACGCAAATTAGTGCCGGAAAACCTTGGGCGAGAGCTTTACATATAACCATAAATATGGTATTGTTTGCGGGTTTTGCTTGGGTATCACTCACTGGTTGGATTGTAGTACAAAAGTATTTACCTTGAGAAGATGATGCGATCACCCCTCCTTGTCTTGATTAAATGCGGCGATCGTCAAAACGGTACAGACATAATTTGATTAATCCATTCCTCGGCTGTAGATGCTTCCCAAACAAGAATCAGTGCTTCAATTGCATCATTGATAGGAATATTTTGAGTCAGAATCAAAACCCCCGAACTTGTTTGTGTCATGATGAAATTAGCAAACTCCGTGGGCATTGTTTTTCTATCGTGAGTAACAAGAACTCTGCTTTCTTGTGCAGCTATCAGTAATACCTCCGAATCTTTTTTACCCTCAAGCCCTGCTGCATTAGCTGATTGAAAATCAAGGTTGGGTTGTCTGCGTACTGCACCAGTGACCGAAGAGGCGGAGGGGCAGGGGGCAGGGAGCAGGGGGAGCAATCCCTGTCCCGAAGCCGTGAAGCGGAGCGGAACATGGGTATCAAGCCCCGCCCTTCTAGGGCGTTCTCAATTGGTCGGAGTACAAGATCCGTTACTACATCCCCCCTGCTCCCTGCTCCC
>DATNQO010000193.1:0-9123 GCA_036704005.1 Leptolyngbyaceae cyanobacterium | reverse complement strand
GATTGTACAGCAAATTCTCGAAAATTTGATTGCTCCCCGCATTCTAGGCAATTTTACTGGTTTAAATCCAGTTTGGATACTCATCTCAGTATTGACAGGCGCAAGAATTGGCGGACTTTTAGGTGTAATTGTGGCTGTACCCACTGCTGTGATTATTAAAACAGCTTTGACTGCTTTGCGTCCTTCTAACGCAAGTCATGAAATGGAGGTAACAGATACTACAGAGATAGCTGCATCAATTGTGCAGAAAGAAAAAGCTCAAAATCCTCTTAGCATTTCCGAGCCAACAGTACCTTAAGCACAGTAGCGGGGCGTTCAGCCCGTGCTGATTGGTAAATTAATAAATTACGAATTACGAATTAGTATGAAGCGGATAGTTTTCTGTGACTTTGACGGAACTATTACAGTTGAAGAAACCTTTGTTGCAGTTCTCAAAAAGTTTGCACCAGAACTTTCTGCACAACTGTTGCCAGAAATGTATGCAAAAAGATTAACGCAGCAAAGATCCTATATTCCCTGGAATGACTTTCTAGAAATACGCGATTATCTAGCCCAATCATGGAGTTAACTATCATAGATGATATTCGCGGGCGATTGTTGACAGATGCTCGCTATTTTTACCAACAAAAATGGATGGTAGGAACTGCTGGTAATCTCTCAGCCAAGTTAACTGATGGTAGCTTTTGGATTACAGCCAGTGGTAAATCTAAAGGTGAATTATCATTGGATGATTTTGTTCGCATTCATCTGGATGGCAAAGTAGAAACGCCAACCCCTAATTTGCAACCGTCAGCCGAAACAGCGATTCATCAATTAATTTACCGTCTCTTTCCAGACTCACAAGCTTGTTATCATATACATTCAATTGAGAACAATTTAGTTTCTCGCTTTGTTGAAGGAAATATTTTGTCCTTACCACCGTTAGAAATGCTGAAAGGTTTGGGAGTTTGGCAGGAAAATCCCAATTGTATTATCGAAATTTTTACCAATCACCTCGAAGTTTCTCGTATTGCTGCTGAAATTGAAAAACGCTTCACCCTAACTCAGCCACAAATACCAGCATTACTAATTCGTGATCATGGTGTCACAGTTTGGGCTGCGTCTCCTAAAGCCGCGCGTAATTACATTGAGTTAATCGAGTACATCTTTCGCTACATGGTGGGTGCAGGTAGGTTGGGGATGTGGTTCGACTGCGCGGTAATCGAGTTTCGACTACGCTCAACTACCTCGGAGTCGAGATTCACCAACCGGGAGATGAGGGAGAATAACTATTGGCAACTGTCAACTGTCAACTAACTATTGACTATGAACTATTGACTATGGACTAATGACTAATGACCCTTACGGGTTCGCCAGTTCCCTACGGCGGGAGACCTGCCTACAGGACTGTACAGACGCGATTAATCGCGTCTGTACTCACCAATAACTAATGACCAATAACTAATGACTACTCAAACTCTTCGTGTTGTGGCTCGTCTTACCGCCTTACCCGATAAAGTGGAAGAATTTAAGACTGTATTGTTGGGGCTGATTGAACCAACTAGGGAAGAAGCAGGCGCTATTAAATATGAACTTTTACAAAATCAATCTGATCCTACAGATTTTACTTTTGTAGAGGAGTGGGCATCTGGGGAGGCGTTGGATAATCATTTAGCTTCACCCCATACACAAGCAACAGTAGCAAAACTGGAGGGATTAATGGCAACGCCACCAGATATCCGTCGCTATAATCTTTTAGCTTAGTAGATTTACTAAAATTTTCAGATTGAAGCGATCGCACCAAAACTATTGTCGCATTCTGAAGTATCTTGATTTTGAGGCATGAGTCAAAAATTCAGAAGCTGCAATATCAATGTGTCAACAGTAGCGGTTTGCTGAGCGTTTGTGGTGACAGCACTTAGGAATACGCTACTTTTTCCTATATCCATCAATAAAACCTATTCGCTACAACCTCATAACGCTTTAGGCTTCAAAGAGTTAAGTGTGATAGCTTGCAATAAAATGTCATTTGAGATGACATAAAATATGTCAGTTCGTATGTCATTTCTTTAGAAGGGTATAAGGTAGGTTATTTAGTCTCTCTTTCAGCTAACAACTTGTGAATTAGTTCTTGCTGCTTTTGCATTTGTTTCTGTTGTTGCCTTAACTGTTCCTTCAGGATGTCCAACTCTGTTTGTTGTGGCACTTCTGGGTTAACTCTTTCAGCAAACACGCCTACATCCTGATAATGTTTGTTGCTCACATCGATGTTATGACCGCACCATTTACTTACAATCTTTTCATCAATTCCTAAGTCAAAAACAGCACGGGTAATAAATGTGTGCCTGGTGTTATAAGGTGAAAGGTATTTGGTTATTTTCCCTTGTTTTGTTAAAGCAGGTATAATACCATGTCGTCTTTGTGTAGGACAGTGAGCGCCACGCCATAAGGTACTAAAAGCATCTTTATCAATTATTTTTCCTGTCTTGCTTTTAAGTACTACTTCGTTATCTTGACCTTCTGGAATTGATTTTAATAGTGTCCATAATTCACCATCTTTAGGCATTGGGAACTTACGAACTAGCTCACCTTTATAGCTTTTGTCATTTTTCAGTGGATAGAATTTTTTAGTCGCCTTGTCATAGTTTCGTCTAATTAAAATTCTCTCTTTATCCCATTCAATATCGCACCACATAAGTGCTATAGCCTCACCAGTTCTGCAACCTGTAAGAAACTTAAACTTAAGGAAATCGTGCCAGTGTGGATACTTAACTTTTGTGTATTGAAGTATTATTTGTACTTCATCCCATGTATAAGCTTTTGATTGGTCAAGTATATCGTTATCGTCTTCTATTTCATTTTGTTTTTTTCCTTTAGCACCTTTAGTTGTTATCTCATCGGCTAGACCTTCATAGGGGTTATGAGTTAATAGCTTATTTTTAATCGCTAATTGGTAGGCTTTTGAGGTGTTAGATAATACCTTTTTAACCATCTCCAAGCTTCTATTTTCTAACAGCCAATTCCTAATTTTTAAAGCATCTTCTGACTTGGTAGCTTCGATTGCTGACTCGATATAATGCCTGAATTGCTGTTGATATATCCGTACATAGGTACTCTCCCTCAACCCTGGTTTTCTGTACTCACAGTACATATCCCAGACCTCTAAAAGCGATAACTGGGGTTTAGGCGGTATCTCGTCAGTTGATGTTTTCCCGCCTTTGATTACCCTGAGCTTTGCTCTCAACCCGTAGTCTTCTAAAATCTCTCTATATCTTTCTTGGTTAAATACTCCATCTATGGATAATTTACCGTCTTCTAGTTCAATCTGTAGCCGTCGTTGCAACTTTACCGACATAGCTTCCCAGTTGTCAGGATTAATCCCAGTGGCAAGCTTTAACTGCTTACCATCTGCGAAGTATGTGCGAGGGAAGCAAGCCTTAACACTACCACTATCAAGCCTTACGGTTACTTGTCCCTTCTTCGCTTTACCCTGTGGTGTTTTTGCACTGTTGGCCATAATGCTCAAGAAATGCTCAAGCGTGATTTTTTAACGTGAAAACCTTTGATTCAAAAGCATTATATACTACTATGTGCCAATTGCTCGGAATGAATTGCAATGTGCCAACTGATATCTGTTTTTCCTTTGAAGGATTTTCCGCACGGGGAGGAAAAACAGATCATCACAGCGATGGTTGGGGGATTGCTTTCTTTGAAGGAAAGGGATGTCGTATATTTTTAGACGCTAAACCCTCTATTGATTCTCCTATAGCGGATTTGGTGCGATGTTATCCCATCCACTCTACCCATGTAATCGCCCATATTCGCAAGGCTACACAAGGTGAAATCGCCTTGGAAAACTGTCATCCTTTTCGCCGAGAATTATGGGGGAGATATTGGGTATTTGCCCATAATGGTAATTTGCCCGATTTTCAGCCAAAAACCCAAGGTTTTTATAAGGCTGTGGGTGATACTGACAGTGAAAAAGCGTTTTGTGTGATATTGGAAACGCTACGACAAACTTTTCCCGAAGGTAAACCCCCTTTAGAAAAACTTTACCCTGTGCTGCAAAAGGTTACGCAAGAATTAGCTGCAATCGGTGTTTTCAACTACTTACTCTCAGACGGAGAACATTTTTTTGCCCATTGCTCAACTAACCTCAGCTACATAGTGCGTCAAGCACCTTTTGCTGCTGCACATTTGATTGATCAGGATATGACTGTAGATTTTAGTGAGTTGACAACACCAAGCGATCGCGTGGCTGTGATTGCGACTACACCTCTGACAGATAACGAAGTTTGGACAAAAATTCAACCAGGAGAGCTTTTAGTTTTTCAAGATGGTTTACCACACAGACTTTGAGCGAAACTGGAGTTGTAATCCCTAACGATTCAGGCGACGAAACTCAGCAGGCGTTTGACGCATGGGTTTATCTGGGTTCCAAATGCCTTTTCCCATGATTCTCGCCCATTGTTGGGCGCGTTCTAGAAGTTGATCGTATTTCTGGTTGGGCGATCGCAAAACAAACAAAGCATAACCTTGTTTAACTATTTGTTCATTCAATAACTTGCCATCTTTCCACACATAAGCCAAAGTCCTACCTATTGTATCCTTTGCTTCCACATCAAACTCCAGCATCACTGGTTTGTCTAAATCACCTATCAACTGTTCTAAAAAGTCTTTGGACTGCATCCCCCAAGGACGTTGACGTAAATCTGGCGCATCTACACCAATTAACCGCACTTGAGAAATTAAATTTGGTTGTTCAGCCATTCCCACCACTTCCAAGGCCTGTCCACTCACAACCCGCGCTACCTTAACCTGAGTTTGCGTTATGGCAGGATTTCTGGCTTGACAACCCACTAGCAGGATTACGCAGGCGAGGAGGATGAGTTTTTGCACCCAAGTAGGGGAGTGGGGAGTGGGGGAAAGGGGAAGGGGGAAAGGGACGAGACTTGCTCCTCTGCTCCCCTGCTCCTCTGCTCCCCCGGTCAGCGTCAGAGGTTCCTGCTTATGTGACTTCATGCTCCTCTGCTCCTCTGCTCCTCTGCTCCCCTGCTCCTCTGCTCCCTCATCCCCCTCATCTTGCTTTTACTCTTCATCTAACGGTAAACCCGCTTTCACTTTTCCTTTGGCAAAATAGCGCCCAAACTGAAGTTCGTAAACTTCATCTTCGTCTTGGGTTTCTACTTCCAAGTCAGACCGGGCGTAACTGACGCATAACAAAGCATAACCTTGACGACGCAATTCTGGGGATAATCCCACCGCTTCCGGTTGATAAATTTCCCCCGATAACACCCTGACAGCACAAGTGGTACAAGCCCCATTTCGACAAGAAAATGGCAATTCCACCCCTTGTTGTTCAGCCGTGTGCAGGATGTAGCGGTCATCTGGTACTTGTAGGGTGTACTCTTTGCCAGTGGCGCGATCGCGTACTTTAATTGTGTATGTCTCGGACATCTTGATTCGGGATTTTGATTGGACTTTCAGATTGCTCTAAAAAATTTCTTCCTTTATCATTGCACTTTTTAGAGTTTTAGCCTACAATGGTAAATCGTGACATCTGGAGAGATGGCCGAGTGGTTGAAGGCGCAGCACTGGAAATGCTGTTTGGGGGCAACTTCAACGAGGGTTCGAATCCCTCTCTCTCCGTTTTTTTCCTTGTACAGTAACCTTTTGAGCTAATCAGGATTTTAACTTGATTAGGGTAAGTGGTTTAAGTAATGGTATATAAGAAAAACTAACTATACCATGCTTAACCTATATTTTTAGTTAATTAGATAGAGCTACGTAATTTTTTTATCTAATACTCTAACTAATTCATAATTATAAAAAAGGGAGTATGGTTACTCCCTCACTTTACAGAAGTTTAAATCTTAATTACATTCCAGTAATTCTATAACTTCAACCAAATGATTCCTAACTTTATAAAGGTTAAGTAATCTCTCTTGTTGGTATCTATCGGGGTATTCCATCTTTCTATTTTCCAAGCTTACCCTTATCAGTGCTGACTGTTCAGGTGTTAACTCTCCCATCTCATCTAAAATTACTCCTATCTGCTCAAACTGGGAAAGTGTTGGACGTTTCAAACCTCTGTTTTCTTCTAGCTGTTTAATTGCTAACCCTGGAAAAGCCATTAAGGTAGTAATGTAACTAGCTTTCTGCGCTCCTATACCTGTAGGTTTTAATCCGTACCTAGTAACCATCATCCTTAACTCAGGAATTGTTAATAATTCCAGTTCTTGACGTGAAAAAACCATAAAATAGATATCGCCATTTTCAAAAGTGGTATCGGTAGGTAACAAGTTTTCCAGACAGTGATACCTACCGATTTAAAACTCTACCTATTTGTATACATACAGTTCAAGCATTATTTACGTTTCTACACAATGCCGAATCGAAAGGGTAATCCAGAAAATTTAGAGCCGATACAGCCAAAACACGAAGAACCGATGACAGCTAACATCAGCTTTCGATGCACTGAGGCTATGAAGGAAGCAGTTAAGGCACAAGAAGACCCTCCAGAATTTTGTAGGAGAGCTATACAAAAAGCATTGGATGAAATTAACCAGTAATAGTTAAAAAATATTACTTAGCAATAATAAAAAAGAGGGAATCAAATAATACCCTCTTTTCCTATATTTATTACAATTAAATTACTTACCAGATGATTCTATATCATTCATTAGAATAGTGAATATTAAACATGAATAAAATGTGTGTGTTGATACAATACTTTTCAAATAACTGTTATATGCTTTTTAAGCCCTTTACTTTTACCCTAATTGCGGAAATTTCCGCTTGATCAACACCAGAGTGTTGGGAATTATGCTTAACTAAGAGCAATTTGAGCTAGTAAAAAGCAAGGATTGTGCAGTGAGCTAGATTTTTTCCTCCGCCCTGGTGGTTTATTTATATGGGTAAACTACAGGTTTACAGTTTTTGAGGTAAAAAGCAGGGGAAGCAGAGGAGAAAATTATGACTCAGCACTCAGCACTTTTAAGCTAAATAACTGAAAAGTCAACCACTCACATTACAATCAAGGTTGAGACTTACAATTTTTATAGTTTTGTCGCCCTGTGCTTACCTCCGTGTTACAGACTATTAATGCACTTAAACAACCTACTAGTGAGGCTTGGATAGAACAAGCGATCGCTAACTTAGATATCATATTGCTGGATCACTCACATTGCGAACGCAAAGCGGCTGGTGTGGCGTTAAATTTTATGTTTCGCTACCCATCTAATACCAAAATGGTGCGAGAATTAACTGCGATCGCTCGTGAAGAATTAGAACACTTTGAATTGGTAAATCAGTGGCTAGAACGCCGCAATATACCGCTAGCACCCTTACCACCACCTCCCTACGGTGCAGGTTTAAAAGCTGCTGTACGTCCCAATGAACCCGAACGCTTTTTAGATTCCTTACTGGTGACTGGTTTAATTGAAGCGCGGAGTCATGAACGCTTAGGGTTATTAGCTAAGCACTGCCCTGAACCAGAACTAGCCAAGTTTTATAAAGGTTTGATGGCATCGGAAGCGCGACATTTCGGCACATACTGGGTTTTAGCTGCTACTTACTTTGACCGAGAAATTGTTAGTCAAAGGCTCGATGAATTAGCTATTGTGGAAAGTGAGTTACTAGAAAATTTACACCCAGAACCGAGAATCCATAGTTAGTATAATTATTCATATAATATGCTGATACAGTTAACACATATCAGGTTGCTTGTTTCTAATTACACAGAATGCTTTGTGTTCTACCGGGATGCGCTGGGATTTGCGATCGATTGGGGTGATGAAAATAGCGGTTATGCTGAGTTACACACCGGTGACTCTATCAAGTTGGCTTTGTTTAAAAAAGAGTTAATGGCGGAAGCCGTTCCTAGTGCTTATCAACCCTCGGCAATTGAATGTCAGAACAAAGTAGCCTTAGTGTTTGCAGTAGATAATGTGGATGAGTTCTATTATCATCTCAAAGATTATCATGCGATCGTTGTCACCCAACCTCTAGACCGTCCAGAATGGGGACTGAGAACAGCACATTTCCGCGACCCTGATGGGAATTTAATTGAAATATTTAGCAATATGAGCAATTGAAATTAATATTAGTTACTTGTCACTAATTAAAAAGGGTAATAGGTAAAAGTTGGTTCTCAATAATTACTCATTATCTATTAGTAAATCTCCAGACTAAATCTGCATAACTAGCCTCTTAGGTAAGCAGTATTTGCTGTTACAATACAACAAATACCCTCAATTTACATGAGATAAACAGCTTATGATTACTCAAATGATGGTTCAACCCTCATTCTGGGTAGAATCTGGCATTAAACTCACTAAAGTCAGAAACATATATTTATTTAAATTTACCGATGAATTGCAATCTCGGCTTGAGGAACTCTCACAGAAGAGAAAAGCCGAATTTTTGACATCAGAAGAAGAAGCTGAACTAGCAGGGATATTGGAACTTGATAGAATTTTTACCTTGCTCAATGCCAAAATTATTTCTGAATCATGAAAGTCAATGATGCGATTAAAAAGTTAGTTAGACAAAGAGCAAAATTTCTATGTGAGTACTGTCATTCCTCAGAAGAAGCAAGCGCGGCTCTATTTTCTATTGACCATATTCTTCCACAATCACTATCGGGTTCGGATGAACCCGATAACTTAGCGTTAGCTTGTCAGCGTTGTAATGGCTATCGATATAATTTTACAACTGGAATAGATCCAGATACAGGAGAAATAGTACCTCTGTTTAATCCACGCAAGCAAAAGTGGTCTGACCACTTTATTTGGTCTGTGGATGGTTTAACAATTATTGGTATTACCTCTACAGGACGAGCAACCTGTAATCGTTTAGACCTTAATGATGAACGTCATAATGAAGGGTCTATTGTTAAAGCACGCCGTCTTTGGATTAAAGGTGGTTGGCATCCACCTACGGAAGATAAGAAAAAAGTATAAATCATGACTTAAAGGATACTACAAACAAGATGAACTGTGATTTAGCTTGAACAGCAAGAAGCCTCACACTTACCGCGATAGCGGAAGTGTTGAGATGAATTGCGCGTGAGTTGACGACAGTTCTGTAACCAAATTCTTCCGCAGGAAGAACTCTTAACAGAACATGGAGGAAACGAACAAA
>DATNQO010000192.1:0-56784 GCA_036704005.1 Leptolyngbyaceae cyanobacterium | reverse complement strand
AATTAGAACCTTAGATACTGACCGGGAACACGTCCACAGTCATAGCAAATGGTTGCAGAGGGCGTTGGAATGGGAGCAGAATAATAGAAATGATGATTTGTTGTTACGAGGTAGTGAATTTTTAATTGCTCAAAGTTGGTTGGAGAAAACTGAACAACAAAACAAAAAACCAGCCGCGACTTCGTTGCACAAGGAATTTATAGAGGTAAGTAAAAAGGCAATTGAAGCGGCAGAAGAAGAAAAACGCCGACAAGCAGAAATACTGCGTTTGAAGGAAGAGCGAGCGAAGGAAGCTGAAGCAAGACTAGCAGAACAGAAAAAAAGTGCTAAACGGCAAAAGTTCTTTCTTGCCAGTATCAGTATTGCATTGGTAGCTGCTGTTGGCTCTTGGTTATCAGCTCAAAAAGCGCAGAAAAAGGCAGAAGATGCTCAAAAAGAACAACTTAATTCTGTAAGCCGATTTTCCTTGTCACTATCGCAACAAAATGCTAAGGTTGATGCTCTGGTTGAAGCTATTAAGGCAGGGGAAAAATTACGAGAATTTGGAGAAAAGGGAATCTCCCCCGCAACTAGAAGTCTGGTTTTGGGAGCATTGCAGGCGGGAGTTTATGGAGATGGATTCAGAGAGCAAAATCGCTTAACAAAACATGAAGGTACAGTTTTTGATGTTAGTTTTAGTCCTGACAAGAAGACAATTGCTACAGCAAGTGGAGATGCGACAATCAAACTTTGGAGTCTTAAGGGTCAGAACATCGGTAGTATAAATGTTGGCGAAAGCCGCAATGTCGTCTACAGCGTCAGTTTTAGTCCTGATGGGAATACTCTTGCCTCTGGTGACGGGGACAATAACGTTAAACTGTGGAACAAGGAAGGAACGTTACTCAAAATCCTCCCAGGTCATACTGCTGTAGTCACGAGCGTAGTTTGGAGTCCCGACGGCAATATAATTGCCTCTGCCAGTGATGATAGCACTGTGAAACTGTGGGACAAACAAGGGAAGTTGAGCCGAAATCTCACAGGTCATAAAGCAGCAGTTACGAGCGTCAGCTTCAGCCCCGACGGCAAGACAATTGCTACGGCTAGTAAGGATGGAACAATAATTCTCTGGACGCTTGATGGTCAACAATCCAATATTTTTGAATCCTTGAACTGTTGCCAGAAAAGTCGCTCTCCTGTTCATAGTGTCAGTTTCAGTCCTGATGGGAATACGATTGTCTCTGGTCATGAGGATGGTACTGTTAAACTGTGGAGCAAAGAGAGTAAGCCTCCCCAAACCCTGATACGTCATAATGCTACAGTCAGGAGTGTAGTCTGGAGTCGCGGCGGCAATATGATTGCCTCTGCCAGTGATGACAAGACTGTTAAACTGTGGAATAAGCATAATCAGCTTATTAACACCCTTATTGGTCATCAGGCTTCAATTAGGAGTGTCAAGTTTAGCTTTAACGGTGAGACTATTGCCACTACCAGTGAGGACAATACCGTTAGACTGTGGAGAAACGCAGGTAAGAAACTGCAAACCATTGCGGGAAATGATGCTGTGTGGAGTATGGCTTGGAGTCCCGATGGAAAAACTATTGTCTTTGGTGGTAAAGATAAGAATGTCAAACTCTGTAATCAATCGGGAAAATGTACTGTTACCCTGAAGCATAATGGTGCAGTCTCTAGCATCAGTTTTAGTCGTGATGGCAATACCATTGCTTCTGCCAGTAAAGACAGTACGATCAAACTCTGGTACAAGGATGGTAAACCACCCAAGACTCTTGTGGGACATAAAGATACAGTGTGGAGTGTAGCTTGGAGTCCTGATGGCAATACCATTGCCTCTGGTGGTGAAGATCAGACTGTCAAACTCTGGTACAAGGATGGTAAACCACTCAAGACTCTTGTGGGACATACTGGTGATGTTGGTAGCGTTAGTTTCAGCCCGGACGGTAAAATGCTTGCTTCTGGTAGTAATGATAATACTGTTAAGTTATGGAGCATAAAGGACAACTTCCAAAAACCCAAAACCCTCAATGGACATAACAGTGATGTTTACAGCGTCTCTTTTAGCCCTGATGGAAATACCATTGCATCTGCTAGTAAAGACAATACCATCAAACTCTGGAACAAAGATGGGCAGGAACTCCAAACCCTGTTTGGACATGATAACTGGGTGAGTAGCGTTAGATTCAGTCCTGACGGTAAGACTCTGGCATCTGCTAGTGAAGATGGAAAAGTGATTCTGTGGAATTTAGCGGATTTACAGCCAGACAAGCTCATGCAGGATGCTTGCAATCAACTGGGGGATTATTTGGAGTATAACGCCCCAGAACAGGAAAAATCCCTCTGTACGACCCAAGGCAAAAACACGTCTAAGTAGCCCATATGGAGATTTTGAGTATTTTGACTGATTGACAAACAGTAAATTATTCTTATCCCACTTCTATGAGAAGTTAAAACAGATAAATCCTGTAGAGACGTTGCCTGCAACGTCTCTACAACAACCCATAAATTGCATCTATGGCTATAGCAGGCAAGCTACATTAAGAAACGCTATAACTAGCCATTTGTCTAGGTAACATTCTCCCCATTTTTCTGATGCTAGCTCTGCTGTGAAAACGGCAAGATATGAACATCAAAGAAAATTGGTGGAGAAAATTTATGTCTTCCTTATTAGCGTTGTCTAATAGTTTAGCTGACACAGTAGAACAGGCTGGTGGTGCTGTGGTGGCAATAAATGCTGGTACAAGGGTTTCCCCTAGCGGGATTCATTGGCGAAATGGCATTATTGTTACCTCTGACGAGTCGCTTTCACGTTACGAGGAAATTACCGTCACTGTATCCCCAGGGCAAAGCTTACCTGCAACTTTCCTTGGTCATGATGCTAGTACAGATATCGCTGTCTTCCAATTGCAAGATGCTCAAATTCCCGTAGCCAAGATTGGCGATGCAGCTACGCTCAAAGTTGGTCATTTAGTCTTGGGTTTGGCTAGGAGTGGCGAAGGCGATATCCGGGCGGCGCTGGGGGCTGTGAGTGTGGTGAGTGGGGCTTGGCGCAGTATGAGTGGCGGTAATATCGACCAATTCATCCGTCCAGATATTACACTTTACCCTGGTTTTGCTGGTGGGGCGCTGGTAGATGCGGCTGGTTATGTGGTAGGGATGAACACTTCAGGACGACGGGGGACGGCTTTGACTATTCCCGCAGCTACTGTAAATCGGGTGATTGACCAATTGCTGGCGAAAGGGAGGATTTCCCGTGGCTACTTGGGTGTGGGAATGCAGCCTGTGCGTTTACCTGAAAATCTCAAATCTGAACTGAATTTAACTGCAAATACTGGGGTAATTATTGTCAATATTGAAGCGGCTAGCCCGGCTGATCAGGCTGGTTTGCTACTAGGGGATGTGTTGGTGAAATTTGACGGTGTGGCGGTGACTGATACGGGTGATGTACTGGCATTACTTAATAATAGCGATCGCATCAACAAACCAGTCACCTTACAAGTTATCCGGGGTGGGGCGTTGCAGGAGTTAGATGTTGTTGTCGGTGAAAGTCAGGTGGTGGAAGAAGGCAGTGGTTCGACTACGCTCACCAACCAGAGGCAGGAGGCAGGAGGCAGAAGGCATGAGGGAGGTGGCAGAAGGCACAGGAGATGAGGGAGATGAGGGAGATGAGGGAGATGAGGGAGTGGGGGGAGATGAGGGAGATGAGGGAGATGAGGGAGATGAGGGAGTGGGGGAGAACAACTGTCAACTGATAACTGACAACTGTCAACTGTCAACTGACTAAGGCCCACCTTGAGGGCGACCGCCGCCACCGCCGCCTGCACCTGGGAAAATTCCGCCTCTTGGTCTAGATTGAGGTCTCATTCCAGGTGGGAAACTGAGTAATACTCTCTCGTTGCCTTTTAAGCCTGATTTCACTTCGGTAAAGTTGTTTACTGTCACTCCAGTTTCAATAGGAGTAAACACTGGTTGATTATTTCCCCTTGAGACAAAGACACCTGTGGCATTTTCTCGGCGCACAACTGCGGCTGTGGGTACGACTAAAGCATTTTCTAATTCACCGGCTTGAAAATCTGCTTCTACATTCATCCCCGATCGCAGTAATCTTTGAGGATCACTCAGCGATACTTTCACTTGAAAACTGGTCACGTTCTGCTCTACTGTGGCTTGAGCTGCAATCTGACTAACTTTACCTTTAAATGTGACCCCTGGATAAGCATCCGCCCTGATGGTCACTTCTTGACCTAAACGGATTTTAGCAATATTCGATTCAGATAAATTAGCTACAACTTCATTGCGGGAAGCTAAAGCCAAGATTGAGGAAGATGTGGCTGAAGAAACTGCACTGCCTGAAGTTGTGGGAGTTACGAATGCACCTGGATCAGCGTATTTTTGCGTAACAACGCCGTCAAAAGGCGCACGTAATATGGTATCATTAATAGACGCTTGGATATTTTGCAGCGTACCACGGGCAGAGGTGACTTGCGCCCGCGCTACTTCAATATCTTCTCGGCGGTTCCCCGCTTTTAGAAGTGCCAAGGCTTCTTGTCTTTGCCTGACTGTAGCTTTTGCTTGCTCGATGTCTTCTTGGCGTGAGCCTGCTTGTTGTAGAGCCAGAGCTTGCTGTGCCTCATTTACCTGAGCTTGAGCGCTGTCGCGTTCTGTACGTTTTTGATTAACTGTTTGGAGTGCGATCGCACCACTACTATATAGTTGTTGATTCCGGCGTAAATCGTCTTCAGCCTGATTTAAAGTAGCTTGAGCGCTTTTTAAGCGTGCTTGGGCTTGTGCAATATCTTGAGGACGATTTCCTGCTTCTAACTTGCGTAAGTTCGCTAATGCTTCATCTAACTGAGCCTGGGCTTGGCCGATATCTTGAGGACGATTTCCCGCTTGTGCCTTTTGGAAGTTAGCCTCAGCCTGTGCTAATTGTCCCTGTGCTGAAACTAGTTGTCCCCGCAAATTGGAATCATCCATATAGGCTAAAACTTGCCCTTGCTTGACAACATCACCTTCCTTAACTAGCAGTTGCCTAAGTATACCGGAGTTCTTGGGACTGAGGTTAATTGACCGTTCAGGCTTGACGGTTCCGTTAGCTGAAACCGTAATTGGGAGAGTTTGCCTTTCTAGCCCCTGCGTCAATACCCTGCTTCTCGCTTCTTGACGAGGAACAACTGCTACTTGGTAATAAATTGCGTAGCCAATACCACCCAAAATCCCCAAGACAACCAGCCAAGACAGCCAATTAATTTTGGCTTTCTTCTGCGTTTGCGGAAGCAAAACTGGTGAATCTACAGGGTGTCTTGTCTCAGTTGTCATTTGCACTCCCTTGTAGAAAAATTTACTACAGAACTAGTTACTAAATACTAGTTCTGTAGGTTGGTAGCCCTGTATTTATTATTATCTCTAGTTGCTTAAAGAAAACACAAAATCATTGATTTGTGTATTTTCTCCAATTCATGACGATGCAGATTATCAATTACCACTAATATGTCAAACTGGCTTTGTGTGTTTATAGTCAGCGTGCCAGTACTGAGTAACTGTTAAAGTCTGATAAAAACACCATTAGGCAGTCTCACCCTACCATCTCTTTGTCTGACTAGCCTTCTGCTAGGTACAATTTCTTGACTAGGAAGAACGATATCGCCGTTAGGTAGCCGCCAATAACCTCTATTACGTAGCCTGACTAGTCTGTTAGGGGGAATAATTCGTCCATTAGGCAGCCTGTAAGCACCATTACGGAGCCTGACTACTCGCTGATAACCTACTTCACTATAAACTGGTCTATCTGTGTATCCACGCCAATTTTCGTATCTACTTTCAGCATTAGCTGGACTAGACAAAAGCATGGGTGCAAACATGACAGCAGCAGCTAAAAAGATAGTTGCACTATTCTTTTTCAACATAAAACTAATTCCTTGTTTGTGCAGATGTTGCTTTTTGTGGAAGGTTACGGTGTTGGACATCCGTCAACCTATGTCAGCAATTATCCGCTTAATGAATCGGTTTCCATAAGTGACCAAAGTCACTAATGTTTCCTAAGTACTATATGACTATAGTCACGATTAGGACTTACGTACCGAGGTTATCTATTGAGACAGGGTGTAATGGTTCGACTGCGCTCAGTAACCGGGTGTAAGGGTTTTCAAAATTTACACTCCTATACCCCTATAGCCTTGCCTAAACCCTTGATTTTTCGTTCTTATGCGTAAGTCCTGTTATCTGACTGATCATTTCAAATTTACCTGCCGCCTTAGCCGGAGATCGTTTAAGCTAGCTGAAAGATTATTTGAATTGTGGCTTAAGAGGCGGTAGTGTGCGTAAAGGCATTAGTTTAATTTCTCTTCTGGTTGTCTGTGGTTTGTGGAGTATGCCCAAAGCTGTTCATGCACAGGCACTGATACCTCATACACTGCAATTAGATGCAGCAAGATTAGAAAGGCAAGGGTTGGCTTTAGCTCAAGAAGCGGCTCAACTAGGACAATTTCAGCAGTATGAGTTAGCTTTGCCAAGAGCAAGGCTGGCTAGTCAGTTGGCTCCTCTTAATGATAAAGTATGGTTTCTTTTGGGTGGTTTGCAGTTGCAAGCTAAAAATTATGATGCGGCGATCGCATCTCTCAATCGTGCCAAAACTATCAATCCCAAGAATGCGGATGTTCTGTTTGCTATAGGTTCGGCTAATTTTCAACAGAAAAAATATCAAGCGGCGATTGAAAATTATCAAGCTGGTTTAAAGTTAAAACCCAATGAGGCAGACAGTTTATTCGATTTAGGCAATGCTTACTACATGGTAGGACGATTGTCTGATGCGATCGCCCAATACGATAAAGCCGTAGCTCAAGATAAAAAATTCTGGCCTGCAATTAATAACATCGGCTTAATCAACTACGAACAGGGTAATGTGGACGCAGCGATTAAGCGATGGCAAGCTGCTGTGACAATTGATAAACAAGCCGCAGAACCATTATTAGCCCTAGCTGTGGCATTGTACACCAAAGGCGATCGCCAACAAGGTTTAACTTTAGGCGAAACCGCACTGCGAATTGATCCGCGTTACGCCGATGTAGATTTCCTCAAAGAAAATCTCTGGGGTTCTCGCTTACTGGCTGATACGCAAAAATTCCTAGAGTTACCACGCATTCAAGCCGCTTTAGAACAGCGACCAACCGCACCAGCTAGTAGACAGCAAAATTAGGGGTTTAGGGTTGTAGGACGCTGCATTGCTCAAATTATCATGGTTTTGGTGGGCAGTGCAGCGCCCTACGAAATAATTTCAACAATCAAGATAGATGAACTCACTAAAATTTGCTGAGTTTGCCAAATAGTTCTTGCGCCTACACCTTTATTTCTCCCTGACGACTTGCTTATTACTCATAATTCATAGTACGTTTATACTAAACTATTGGGAACCTTCGCCCAATATTTTTTTGAGCGAAGAGTCCTAGAAAATGTGCTTTATAGCTGTAATCAAATAGATTAGGACATTTTGAAACAGTAAATGTCAGCGAAAGTAATGTATTTACCTCCTGCCTCCTGCCTCCTGCCTCCTGCCTGCATACCTGCCTTACTAGTTGTCACCAGGGAGGTGTGCCATAATTTGGTCAACAAACTGCTGATGATCTACAACAGGCTTAGAGATGTAGCCATCAGCACCGCTAAGTTTGAGAAAGTTTTCGCGATCGCCTTCCATAGCGTGTGCTGTGACTAAAATTACAGGTAGGTTAGCAGTCTGTGGATCGGACTTTAACATTTGTGTAATTTTGATGCCATCCACAGATTGACCTTGATAAACACTCCTAGATAAAGAAACATCCATTAAAATTAAGTCTGCTTCTTTGGATTGAGCAATTTTGATTACTTCTTCTACATTTTCAGTATGTTTTACCCCCAAGCCGCCGCGCTTGGTCAAAATCTTAGAAAATACACGAGCATTAATTAGATCGTCTTCGACAATCAAAACAGTTTTCATGAGAATTTCATTTACAGAGGTGATAAGGATGACAACCCGAATAAACACAGTTGTCTAGCTTCTTTTTAGTATCAATATACTTTTCTGTCATCAAGGATAATACTACGGCTTTTTATCCTGTGATAATCAAGATTGTGTGATGAATCTCATTTCATCCGTTATGCTGTGTTTGCTGCCGTGTTTAGTGCTAGCGAAATTTATGTAGTTCAATCTCAGGGAAATAACTCATGGCAAAACAGTTAAACCTTCTCTCCACGGGACAGGTAATCACAACAGCCCTGCATACAGAGATGCAACGGTCTTATCTTGAATATGCCATGAGTGTGATTGTAGGCCGAGCCTTACCAGATGTTCGTGATGGCTTAAAGCCAGTGCATCGGCGAATTTTGTACGCTATGCACGAACTCGGTTTGACCCCCGATAGACCATACCGCAAATGCGCCCGTGTGGTGGGGGATGTGCTGGGTAAATACCACCCTCATGGCGACCAATCTGTTTATGATGCTTTAGTGCGGCTGGTGCAAGATTTTTCCTGCCGTTACCCCCTACTCGCCGGACATGGCAACTTTGGTAGCGTCGATAATGACCCACCGGCGGCGATGCGTTATACAGAAACGCGCCTAGCTCCCATTAGCCATGAGGGAATGCTGACAGAAATCGGCGAGGAAACGGTAGAATTTATTGGTAACTTTGATAACTCTCAACAAGAGCCGACAGTATTACCTGCACAGTTACCGTTTTTGTTGCTCAATGGTTGTGCGGGAATTGCTGTGGGGATGGCGACGAATATTCCCCCCCACAATTTAGGCGAAATTGTTGATGGTTTGATTGCTTTAATCGACCAACCAGATTTAACTGATGACAAATTACTAGAGTTAATTCCGGGGCCAGATTTCCCCACAGGAGGGGAAATAGTTGGTGATGCGGGGATTCGGGAAGCTTATATCACAGGTAAAGGTGGTATTGTCTTACGGGGTGTGGCGACAGTCGAAGAAATTCCCGGTGGTAAGGGAAGCAAACGCCGGACGGCAATTATTGTGACGGAATTACCGTATCAGGTGAATAAGGCGGGGTGGATTGAGAAAGTCGCGGAATTGGTAAATCAAGGACGCTTGCAAGGAATTTCCGACTTGCGGGATGAAAGCGATCGCGAAGGGATGCGTGTAGTCATTGAACTCAAACGCGATACCAACCCTCAAGAAGTTCTCCAACATTTATATCACCAAACGGCTTTACAAACTAACTTCGGGGCAATTCTGCTGGCGATCGTTGATGGACAACCCCGCCAGTTAAGCTTGCGGCAATTATTGCAGGAGTTTCTCAACTTCCGGGAACAGACCCTCAACCGCCGCTACAGTTACGAGTTAGGGAAGGCGCAAACGAGATTACATACCGTTGAAGGTTTACTAAAAGCTTTATCTAACCTGGATGAAGTCATCGAAATTTTACGCCGTTCCGCCGATGGGAGTACGGCGAAAATCAGCTTGTGTAGCCGATTAGATTTGAGTGAAGACCAAGCGGATGCTATTTTAGCAATGCCATTGCGTCGCCTCACCAGTTTAGAACAGGAGAACTTGCAGCGCGAATTTGGGCAACTGAGCGAACAGATAGCTTTGCTCACCAAATTGTTAAGCGATCGCAAAGAGTTACTCAAGGCGCTGAAGAAAGATTTGCGATCGCTCAAAAAGAAATACAGCGATCCTCGCCGCACTAAATTAACTGCTAGCATTCCTGAAGAACTATTCAAAGGTAAAAACAAACAAAGTGGTTCTGCTACAGCCGATGAGGAAGGAGAAAATCAGCAACCCTTAGAACCAGCCGAAGAAGCAATTTTAGAAATTACCCATCGCGGATACTTACGGCGAATTCAACCAGGGAAAAAATCCAAGGTGGAAAATGGTTTGTTAGAGAATGACTTCATCATCCAAACCAACCTCACCGACACCCACCAAGAGTTATTAGTATTAACCAACGGTGGTAAACTGTACCCTGTGAAAGTAGGAGACATTCCCCAAACTACCGGACGTTCTCCACGGGGTACACCATTGATTACCATGCTCACCAGCACAGCACAAGGTAATCAAGAACCTGTAGTTAGCCGCTTTTTACTTCCCGAAAATCTCAACGCTCAACAATTAATTCTCCTAACCAAGCAAGGAAGAATTAAGCGCCTAGCTTTGGACGAATTAACCAACTTAACTCGTCGGGGAATTACAATTTTAAAACTCAAAGATGATGATGAATTGCTATTAACTCAATTCACCAAACCAGGAGAGCAAATCACCTTAGCTAGTTCTGGGGGACGACTGTTGAAATTCGCAGCCAATGATGAACAACTCCCAGTTATGGGTAGGACGGCTATGGGTTTACAAGCATTCCGGCTGTTGAGGAATCAACAAATGGTTGGCTGTGTCAGTGCAACGCAAGCAGAGTATTTATTGTTATTCACTGAACAAGGATACGCCAAACGCTTACCAATCAATCAAATTAAGGCAGCAAATCGCGGTGATCTAGGCACACAAGCGATGAAATTTGACAATAAAACCGATATTCTCGCTAGTATGGTAGGGGTGAACGCTGAGAGTGAAGCAGCAATCATCACCAACAAAGAGCGAGTATTGCGGATACCCACAGACTCAGTACCTATCTTACCTAGAGATGGTAAAGGCGAAAGCATCCTCCAACTCAACCGGGATGAAAAAGTAATTGCTGTTGTTGAGGTGAGGTAGAGCGAGGGACTGGGGATTAGGGACTGGGGACTAGGTACTGAGAACAGACTTTGCCGTTATGTTCAAAACCCTTACACCCAGTCTCAACATCTCAACTTATAAGCTCTAACAAGAGATTAAAGCTGTACATTTAGCCGCGAAACTCTCACCTATATTCTCTAGTCTCTAGCCTCTAGCCTCTTATAACTAAATTATTATGGCAAACACTCTTTCTCTTACTGATTCCTTAGTTCCTAATCCTGCACCAAAATCAGCAATTATTCGTTTAGAAAACATCTTTAAAATCTATGGTAGTGGCGAAACCGAAGTTAGAGCTTTAAATGATGTGGATTTGGTAATTAATGAGGGTGAGTATTGTTCGATTATGGGGCCTTCTGGTTCTGGTAAATCTACAGCGATGAATATTATCGGCTGTTTGGATCGGCCATCGGGAGGACATTATTATTTGGATAATGTGGATGTGGCGCAAATGAATGATACCGAGTTGGCACATATCCGCAACAGAAAATTGGGGTTTGTGTTTCAACAATTCCATCTTTTACCCCAACTGTCTGCTTTAGAAAATGTCATGCTACCGATGGTGTATGCTGATGTCAGCCCGAATGAAAGACGCGATCGCGCGACAGAAGCTTTGATTCGTGTCGGCTTAGAAAAGCGCCTCAACAACAAACCCACTCAACTATCAGGTGGACAACAACAAAGAGTAGCGATCGCCCGCGCCATTGTCAATCGTCCTGTAGTCCTTCTCGCAGACGAACCCACAGGCGCACTCGATTCACGCACCACTCAAGAAGTACTCAATATTTTTACTGAACTGAATGATAGTGGAATTACAGTAGTGATGGTAACACATGAACCAGAAGTTGCCCGGCAGACTAAGCGCATTGTCTGGTTTAAAGATGGACAAGTGGTTAACCCTAACTTGACTCCAGAAGAATTAACAGAATAGTTATTGACCAAAAAATGGGATAAAAGCCCCGTCCTTCTGGTAGCTTGTCTAGTAGCGTGTCAAGACTAAACTTGTGCATTAGTAAAAAATCTATCATCTTATTCATCTGCGTTCATCGGCGTTCATCGGCGGTTTTTTATTTAAATCTTTCATCTGCCATTACTGGGGTGCTTGTTTTTACAAGCATACCTTGATTTTTTGTCCTGCGAGAAAAGGCGATCGCTTACTTTCATCCTCAGCAAACCGGATTCCCATAGATGAAAAGTGCTGCAATCCTGAGAAACCATCGATAATAGAGATAGCGTAAATAAATGTAAACAATTCTCAGGCAGGGCAGAATCATTCATGCGAGTAATTTTGATGACAGGTAAGGGCGGTGTAGGTAAAACTTCTGTGGCGGCTGCAACTGGACTCCGTTGTGCAGAGTTGGGCTATCGTACACTAGTCTTGAGTACAGACCCCGCGCACTCATTAGCAGATAGTTTTGACATGGAACTAGGCCATGCACCTAAACAAATTCGTCCCAACCTGTGGGGTGCAGAATTAGATGCGCTGCAAGAATTAGAAGGAAACTGGGGTGCGGTAAAGCGCTACATTACCCAAGTTCTACAAGCTAGAGGTTTGGAAGGAGTACAAGCAGAAGAATTAGCCATTCTCCCAGGGATGGATGAGATTTTCGGTTTGGTGAGAATGAAGCGCCACTATGATGAAGGCGAGTTTGATGTCTTAATTATCGATTCTGCTCCCACCGGGACGGCGTTGCGACTGTTAAGTTTACCAGAAGTCGGCGGTTGGTATATGCGTCGCTTCTACAAACCATTTCAAAATATATCCGTCGCCCTGCGTCCCTTGGTTGAACCTATCTTTAAACCAATAGCTGGGTTTTCCTTACCAGATAAAGAAGTGATGGATGCGCCTTATGAGTTTTACGAACAAATTGAAGCGTTGGAAAAAGTATTAACTGATAATACGCAAACTTCCGTGCGGCTCGTAACTAACCCTGAGAAAATGGTGATTAAAGAGTCACTACGCGCCCACGCATATTTAAGTTTGTATAATGTGGCCACAGATTTAGTTGTGGCTAATCGCATCATCCCTCCCCAAGTGGAAGACCCATTCTTCCAACGCTGGAAGCAAAATCAGGAAGAATATCGTCAAGAAATTCACGAGAACTTTCACCCATTACCAGTTAAAGAAGTGCCGCTATTTTCCGAGGAAATGTGCGGACTACCAGCGTTAGAGCGATTAAAAGATACTTTGTATAAGGACGAAGATCCCACTCAGGTATATTATAAAGAAACAACTGTGAGGGTCGTTCAAGAACAGAACCAATACAGTTTGGAATTGTATTTACCTGGGATTCCTAAAAACCAAATTCAACTCAATAAAACGGGAGATGAGTTAAGCATCACTATTGGCAATCATCGCCGCAATCTAGTTTTACCGCAGGCTTTGGCAGCTTTAAAACCCGCAGGAGCAAAGATGGAAGACGATTATTTAAAAATCCGCTTTGCTGATGGCGCGAAAGTTTAATTGGTTGCAAGATACAGCCTTTTTCAGTTGAGTGCAGTACACTTTGCAAAGGAACAGAGGCGCTTAGACTAGGGGTTATACCGTTTCACTTTAATATTGATACACACAGGCAGCAGGGGGGCAGGGAGCAGGGAGCAGGGGGAAAGAATTAGAGGTTTGTCATGTGTATCAGGTATTTCGTGAAATGGTATTAGAGGCTAGATGAATGTACCTCATCAAGGTGAAAAGTGCTGTAAATACAACCAGTATTCTAAAAGCCTTTTATTTATAGCTGGAAAAGATGCGAGTAATATCGTGTCTTTTTTATTTAAAAGTTATTTCCGAATAATTAATTTTGGCTTAATTACTTAGCTCAAACATAAATTATGTAATTGACTAAAAATAAAGATTTGTGTATAAAAATCAATAATTTTAGCAAAAAAGATTTGACCGTAATTTTACTGTGGACAATGTAATATCTTCAACTTACAAATGTTTTTATATTTATTATAAGTATCATAATTTTCCTTAACTTTTTTTAAAGAAAAGCAATGTCACCGATCGCCGAATCAAATTCTCATGTCAGTCTGAATCAAGAAAACGTACTGCGTCGTATCACATCTCGCATCCGTCAATCTTTAGAGTTGGAGGATATCATCACAGCGACAACGGCTGAGGTACGCTCTTTATTGGGTACTGACCGAGTGATGATTTACAAATTTCATGGAGATGGAAGCGGTCAGGTAATTGCTGAGTCGATTTATGAAAATCGTCTACCCTCGCTACTGGGGCTGAATTTTCCGGCTGATGATATTCCCGCCTATGCAAGGGAACTTTTTCTCAAGTCTAGGGTGCGTTCTGTAGTCAATGTAGATACACAACAAATTGGTCAAAGCCCTGTGCGTGACTTGGAAACGGGAGAATTAATTGCTGAAGAAATTCGTTACCGTCCTGTAGACCCTTGCCATATAGAATACTTAACGGCGATGGGGGTGAAATCTTCTGTAGTTGCGCCTATTGTCCATGAAGATGCACTCTGGGGATTATTAGTATCCCATCATTCCCAAAGCCGGGTGGTTGGCGACGGTGAATTAGAAGCCATGCAGATGATTGTAGAACAATTGGGGGTAGCGATCGCCCAAAGTCATCTCCTCACCCAAGCCCGTGCTAAAGCGCAACGAGAAGCCCTGATTAATCGCATTGCTACCTTACTACACTCACTACCAACCATCGCCTTACAACCAGCTTTAGAAGCAACTGTTATCGCCTTTGCTGGTGTTGGTGCTAGGCTGTGTTTAAGAAATCGGTCTATTAACTTACAAAATAGTCACACTCAAAGTTTTGGAGAATGTTTAATCCCAGGAAGTAACTGTGTTCAGCTTTATACCTGCGGACAACAACCCGTAATTTCAGAACCAACTATTTATCCTCTAATAGAACAGTATAATGTCTGGCAGGAACGCTACAAAACTCATCCTCATGAGCTGTGGGCGATTAACGACATCTATCAAACTCCAGCCTTGCGGACTTTACAACCTGTATTTCAACCTACAAAAATTCGGAGTATTTTATTCATCCCTCTGGAATACCGTCAGCAACTAGTAGGTTATTTAAGCATCTTCCGCAATGAAGTAGATATTGAAACCCTGTGGGCTGGACAATTTGATCCCGACCAAAGGCAAACCTTCCCACGGATGTCATTTAATTTATGGTGTGACTCCAAAAAGGCACAAGCGCAACAATGGACAAATGAAGACATTGAACTAGCTAAAGAAATAGCTAAACAGTTTGCTTCAGCCATTCAGCAGTATGAACTTTACCAACAAGTACAAGCTTTTAACGAAAATTTAGAAAAACAAATCCATCGACGTACAATTGAACTACAAAACACAACTAAACAACAACAAGCTGTGTTTGGTGTTATTACCAAAATTCGCGAATCTCTAGATACTAATACGATTTTTCAAACAACTACTAAAGAAGTTTGCCAATTAATCAAAGCTGACCGAGTTTCTGTATATCGCTTTGATGCTGACTGGGGTGGCGAATTTGTGGGAGATTTTGAAGCTGCAAGCCCCCATTGGTTGAATGAATCAAAAATAGGCGTTAATCTAGTTTGGAACGATACCTATCTGCAAGACACAGAAGGAGGACGCTATCGCTACAATGAGACCTTGGCAGTAGACAACGTTTATGAGATGGGTTTTACTCAGTGTCACCTTGATAATTTAGAACAGTATCAAATTCGGGCTTTTGTCCTGGCTCCTATCTTTTTTGGGCAAAAACTTTGGGGTTTACTGGCAACTTATCAACATACTGGCTCCCGTCAATGGCAACCCTCAGAAGTAAATTTTCTCACACAAATTGCTGCCCAGTTAGGAGTGGCGCTACAGCAGGCTGAACTACTTACCCAAACTCAGCAACAGGCAGAAAAATTAACTCAAACACTACATAATTTACAACAAACCCAGACCCAACTAATTCAAACTGAAAAAATGTCTTCATTGGGTCAATTAGTTGCAGGTGTTGCTCACGAAATTAATAACCCTGTAAACTTTATTTATGGCAACCTCAGCCATGTGAAAGAATATGCTGAGGATTTACTGACGATGTTGGAGCTTTATCAGCAAGAATTTCCTAATCCTAGTTTAGAAATTCTGGAAGAAGCAGACAAGATAGATTTAGAGTTTTTATCTGAAGATTTGCCTAAAACTCTAGCTTCTATGCAAATTGGTGTCGAGCGCATTCGTCAGATAGTCGCGTCTTTACGCACTTTCTCTCGTCTTGATGAAGCCGAAATGAAAGGCGTAAATATTCATGAGGGTATCGATAGTACCTTGATGATTTTGCAACATCGCTTAAAAGCTAAACCGGAAATGGCTGGAATTAAGCTCATCAAAGAATATGGTGATATTCCTTTGGTAGAATGTTATGCTGGACAGATGAATCAAGTATTCATGAATGTTTTGAGTAACGCTCTTGATGCTCTGGAAGATTATCGGGAGTCACAATCAAAAGAACATCCGGGTGAAATTATCATCTCTACTAGTGTTGGGCAAATTACAGACAAGGTTAAAAGCGTAGTCATTCGCATCGCGGATAATGGCCCAGGTATGCCAGAAGAGGTAAGAGCGAGAATCTGCGATCCATTTTTTACCACCAAGCCAGTCGGTAAAGGTACTGGTTTAGGCTTGTCTATCAGTTACAAAATTGTCGTGGATAAGCATGGTGGCGTTTTTAAATGTAATTCGCAGTTAGGCTCAGGTACAGAGTTTTGGATTGAAATTCCTATTCAGCAGGCATTATTCAGTTGACAGTTTACCCTGAGCGTAGCCGAAGGGTTGACAGTTGACAGTTTACCCTGAGCGTAGCCGAAGGGTTGACAGTTGACAGTTGACAGTTGTTATTTTTCCCTTTCCCCTTTCCCCCTTCCCCTTTCCCCCTTCCCCTTTCCACTCCCCACTCCCCTATCTCACTGGTAACAGAACTCTGGAACCCTCGCTGCCACAAGTTACGGTGATTGTGATTACTTGGGAATTTAGTAAACTATCACTATGCAAGACTGCTCCATTACCAGAGTTCATGGCGTAGGCTGGGTAACAGGCTGCACTTAAACTTAGGCGTATGGCGTTACCTTGAGAGATTTTGACACAAGTTGTTTGTAATTGAATCTTTCTGGTGATGTTACTGGTTCCGTCTGCACAATGCAAGTAACCTTGCGTCAAGTTGTATACTCTGCCGTCTGGATAGACTTGTGAGAGGACTGCACACAAGTCATAACTGGGTTGGTCAGCAGTACAGACAATTTCTACTATCACATCCCCTAGTAAGTGTAAGTCTGCGGTGAGGGGTTCGCTGGTGTAGGTGAGGACATCTGCACGAACATCGATATGCGATCGCTCATATACTCCAGATGCGATCGCCGCATGACCACCCACCGATGGCACTGGTCGCCAAGGGTCATGTAATAGAACGTCTTTGTGTTCTGGCGGCTGAGGATTTGGTGTCAGAGTTCCGGCATCTTCTCTAATATTGGCTAGTCCGGTGGTTGACAAGAAGTAAATTTTCTGGTTTACTATATTTATAATGGGAATATAGCGCCACATATTATCGCCCATCTCAAATAAGTATAGAGGGTGATTATCTAACAAGCCTGTATCTATACCCTTGAGAAAGTAATCAAACCATCTTATCTGCATCTCATCTACAGGACTAGCGGCTTGATTGCCAAAGTCAACCTCCCCGACTTTGCGACCCCAAGGGATATGTCCCCAAGGCCCGACTATTAAATGTTGGGGTGTAGTGGCGCGGGCTGCCATATCCTTATATAGATGCAGCGTCCCGCGTAGGTAAGTATCGAACCAGCCGCCGATGTGCAGCATGGGTAAGTCAACATCTTGGAAGTGGGTTTTGGGTGAGAGTTCTTGCCAGTATGCGTCGGGTTGGGGATGGGCTACCCAGTCGTGATAAAAAGATTCTGGTGCGAGTTGTTGGAGAATTTCGGGGTTATTTAGGGGTAGGTTACGGGATGCGGTAAATAATGCTTGATAGGTTTGTTTGTCTCCTCGTAGTTTTGCGGTTTCTGTGGCTAGTTGAATTGCCCAAGCGAGGTTAGTTTGTAAACAAAAAGCGCCACCTTCATAAGCCCAATCTGTATATAAATCATAACCGATCATCGCCGGGCAGATAGTTTTTAGGGCTGGTGGTTGGGCAATGGCTGCATATAACTGAGTCATCCCTTGATAAGAGAAACCATACATTCCTACCAGTCCATTGCTACCTGGAAGACTTGCAGCCCAGTTTACCGTATCTTCGCCATCGGCAATTTCATGAGCAAATAACTGAAATTCGCCGCCTGAAGTACCGCGTCCGCGTACATCTTGAATCACCACAATGTAACCGTGGGCAGCATACCATGTAGGATGAGCATATACTACAGTGGATGCGATCGCGCGACCATAGGGTTGTCGCATCAATAATACTGGAAACTCCCCAACTGCATCCGGGCGATAGATATCTGCATCTAGCCTGATACCATCGCGGGTATACATCGATGCTGTTTGTTTACCAAGAACTCCAAACATACCTCACCCACATCACCAATTACCCATTACCAATTACCCATTACCAATTACTTCTTTTTCTTTTTCTTCTGTTTATTACTCACAGAAGGCCCAAACCCACGGGGTACTTGTGGGAGTTCCTGCTGGTAGAAATTGATGAGTTCTTCCACCGGAAACCTTTTTTCGGGGACTTCCTCCCGTGATTTCAATCCTAAATCTACCTGTACCATATCCCAATCACCAACAATCACAGTTGATACTCGATTAGCTGCAAACGCACGTTCCATCACTGGTGCAGACTCAACAGCTTGTAAATCAATCAATTCACCAATTAAAAAAGCGTTAAATTCTTTGTCATTTTTGGCAAAGTCTTCTAACCTCTGCGTCAACACTGCTACACATCTGTCACGTAAATCAGGATGTTTCTCAGAAATTTTACGTAACGAGGTAGCAGCATCAGCGAGGTCGTAAGCATCATTAGACGAATCTTGAAGATATGCTTCTAATGTAGGAATTGCTGCTGCCCCGATAGTACCATAGAACTCGAATAATTCATTGGGCATCCAATCATCATCAAGTTCATGAAATAGATTTACCAAGGGTTGAATTGCTGCTTCTGCACGAAGTTGATTCAACACCCGCACTGCATGAACTGGCCCCCAAGCTTCTATAGTATCGATGTCACCGCTATTTAACTCTTTATCCGTCGCCAAGCGGATGAGGTCGGGAATATGGTCTGTATTAAAACCAAATTCCTGTATATAATTGGGGATGGTTTCCATTTCGCTACAATCACCGTAGGTTAATAGCTTATCTACAGGAGATGGATAGATAGACCCTGACATATTAATTATCTCTGCCACTTTATTTATAACCATTATCCCAAGCTTAATACTTAATGGATTATCTCTGTGTCTTTGTGCCTCTGTGGTTCAGAATCAATTGACCCTTACTTAATGAGAACTATTTAAACTACTTATATCTTGCATTGCCAAACACTTATAAACTGATACAACGCTAAAGATGTAAAATTTCTGTTAAATTCAACGAGCATCAATAGTTTCCCCTTATCAGGTACTTCAGCATGACTGTTATCACACCCAAGGCTTCCTCGGCGCTTCCCGAATTTGCGGAAGGTATTCAATATTTTGGTGAGGCGCTGCCAGATTTTGAAACTTATGGTGCTACACCTGCGATAGAATCGGGCAAAGTAGCGATCGCATCTCCTACAGACCCCAAAGCAGTATACCAAACCTTACTGGCTGCTGATGCCTTACGCTACCTAACATTACAAATCACTGGGAGTAAGGCTTCTGGACATCCCGGCGGGTTTGCTAGCCAAGCAGAAGCTTATGCGGCGTTGGTCATGCTGGGGTATAAAAATATTATTACCGAAGTCGGACACCACGCCCCTGGATTTTATAGTGCCATGTTCCTTGATCGATCGCTAGAGGATATGGGCATTTCTACAGTACAACAATTGCGCGATCGCTTCCGAGAAAAGCACGGGTTATTAGGACACCTTTCCGGTTATATCCCTGGTATTCTCGCCCCAGCCGGCCCCTTGGGACAAGGACAACACTTTGCAATGGCGGCGGCAAAGTTACATCCAGATAAATTATTCCCCTTCACCCTCGGCGACGGTGGACTAGGTGAACCCTACATCATCAGTGCAATGGCACATTTCCACACCGCCTATCCCCAAGCCACCAACTTCTTACCCGTCCTCGTCTGGAATGGTTACAGCCAAGAACATCACAGTATGGTTTCCCTGAAAACCAACGAACAGATGACCGCATTTTGGCAAGGTAACGGTTTTGATGAAGTCGTCTTAATTGATGCCAAAGAGTTTGACGACCAAAACCAACCAGGGGATTATGTAGATAGTACCGCCTTCTCCTTCCCCAAACGCCTAGAATTTACCCAAGCCGTCCTCGTCGCCGCCGATAAAGCCGCCCGTTCCGCCCTCGGTGGTAAACTGACAGTATTTATTATCAAACAACTCAAAGGCGCAGGCGTTCACGCCAAAGGTGCAAAATCTCACAACCTCTATCCCAAAGACACCTTAGACGCACCCCACATTGTCACCGCCTTACAAAGCCGTGCATTATCCCCAGAAGCTTGGCAAACTGTGAGAACCAACGCTGAACGCGCAGGTGGCGGCCCCGCAGCCAAAACAGTGGTGACAGAATTTGAGTTACCATTACCAGAATTAGGTACATTACCATTAGAAGAATATGCAGTGGGTGGGGAAGCCAAAGTTTCTACCACCGCAATGGGGCGACTGGTAGGTGTAGTCGGACAAAAAGATCAAAACTTCCTCGTCACCAACGCCGACGGTAACGAAGCATCGGGTATTGGGAACATCAACCAAGCCTTAAAAATCATCCACCCCACCGCCGACGACTTATATAACCAAGCACCAAACGGACAAGTTTACGAACCCTTGAGTGAAGATGCTTGTGCAGGTTTAGCGGCTGGCTTATCCTTGATGGGTGCAAGAACCCTGTGGTGTTCCTATGAGTCTTTCGCCATCAACGGCTTACCAATATGGCAAACCGTCACCCAAGCAATGGCAGAATTACGCCGCCAAACACCCTCAACAATTACCCTATTTACCGCCGGTGCATTAGAACAAGGACGCAACGGCTGGACACACCAACGTCCAGAAATTGAAGCCTACTTTGCTTCCATGATGCGGAACGGCAATGTATTTCCTGTATTCCCCCCCGATGCTAACAGTATCCAAGTCTGTTATGACTGGGCGTTAACAACAAAAAATAAGGGAATTGTCATCACTGCAAGTAAATCACCCTTACCAATTCGTACCACTTTTGAACAGACTCGCCAAGGTTTAGAAGAGGGTGCAATAGTATTACATGAAACTGCGGGTGAGAAGAAAGTTGTGTTTGCCGTAATTGGCGATATGACATTAATTCCTGTGTTTGAAGCAGCGAAATCTTTAGAAAATCAAGGTGTAGGAGTGAAGATAGTTTCTATCATCAACCCCCGCCGTTTATATCGTCCCGGTGACGTTGCTTGGGATACTTGTTCACAACCCGATGGTGGTTTCATTGATGATGCTAAATTCGCCCAATTGTTCGGCGGTGATGCGTTAATTGGTGTGACTGGTGGTGCTGCATCGATGTTAGAACCCATCATGTTGCGGAGTAACAGCAAGCGCGACACTTTTGCATGGAAGCGTGGGGAAACTACAGCCAGTGCGGGAGAGTTGATGGCTTTCAATGGTTTGACTGCTGATGCTTTAGCGAAGCGGGCTGTTGAGTTAGTGGGTTAAGCATTTCTAAACCGCAGATGTACGCAGTATAACGAGCAAAATTAAACGCTTTCTTGCGTATATTTGCGGTATTAATCAGAGTTAATACAGTATCTTTCTATTCGATTGAGTTATTAGCTAAACAATATGTGGCAATAATTATGACATCTAAAGACATTTTTATTTTTATAGATGAGACTGGTACTGATGAAAAATCTAATCTCCTTGCAATTGCTTGTATTACGACACATGATCCTGATTATATAAGGAACCAATTAGAGAAACTTAAAGAAGAAATTACAAGTGATTCTATCCGTAATAAGATGCAAAGTGTAAGAAAATCTCTATCAAATAAAGGTTTTCATTATTGTGCAGATGATACTACTGAAGTCAAAGCTCATGTTATTAATCTAATTAGTCAATTACCATTCAAAGCTTATATTTGTTATCAAGAAAAAGAAACTAATTTTAAGCCTAGTCTAGGCTATGAGTGGTACGATAAGCTGTTCGGTCGTCTTATATTCGAGCGTCTGCAAGCACATCGTGCTTTACCTATACACATTTACTTTGAACAACATGATAGCCGATTTGAAAGTCGTCGCAATGAATTACAAAAAATTGTGGATCAGCAGGTTGAAAAAATAGAACTACGTCACAGAGTCAAGTTTGTGAGTTCGCCCAAAGTTCTAAGTGTTGGTAAGGAGGAATCTTGCTTAGTAATAGCAGATTATGTCGCAGCCATATTTAAAGACTATGCACAAAGAGAAGCCAATGAGTCTACTTCTTCTTGGCAAGAACGTAATTTTGAAAGAATTAGAGGAAAAGTTAGATGGATTCACAGATACGGAACAAAAGAATTTTTTACACGCAAAAATCCATTTTATTGAAGATATAAATATATATTATTAAAGACAATATACTGTATCCAATGCTATAATCTGGATGGTTCTGGAAGCGTAACATTTGTGGACGCGAGTCGTGTCCGCTTCTGAATACATCTCAGTGTAATCATTCCTTACTCCTCCAGAACCACCTACTATGATTGAGCTAGACTTCCAATCCCTAAAGACTAAGAACATTGCAAGAGACTTGGGTTGTTCAGAATCATTCCTTGAAATGGTACGTACTCGACCCTCATTGTTCTACCATTCAAAACCAATACCTAAGAGAGGGAAACGTCAAAAGGGACAGTACCGTATTGTTTACGTAGTTGAGCCAGAACTTAATCTTATTCAGAAGAATATTGCAACAGCGATTACTTCAAAAATACAATTTCCTGAATATGTCCAAGGTTTTGTAAGTAAACGATCAATAGCTACCAATGCTGCACTTCACTTATCACAAAAGGTTGTTTTAAATCTTGATATAAAAAACTTCTTCGATAGTATAAATCAAAAACAAGTGGCTGAAGTTTTTAAAGAGCTTGGATGTACAGAAAGTGTATCAGAAATATTCGCTAGATTATGTACTTTTAATGGTCATTTAGTACAGGGTGCTAGTACAAGCCCTGTATTAGCTAATCTCGTATGCCAAAAGCTAGATCAAGATTTTGTAGAATTAGCAAAGAAATATAATTGCTCCTACTCTAGATATGCTGATGATATTACTTTATCGGGCGATACAACACCCCGTAAAAAAGAGATAGAGAACTGTTTAAAAACATATGGTTTCGAGTTGAACCCTGAAAAGTGGAAATATCAACGTAGAGGTAAGCCACAATACGTAACTGGACTAACTGTTTTTGATGATAAAAAACCTCGTATACCAAAGTTTATAAAAAAACAATTGCGGCAGATTTTATACTATGCAGATAAGTACGGTTGGGATAACCATTATTATAAAGTTAATAGTTGTAACCATAAAAACACGTATTATTGCATGGAGCGAATAGATGGATTGATTGCTTTTATGTATTCGGTAGAGCCAGATCGGGCTTTGCAGTTAGATATACAATGGCAGAAAATTCTTAAAGATGAAGGTATAGTTGACGAACAAGGACGTGATCCTCATGATATTTTTGCACGTCGTTCTCAGTCTTAGAAAGATGAAGGAAAAACCCTACAAATTATGATTATTGAAACCAACGAACCTAATCAAGCAATAAATTCTCAAGCATCAAAAATTGAACAATTTTTAGAACAAGTTAATAACCACTCATTCCCACAAGACCAAAAGCAAAGGGCTAAGGAACGTCTAGAAACTATGCTGCTGGAGGGGTTAAACTCTGGAGATGCAACAGACATGACTACTCAAGATTGGGAAGATATCCGTCAAGCAGTACGCGAGAGAATTAGCAAGCGTCAAGATACAGTTTAACGGTGATATTTGCAATTAAAAAAGCATGACTACAGAAGCAGAATATCAAGCGAGAATTACTAGCTATGATTGGGATGACTTAAGCATACTCTGGTCAGAAATTAAGACTAAAAATACATCAAACTTTTGGGATGAAGGTAAAGCTTTAGAATATTTAGTATTACGCGCATTCCAACTGGACGGCGCAGAGGTAGCTTGGCCTTATACGGTAAAAGTTCAAGATAGAATAGTAGAACAAATTGATGGAGTGGTATATGTAGATAGCCTAGCCTGCTTGATAGAATGCAAGGATACTTCTCAAGAGGTTAATATAGAAGCGATCGCCATTAATATAAATTATGGAAATAGATAAAGAAGAACCTCAAAACTTAGATAATGCTGAATTAGAAGAACAATTGATAGTTAGCGAAATTGTAACACCGCTTAAAGCAGCACTAGTACCTCATCCACTAGACAACTTTATAGAAACCTTTGGTGCTTGGGAAGATGAACGCACATCAGAGTAAATTATTGAAGATATCTATAATAGCCGTACTGACCCCTGGACGCAAAACCTCATAGGCGTAATTAGTCTAGAATCAGAAAATCTAGAGGAAAGTTATGTGAATTACCTAGAGGAGAAATATAGTTGAAGCGGGTATTATTTGACAGCGAGCCTAGCCTGCTTGATAGAATGCAAGGATACTTCTAAAGAGGTTAATATAGAAGCGATCGCCAAACTACGCAATCAACTACTCAGAAGACCAGCCGCAGCTATTGGTAGCGTATTTAGCCGCAGTGGATTTACGGAAGCAACAGTAACTCTCACTGGGTTCGTAGCTCCTCAAACTATTTTATTGTGGAGAGGTGGCGAATATTTTCGTAAATTATTACGACAAGACCAAAAGCAGAGAGCGAAGGAACCTCTAGAAACAATGCTGCTGGAGGGGCTAAACTCTGGAGATGCAACAGAAATGACTGCTCAAGATTGGGAAGATATCCGTCAAGCAGTACGCGAGAGAATTAGCAAACGTCAAGGTACAGGCAAATAAGGTATCCAAAAGCTTCACATTAAGTTTGCGAGTTAAAATTGATTAAGAAGTAATATTTTTTGCAACAGTCTCAGGAGTTTTTTAAATGTTCATTAGTGAATTGTCACCAATATTCAAACAGTTTGTTCAACATCCAGCTTCCTTCTTAGGTGGACTTGCTTCTGGTGTGCTGAGACTCAACTTGGCTGATGATCCTGTAAAAAGCTGGCTGGATAAGCAATTGGGGGTTAACAGTTATGTTTCTCCCGTGACTGACGTAAGTAATGGCAGATCCACTGGCCCCCAATCGATATCGATTGAATAGACACTAAGTAATGGTACTGATACTAAGTTGCTTTCAACAAGAACATTCAGGGATAGGAAAAATCGTCATCAGACATATCCCTACTACCAGCATAAGTCACTATCTTTGACTGCAACTTGGTATGAGTATCTTACACAGGTAGGGGATGCACTAGCGTTAAAAATATTAGAAAAAATCGAGATTGCACTCCCCTCTCCTAAATTATTAACAACCGTTAGCAATGAGGTAAAAAATGATTTGTCTAACTCACGTTAATTCACGATAAATTAATTTGATCAGACGCTAGGTAGCGGATTGATTATTAATCTGCCCAAGTAAAGCATTTGTACTAGGTGGTAACTTTTACATTTCTTTTCCATCAATCAAATCTATAAGACTTGCTAATTTCATATTGAAAAATATTGTAAAATCTCACACTTTGAAAATTATCATGATCAGTTATCATATGAGCGTATGCCTCAGTTTAGCTTCATAGTAGGTTGAGTTGGAATGAATGCCAGCAAACATTATTGCTGTTCTACAACATTAACCATCTGTGAGCAAAAGAGACTAGGCGATATTTGCCTAGAACTCCTTGACAACTGGACTAGCCGCTCTTTGTTAAGAATTACGTGATCCCACATGACTATCTACGTTGGAAATCTCTCCTACAGCGCCACCGAAGCAGACTTAAGAGCCGTATTTGCAGACTACGGCGAGGTCAAAAGAGTTGTGTTACCTACTGACCGTGAAACCGGTCGGATGCGTGGTTTTGCCTTTGTTGAAATGAATGAAGATGCCCAAGAAGACGCAGCTATCACCGAATTAGATGGTGCAGAATGGATGGGTCGTCAACTGAGAGTCAACAAAGCGAAACCGCGAGAAGATGACCGACGAGGTAGCTGGGGGAAAAAACAAGAATACTAATTATCAATGGTTCTCAATTCTAGCAAATTGTATTTTATTTATCAATACACTAATGGCTGATATTTGCTAGAAACATTTGAACAATTTAATAGAAATTAAATAGTAAATCCGGCTAGTTATTATTTACCAGAAAATTATTCTAACTAGTCGGATTTTTATGACTGCCCTTTGTTTAAGGGTGTAGGGGTGTAAGGGTGTAAGGGTATAGGGGAACGAGACTTTTATAGTACCAGTGAATGTTTAAAACTGTACTTACTACAGTAATAAATATAGCCTCTCGTACACGTAATCCTATGTTTCAACAAGCTAAGTATTAATGTATCGAAACAAGTACGAAGCTAAAGGGCAGAGAGTTCGATATTGTTTCCCAATCCCCAGCCCCCAATCCCCAATTTCCGTCACTTTCTTTAGTTTATCTAAAATCACATCCAGGTTATCAAGTTAGCTTTCTAAGATAGAAGCAGTAACTGTGCGTCACAACGCACAACCTGACCCAACAACCAGCCAGTCACTAGGGAGTATATGTAAATGGCTCAAGCTTCAGAATCTTTGGATTTGTCTGTCAATAACGCTACAGACAAATCTCTCGATCGCGATTGTACAACCTTATCCCGTCACGTCCTCCAGCAACTCCAGAGTTTTTCCGCAGATGCACAAGATTTGAGTGCATTGATGAATCGTATTGCCTTAGCTGGCAAACTAGTTGCTCGTCGCCTCAGCCATGCCGGTTTAATGGAAGGGGTTCTTGGATTTACTGGGGAAGTAAATGTACAAGGTGAGTCCGTCAAAAAGATGGATGTTTACGCCAATGATGTATTTATCTCGGTTTTTAAGCAAAGCGGCTTAGTCTGTCGCCTTGCTTCTGAAGAAATGGATGAACCATACTATATTCCAGAAAACTGCCCCATAGGTCGTTATACCTTACTGTATGACCCCATAGATGGTTCCTCAAACACAGATACAAATCTCAGCTTGGGTTCCATTTTTTCGATCCGTCAACAGGAAGGAGATGATAACGATCGCCAAGCTAAAGACCTCCTCAGCAACGGACGTAAGCAAATTGCCGCAGGTTATATCCTCTATGGCCCCAGCACGATTCTAGTTTATACTATAGGTAAGGGCGTTCACTCATTTACCCTTGACCCCAGCTTGGGAGAATTTATCCTCAGCGAAGAAAATATCCGCATTCCCAACCACGGCTCTGTTTATAGCGTCAATGAAGGTAACTTTTGGCAATGGGAAGAGTCGATGCGGGAATATATCCGCTACGTTCACCGTACAGAAGGTTACACCGCTCGTTACAGTGGCGCAATGGTGAGCGATATCCACAGAATTTTGGTACAAGGCGGCGTGTTTCTCTATCCAGGGACAATTCAGAAACCCGAAGGCAAATTGCGCTTGTTATATGAATCTGCTCCCCTCGCCTTTGTAATTGAACAAGCCGGTGGTCGAGCAACTACAGGCTTAGTCGATATCTTAGATGTTGTACCTAAGAAGCTACACCAACGCACACCTCTAATTATTGGTAGTAAAGAGGATGTAGCAAAGGTGGAGTCTTTTATTCAGAATGGTCATTAGGGGGTAGGAGGCAAGGTAGCAGAAGAGAGTAACTTTTGACAATTGACAACTGACAACTCAGCACTTTCTCAGCACCTTCTCAGCATCTTCTGGGCTAAATGTACTAGAGATTATCTCAGCCGGCCGATGTAATAAGTGATGGACAAAGCAAAAATGCAAAAGTCACCGTCAATACTTTGATGTGTTTTGTCAAATTCACTTAGAACATCTTTTACGGAGTGAAACAAAGTTTAGCTATGGCTACTAATCATTTATTGGAGATTAAAGAGTACGGCCAAAGTATCTGGATGGATAATTTGAGCCGTGACATTATCCAATCTGGGGAACTCAAAAATCTGGTGGAAAATCAGGGTATATGTGGCATTACTTCTAATCCGGCGATTTTTGAAAAAGCGATCGCCAACAATGTCATTTATGATGCTGATATTGAAGCTGGTGTGCGTGCAGGTAAATCCACGCAGGAAATTTATGAATCCCTAGTGTTTGCAGATATCCGTAGTGCTTGCGATATCTTGCGTCCTGTATATGATGCCTCGAATAAATTGGATGGTTATGTGAGTATCGAAGTCCCACCGACCATCGCCCATGATACACAAGCAACAATTAACGAAGCCCGCCGCTACTATCAAGAAATCGGACGGGAAAATGTGATGATTAAAATTCCCGGTACGGAAGCCGGGTTGCCAGCCGTAGAACAGGTAATAGCCGATGGGATTAACGTTAACGTTACCCTGCTATTTTCTGTCCAAAGCTATATCAACACAGCTTGGGCATATATTCGGGGCTTAGAAAAACGGTCAGCCCAAAGTGAGGATATCAGCCAAATTGCTTCCGTTGCTAGCTTCTTCCTCAGTCGGATTGATAGCAACATTGACAGTAAAATTGATGCCAAATTAGCGCGTGGCGTTGATGATATTAATTTGGAAGCAAAATTGCGGTCAGTTAAAGGTAAAGTAGCGATCGCTAATGCCAAGGTTGCTTATCAAGAGTACAAAAAAATTATTGAGAGCGATAATTGGCAAGCCCTAGCAGCCAAAGGCGCAAAAGTGCAAAGATTATTATGGGCTAGCACCAGCACCAAAGACCCCCACTACAGCGATGTCATGTACGTCGATGAATTGATTGGCCCCGACACCGTTAACACCTTACCGCCAGCGACAATTACCGCTTGTGCTGACCATTGCGAAGTCGCTAACCGAGTAGACACAGGAGTTGCAGAAGCTTACCAATTGATTGAAAGCCTCAAAGACCCAGACATCAGCATAAATATTGATGTCGTCATGGATGAATTATTAACTGATGGCCTTAACAAATTCGTTCAGCCATTCCAGTCCCTCATGAACTCTTTAGAGGGCAAAGTCAAGCTATTGTCACCAGTATAGGGACTGGGGGCTGGGGACTGGGGACTAGGGACTAGGGACTAGGGACTAGGGACTGGGGACTGGGGACTAGGGACTGGGGACTGGGAATTAGGAAAGAATTTTCCCAATACCCAATCCCCGATACCCAATCCCCGATACCCAACCCCCGATACCCAATCCCCGATACCCAATCCCCGATACCCAATCCCCAATACCCAATCCACAGCACCCAATACCCCAAACCTCCATCTCAAAATCCACAAACTGTTATGGTTAGTCTCCTAGAAAATCCTTTGCGCGTTGGTCTGCAACAGCAAGGGATGCCCGAACCCCAAATTATAGTCATCTTTGGCGCTTCTGGTGATCTTACCTGGCGCAAACTCGTCCCCGCACTTTTCAAATTGCGGCGGGAACGACGCATTCCCCCAGAAACTACCATTGTTGGCGTAGCGCGTCGCGAATGGAGTCATGAATACTTCCGTGAACAAATGCAAAAGGGCATGGAAGAGGCCCATAGCAACGTTGAACTTGGAGAACTGTGGCAAGATTTCTCTCAAGGTCTGTTCTACTGTCCTGGGGACATAGACAACCCTGAAAGCTACCAAAAACTGAAAAATTTATTAAGCGAATTAGACGAGAAAAGAGGTACAAGGGGAAACCGGATGTTTTACCTCTCCGTCGCCCCTAACTTCTTCCCTGAAGCTATCAGACAACTAGGGGGAGGAGGAATGCTAGATGATGAGTATAAACATCGTCTAGTAATTGAAAAACCCTTTGGTAGAGACTTGGCATCAGCCCAAAGCCTCAACAAAGTAGTGCAGAAATATTGTAAAGAAAACCAAGTCTACCGCATTGACCACTACTTGGGGAAAGAAACAGTTCAAAACTTACTGGTATTCCGCTTTGCCAATGCCATTTTTGAACCACTGTGGAACCGTCACTTTGTTGACCACGTACAAATTACCGTAGCAGAAACCGTAGGCGTAGAAGACCGGGCAGGTTACTACGAAAAAGCCGGCGCACTGCGGGATATGTTACAGAACCACCTCATGCAGCTTTATTGCCTCACAGCAATGGAAGCCCCCAACTCAATGGATGCCGATAGTATCCGTACAGAAAAAGTTAAAGTATTACAAGCCACTCGCCTAGCCGATGTGCATAACTTGTCACGTTCAGCAGTACGCGGACAATACAGCGCTGGTTGGATGAAAGGTCAACAAGTACCGGGGTATCACGAAGAACCAGGAGTTGACCCTAATTCCTCCACTCCTACCTACGTAGCCATGAAGTTTTTGGTAGATAACTGGCGTTGGCAAGGTGTCCCCTTTTACCTACGTACAGGTAAACGGATGCCGAAAAAAGTCAGTGAAATTTCCATCCACTTCCGCGATGTACCTTCACGGATGTTTCCATCCGCCGCGCAGCAAAGAAGCGCCAACATTTTGGCGATGCGGATACAACCAAATGAAGGTATTTCCTTGCGGTTTGACGTGAAAATGCCAGGGGCAGAATTTCGCACTCGTTCCGTAGACATGGATTTTAGCTATGGTTCCTTTGGGATTGAAGCTACTTCCGACGCTTACGATCGCCTATTCCTAGATTGTATGATGGGCGACCAAACATTATTCACCAGAGCCGACGAAGTAGAAGCAGCTTGGCAGGTAGTCACCCCCGCGCTTTCCGTTTGGGACATACCAGCCGACCCCAACACCATTCCCAAGTATGAAGCAGGTACTTGGGAACCACAAAAAGCAGAAGATTTGATTAACGAAGACGGTCGTCGCTGGCGCAGGCTCTAATTAGTAATTAGTAATTGGTAATTGGTAATTGGTAATTGCTAATTGGTCAACTGTCACCTGTTACCTGTTACCTGTCACCTGTCAACTGTCAACTAACAACTAACAATATTGGCTATGATTTCCCAAGCTCCCACTATATACTCACTTCAAGCCCCAAAGGATATTTCGCTAAACGAAATTGAAGCGGAACTGAATAAAATTTGGCAAAGCTACGGCCTCACCGGTGAAGACGGTGCATTACCGCCTGCTACTCGTGCGACTACATTTACTTTGGTAGTGTACGAACCAGAAGAAACCCAATATCTGCTAGCTACTCTCGGATTTTATCATGGCCCAATAGATGGCATCTTAGGGCCGCAAACAGACGCTGCACTGCGACAAGTACAAATCAAATACGCACTACCCGAAACTGGTACAGCCACACCCGAAACCATAGCTAAACTGCGGGAAGAATACAGCAAGCGTCAAGGCGGTAACGGTACAGGCAACAGCCATAATGGCAATACTTCCTATAGTTATAGTACTAGTCCCCGGATTGCTGACGAAATCGCCCTCCGCAACCCTTGCCGAATTATTGCCCTATTTCCCATTGTGGGTGAAGATGAAGGGGTAAAAGCGCAAGTTTCCGCTTACTGCCCCATCCAAAAACAATCATCCAGCACCCTGATTTGCTGCGAGTATATTACCCTCAGTGGTACACCTGCGGCTTTGGAAAGAATTGGCGGCATGATCCCGGCTTTGTTGATAGGTGGTTTACCTAAGTTCCTGTGGTGGAAAGCTACACCAGACCCCAACAACAGCTTATTTAAGAGATTGGCAGCCGTTTGTAATAACGTCATTGTCGATTCTTGCGACTTCAACGAGTCGGAAAGCGATTTACGTAGCCTGCAAGAGTTGGTAGAAAATGGCGTACCTTTAGCTGACTTAAACTGGCGGAGACTGGCTGCATGGCAAGAGTTGACAGCCGAAGCCTACGATCCCCCACACCGTCGCGCCGCCTTGGGTGAAATTGACCGCGTAACCATCGATTACGAAAAAGGCAATTCCGCCCAAGCATTACTATTTTTGGGTTGGTTGGCAAGTCGCTTACAATGGCAACCAGTCTCCTATAAAAAGGAAAGTGGCGACTATGACATCACCCGCATTCAATTTGTCAACCAAGACCAAAAGCAAGTAGAAGCCGAGTTAGCCGGGGTTCCTGTAGCGAAAGCCGGTGATATTGTTGGTGATTTAACAGCCTTGCGTCTCAGTTCCACCAACCCTAAAGCCAACTGTGGCACAGTTATCTGCTCAGAAACCGGCGGTTGTATGCGGATGGAAACCCACGGTGGCGCTCAAGCTGCGGGTTTATTCCAACAAGTGAGTTCCTTGTCAGAACAAAAAGCGGAAGCCCTGCTCAGTCAACAGGTGCAACGCTGGGGACGTGAGTCACTTTTTGAAGCAAGCCTGGCAGTTGTCGCCCAAGTGTTGCGGTTAGGCACAAAGAGTTAAGTCCTGCATATCTTTAATTGCAAGTTGTGCTAATTCAGCAAACCCCGGTTTATGCAGATAAGCCGGGGTTTTGATTTGAAGCGGTTTTATTTTTATTGAAATGAAAATTGTAAGTAATACGGTTTCACTTTCAAGTTGATACTTGGTGTCCTAGTTAGCGGTAGTGAGTTTTGAATAATATCACAATACTATTCTAGGCAGTAGTAGAAAATTGAGAATGTAATTATGACTCAATCAAGACAACCATCAGACATTAGTAAAGATATCAATAAGCAACTACAACAAATTACTAATCAGGAAGAAAATCTAACCCAATTGCAGGTTAAAATAAACCAATTGCGAGAAACTTATATGGAATTAGTTGATGAATATTATGTTGCTGAACCTCCCTTTCCAAGAAATAGACCTCATTCTGATTTTGGGGATGATATTAAAAAAATTCAGGAGATAATTATGCACTGTATCATTTCTGGCAATGACAAACTACTTGAAAAATGGTTACTTCGTCCATTGCGAAAAAAAGATTTCGATATTTTAGCTATTTCTAAGAAAATCTCAGACTATAATCTCGCCATAGAAAGACTGATAAACAAGGCTGTTTCCGATAAGGAAAAAAAATATCTTAGCCAAATAAAAGAAGTTTTATCTAATTCTTAGATAAATTAGCTATTAGCAGTTTATTCTTGTTCTTGCTCACGCATTTGATTAACGTAATTAATGACATCTTGAGTTCTAGGTTCTAGAAGAATTTTAATCTTTTCCGCGTCCGATAAATCTTTATTAATTTCTTTAAAAAAATCTTCAAATTTCTCTAACTCTTTTATAGTTTTTTGAAGATTTTCTATTTGTTCAAGAATGCTTTGTTTTTCATTGAAATCATCACTTACTTGCTGAAACAGAATATTCACATATCCTTCAAGAGATTCAATAGTTTTTTTAAACTCTTGGGTTGTATTTTCAAGAATATTATAATACTTAAATATTTCCTCTGTTTGCTTTTTAATTTGAAGTTTAAGATTGTCGATTTTATCAAAGTTTCTATATATTTTATATTTTTCTATAATTAATTCCCTTTTGTATAACAAGAACACGCATAAACCAAGTAATATAAAAAATATAATTTTGTATGATAAAGCTATCTGAGCGTTCTCAAATACTAATACACCAAATGCAGAGATTAGTATTGATACAATAATATTGATGATAGTGTCTGCTTTTAGAGAAAACATACATACTCCTAGTTGTTTAGGTTATTCAAAAAATAAATTTTAATTCTTATTAGTAGACTAAAATTTTATACATAACTCAAGCGCTATCAATTCTTTATAAGCTTCTGTAATAGTTCCGATTCCTCGATTATTGCTTCACGAATACGCTCAAGCATATAACAGGCGGTATTCTTATTAACTCCAATCTCTTTGGCAAGCTGACGCACACTGACACCTCCTGGTGAATCCAGTACAAGTCGAATCGCTACAAACCACTTATGTAAGTCTACATGAGTTTTATGAAAAAGAGTACCTACTGTCACACTGTACGATGTAAAACATTCGTTACAATGATATCTGCGTTCGTTCTTGTATGCTGTTGCTTTAGTTGATTCACAATACGGACACTTTGGCTTTCCACCCCAGCGAATTTGTTCAAGCAGGGTAAGGCATTCATCGTTATTTAGTGTCATTGTTATGCTTTGAACTCTGAGCATAACAATGTCAAAATTTACTCTTAAATTACTAGAATTCTATTTGCAATACCAACTCAAAAAATCTTTGCAAAACATCCATTACGGTAGGGGTGTACAGATGTGCGTCCCTACATTGGTATAGGTTTTATCCTTTTTTTCCCAATTGGTATAACTTGATAAAAAACTATAAGAAAATTTATATTATCGTTGTGTTATGTTTTCCTTAACTAATTATTAAGGGGTTTTCTGTTACCTGTAGAATGGCTAAATGGTGCAGTTTTTCTAGAACGATTAGGTAAGCCACTAATCACTGTAATCACCAGCACACAATCCTAAACATAAGAACTGCAAACACTTGTTTAAGTAGGTAGACACAATTATTTATAAGACGCATTTCGACTACTTCGACTACGCTCAGTACAAGTACGCTCAATGCTCGATCTCAGAGAAGACGAGGGTTGAGCGCAGTCGAAACCCGGCAACCTCTTTTTTAGTTTCAGGACTTACGCAAGTGTCACAATTGGTGGTGCGTGACGCTACAAGTCTCATTACTACGTTCAAATATTATCGCAGCGTCACACACCCTACAGAAAAATATGCCAGTTGCATAAGTCCTAAGTTTAATTTAGTCCTTCTACTTAATCTATATTTAATCGTCAGAAGCTACGCTTTCAGATGTTGTTTATAAAGTGAAAATAAAATGACTTTAAGGTGTTTTATTAGTCGCATATTTTGATATATTTTGTTACTAAAAGCATTATTTCAGCGATTCAAAATCTCTACATTCAACGATGAGTTACTTCTTGTGCCTAAGAGGATGTTTGGAAAGTCCTCTCGTCGGTAGCAAAACATTTCAGATCCCCCTAAATCCCCCTTAAAAAGGGGGACTTTGATTCCAGTTACCCCCTTTTCAAGGGGAGGATCAAGGGGATCAAGAAGTGCCTAAAATCACAACTAAATACTTTTCAAACAACCTCTAAGAGGGGGTGCTTTCATATAGATTATTTCAGTATCTAATAAAATTGCAAACTTGCATAATAAAGAAGCGCTTATTTGCTGACTGTATAGTTTTTTGCTAGGCGATCGCCTTCATCATATATACATTATCACTTGCTGTTTTTGCTGATTTATTGTAATCTTCTTAAAAGTAAAAATCAGGCAACATCTTTATAAAGAATGAAGGTAAAAACTCTACTGTCAACGCTATTGTTAGTTAATTTTTGGGGAATAAATTTATCTCTTGCCGCAGAAAAAAATAGTAGTTTTATTACTAATAAAACTGCCTCTATGAATCTGAGGCAAATGAAAGTATCACAAGCTCTAGAGCCTAGAGTTATCAAATTACGTCTAGCAGATAGTGGTGTTTCGGTAGGTAGCGTTATTACTTGGGGATTTGGTGGTTTAATTCAAAAAAGGTCTACTGATTGGGTTCGTCTAGAAATCAGCGATAATCAAGTAAGAGTTGTACATACAACGAGAACCACAAATTGGTTAACTCAGTTTTCTAAATGGTGGGATCATCCTGTGAGAAAAATTGCTTTTAAACCAGATTCTTGTGAAATAGGTAATACACAAAATCAAGGTGGTTCAAATTTAGAAAACCAACTTAGAGAAATTAAAAGACTATATGATTCTAAATTAATCACAGAGCAACAATATCAAGAATTACAGCGTAAAATTATCAACCAAATTGGTACAAATTCTAGCCAAACTACTTCTAGTAATCCAGAATGTGTTGTATCGGGAGAAAATGGGATATTGAAATTCTCAGATATGAGTCTACTCACTAAAGGAGAATTTAAAATTGAATATTTAGAGGGTGATGAATGGAAATATGCAGCTTTTAGAGTGCCTGCAAAAGAATATCAGTAGTACAGGACTTACGCAAGTGTCACAATTGGTGGTTGGTGCGTGACGCTACAAGTCTCATGACTACGTTCAAATATTATCGCCAGTCACACACCCTACAGAAAAAATATGCCAGTTGCGTAAGTCCTATAGTAGATAGGTAGGTGCATTATGGCATTAACCTCATGCACTTACCTATTATCTTATTTAATTGCGATCGCGCAAACCCATTTGCCCATTTACTGAGTCATAAAGTACATCGTACTTATCAATAAATGCAATCCCACTATTCACAACCATAGACTGGTCTAATTGTGGAGAAACATTCGCATTCCACAAATTAAACCCGTTACGATTTCCGGGGACTATGCTGTATTCAAAAATACGCGGTATTGCTAACCTAACAGTATTTTGTGGGCTGAGTCTTCCGGGTTTGAGTTTACCCATTTGGGAAGCAGATTTAAACTCAATAAAACTCGTATTTATCCCGGTATCTACCGCCATTCTACCATTACAATTATTGTTCATGGTAGTTTGAGCGATCGCAACACAAACTCCATTAACTCTAGAGTCCCATCTGTTACCAGGAACACCAGTCATTGCAGGCTGTGGAGTCAAAGAAGCGAGGTTGAAACCGCTTCTATTCTGTGGTGTTAAACCGAAAATTATATTCCCGTTACTACTCCCACGATTACGTGTAATGATAAATCCACTACTTAGATTTCCAGGTAGTTTTCTTAAAGGGTTATAAGGCAGCGACCTTTCCGAATAATTGACACCGATGATACCAGAAAACGGTGTTTTACTTTTGGCAGAACAATTAGATTTGTCGGCAACACATCGGCGACTAGTAACAACTTGCACCGGCACAGGTTCTTCAGTGGAAATCAAACCAAACCGGACATTAGTGTAAACTATTTCTCCTTCTAAAATAGTGCCATCACGTAATACGTGCCTGACTACTTGACCTGTTCTATTCACAGGTGCATTACCTAAAAACTCTCTAGGAACTCGCAACCCTGCCGAGCCTGTATCTAAAAGTACAGGTCTTGGGCGACCGTTGGCTACTATTACATCGAGAAAATAACCGCGATTTGTTTGAGCAGAAGCACCTCTGGTATATAAGGGAAACGACACAGTATTAAAACTAGGCGTTCTCGGTCGAAATTGGGAAGTATCACGGGTAACAGAATTAGGAAACAATGCTTGAAATCCTGCTTGGCGCTGTGGTGTTGGTTCTGGCCCAAACTCCCACAGGCTTTCGTAATAAAAGAAAACCGCACCTAAACCCCGTTGTCTCGCCGCCTGTACTTTAGCTTGAATTAGCTGCATCGAAGTGGGGCGATTTCGCAAACCTGTCATAATACCTATGCCAGTAGGTATTACTTGCTGTGCTTCTATAATTTCAGGGGTAGAAATTGTAGTGATAAAACTTTGTAAATCATTGCGGTAAACCTGGACTGCAAGCTCGTCTACAACACCCAAACGCACCCAATTTATCCAATCTTGTAATTGAAGTTTATAGGCAAAGTCATAGTAATTGGGTGAAAGCGCAAAAATCGCATTAGGTTTTCTGAGTTTCACAGCTTGGTTGAGTTGCACCATAAAAGCCGTGATTTTATCAGCACGCCATCTTACCCAAGCTTGAGCTTGAGGATTAGACGGTGGTGGGTTTCCAGTTTCCTGGGTGTACAAGTTGATGGTGTATTTGTCATAGCCAAAATCAACAGGTAAACTCATGTGGTCATCAAATTGAATCCCATCAGCGTTGTATTTGGTGATGATTTCTACCACAAGGTCAGTAATAAACTTCTGCACTTCTGGGTGGAAGGGATTTAGCCATGCTACCTCACCCGCAGCACTAATTGAAGTTTGGGTTCCGTCCCGCTTTTGCGTCAGCCAATGAGGATTTTTTGATGCTAGTTCGGAAGTTAAGGGAGCCATAAACCCAAACTCAAACCAGGGTATAGCCAGTAAACCTTGACTACGAGCTTGACTAATGATGTCTGCAATTACATCTTGTCCTTCCGTACCTTTGAAGAAATAAGGAATACCCATACGTTGGGTGATGGCGCTGGGATATTTGGTATAACCATCATTCCAAACGACAGGATAAACAGTGTTGAAATTCAACCGCCGCAATTGAGTCAGAGTGTCCTGAACCTTAGCGGGATTTCTCAGGATATCAAAATCATTATTTGTTAGCCAAACCCCGCGAATTTCTTGGCGTGGTGACTGGGGTATTTGTGCAGTTACTGGAGAGAGGTTTTGTAATAGTAGTACTGTAGCAAATGATAGGGCAAATAGAACTGGAAGCGATGGGCTGCGCCCCGCCGTAGGCGATCGCCTAACCAACCGTACAAAAAGCAATTTGGGTATAGATAATAACCTAGTTAACCAAGCGTTAACTCGAATTTGGTGCGGAAATTCAATTGACATTACTGGCTCAAAATTAATCCTTAACGGAGAACATTTGCTTCAATGTGCTTGTAGTAAGGACTTTAGTCCTTAATACCAACTTGACGCAACTAATAGCTAAGTAGTGCCAAGTGAGAATCTAAGCCGGAACGATATACTACTGTTCTAAGATTTCATCTCAACACCTCCTATCCTTCTATGGCTTTAGTTATTGCTGGGGAACGTAGCGGAGTGGGCAAAACAACAGTTACGCTCACTCTTTTAGCATCTTTATGTCGGCGCAGCACCAGCGTCCAGTCCTTCAAAGTCGGCCCAGACTATATAGACCCCATGTTTCATAGCTATGTAACTGGTCGTGCTTGCCGCAATTTAGACCCAGTGCTGACCTCAGAAGCTTATGTTCAACAATGCTTTACTCGTCATAGCCAAGATAGTGAATATGCTTTGGTTGAGGGTGTGATGGGGTTGTTTGATGGAGTGGGGACTGGGGACTGGGAAAGCAGGGGAGAGGAGACAGACTCATCACTCAGCACTGACTTTGCTAGTACGGCTCATGTGGCGCGGTTGTTAGATTTGCCTGTGGTTTTGGTGATTGATTGTAGCCGCTTGTCTGGTTCTGTGGCTGCGATCGCTCACGGTTATCGTTCTTTAGATCCCCGGATTAAAATGGCTGGGATAGTCTTAAATCGTGTGGGAAGCGATCGCCATCTCTCACTTCTCAAAGATTCCCTTAAGCCCTTACAATTACCTATACTCGGTGTCCTACGTCGTCAAGACGACATCACAATTCCCGATCGCCATCTAGGTTTAATCCCCACCGCCGAACTACCACAATTAGATGCCGTAATTAATCGCCTCGCTGATTTAGGTGATACTTGTTTCGATTGGCAAAATTTATTACCTTTGCTAGAGGCTAGAAGGGGAGCAGGGGAGCAGGGGAGCAGGGGAGCAGGGGAGCAGGGGAGAACAACTGTCAACGCTTCCCCCAAAATTGCTGTAGCCCGCGATCGCGCTTTTAATTTTTACTACCAAGACAATCTTGATTTGCTGGAAAAGTTAGGTGCAGAACTGGTGTTTTGGAGTCCTTTAACGGACGAAAAACTACCATCAGGTGTGCAGGGAATGTATTTTGGTGGCGGTTTCCCCGAAGTTTTTGCCCAGCAACTCGCCCAAAACAGCAGCGCTCGTCATGCTGTCAAACAAGCTATCCTAGCAGGAATGCCCACAATTGCCGAGTGTGGGGGATTAATGTATCTATGTGAGCAAATCGTTGATTTTGAGGGTAAGTCTTGGCAGATGGTGGGTGTGTTACCTTCATCTGCGGCTATGGGTGGACGTTTAACTTTGGGCTATCGTCGCGCTGTGGCTTTGCAAGATAGTCTGTTAGTAGATGCAGGTACACATATTTACGGCCATGAGTTTCACCGCTCACGATTGATTGCAGCGCCCACTGCGCCCTTATTTGAAACTTACCGCTACGATTGTCCTGAAAATATGGGTTGTGAAGGATGGGGTTTACCTAAAAATATCCACGCCTCCTACATTCATCTTCACTGGGGAGCGAGTCTAGAAATTCCTCGGCGGTTTATTCAGCAGTGCGGAGTTGTGAGGGGGGAGTAGGGGGAGATGTGGTTCGACTACGCTCACCAACCGGGAGATGAGGGAGAAGTTCTTTAATTTTGAATTTTGAATTTTGAATTTTGAATTTTGAATTGATTCGTCCCCAGTCCCTGCTTAACATTCCGTTACAAATCGGCAAAGCGATCGCCTTCTAGCTCTTGCTGTGTACGCCAAAGTTAACTTTCTTCACATAACTTAATATTCACTAATTGAGTACCCTAAAATGTGACTCTGAGGCGGGAAAATGAGGCAATTGATTTACAACTGAAACCTATAACCAGTAAAGGTTTCAAGCATTTTTATCAGTTAATTTTGAATTTTGAATTTTGAATTTTGAATTGATCAAGTTACCCTAGCTATAAGGGTAATTACTAGGTATTTTTTCCTACTTTTGCCCTAGTTTTGAGTGCGACAATGACATCGAAAATAAAAAAAATCCCGAAATCCATATAAATTAATGGTTTCATCTGTTCACTTCTGGCTTGAACACCTTAGAATGATTCATTGAAAAGTAGAGCCGATGGGATGTACAGCCATTTTGAGTATAAATACTCCCAAAGGCTGACTTTTGTATCCGTGCAAACAAAGATTTCAGTAAAGATGCGACAAGTGCATTTGTACTGAATATCGAGTCAACATGAAAGGAGTTCCAAATGAACAAAGGTGAATTAGTTGATGCCGTAGCTGAAAAGGCTAGTGTGACTAAAAAACAAGCTGATGCTGTCTTAACAGCAGCGTTGGAAACGATTATTGAAGCTGTTTCCTCTGGCGATAAAGTAACGCTAGTAGGATTTGGCTCATTTGAATCACGGGAACGCAAAGCCCGTGAAGGTCGTAACCCCAAAACTAACGAAAAGATGGAAATTCCAGCGACAAAGGTTCCAGCTTTCTCCGCAGGTAAGTTGTTCCGCGAAAGAGTAGCACCCCCAAAAGCATAGGTTCTACTGTTAGGAAGCGGAATTTGATGCGGCAACCATCTCACGGGGGTAATTTAGCTTGGGCAGCAGCAGTGGCTGGCTGTTCTGCGGATGCGATTGTGGATTTTTCTGCTAGCATCAGCCCGTTGGGGCCGCCTCAAAGTGCGATCGCTGCTATTAGTTCACAGATTAGTAATCTTAGGCACTATCCAGACCCAGATTACAGTGATCTGAGATTGGCTCTAGGTAATTTCCATCAATTGCCTATAGAGTGGATTCTGCCGGGCAATGGTTCAGCAGAATTACTTACCCTGGCAGGTAGGGAATTAGCTCAAGCCGCAACAATTTTAATCACTCCAGCATTTGGCGATTACTACCGAACTTTGACGGCGTATAACGCAAGAGTACTGGAGTTTCCCCTTCTTAGTGCTGAGTCAGGAGTGCTGAGTGGGATACAAAATTTACTCAGCAACGCCACTTGCTTTAAGTCGGCAAAGCCGCCCAGCGCAGTGGCTCCTCACCACGCGCTAAACGCGCCGCTACCGCTAACAGCACCCAGCACTGATTACGCTTTATTACTGAACAATCCCCACAACCCAACAGGGAAGCTATTTACACGCCAAGCAATTTTGCCTTTGTTATCTCAGTTTGCTTTAGTGGTGGTGGATGAAGCATTTATGGATTTTGTGCCGCCAGATGAAGAACAAAGCCTGATTCCGGTGGTGCAAGAATATCCCAACTTAGTAGTGTTGCGATCGCTGACAAAATTTTACAGTCTCCCCGGACTGAGATTAGGATATGCGATCGCACATCCTGACCGATTACACAAATGGCAGTTGTGGCGTGATCCCTGGCCTGTCAACACCTTAGCGGCGGCGGCGGCGATAGCAGCCCTCAAAGATGAAGAATTTCAAGCCCAAACCTGGCAATGGCTACCACCCGCACGCCAACAACTATTTCAGGGATTAACTTCCATCCCCGGATTACAACCCCATCCCAGTGCGGCAAATTTCCTCCTAGTGGAGACACAACAATCGACTGTGCAATTGCAGCAAAAATTACTCCAACAGTATCAGATTTTAATTCGAGATTGTCTTAGCTTTAAAGAACTAGGCGATCGCTTTTTTCGCATCGCCGTCCGTTCCTACTCTGATAACCACCGCTTATTAACAGCACTCAACACCATAGTTAATAGTTAATAGCCTAAAAATCTGTTGACTGTTGACTGTACAGACGCGATTAATCGCGTCTCTACTTACCAATGACCAATGACCAATGACAATAGATTACGATGTCGTGATTATTGGCGGCAGTCTAGCGGGGCGCTATGCCGCCTTAACTGCCACCCAAATGAAAGCTAAAGTAGCATTAGTGGAGCCTCAACTAAATAACAGCTTGATTATTCACCAAGCCATCAGTGAAGTTACCAACTTTGCTCACAAGTTCCGTGATTTCACTAGTTTTGGCATTAATCCCATACAAGCTGAGACTTCCGAAAAGTGCCAAATATCTGTAGCATGGGCAGAAGCATTGTTATCTGCTCAAGGTGTTGTTGCTAACGTCCAAGAACAAATGTCAGTTGCTAATTTAGCAGCACAAGGAGTTGATATCATTCTTGAGACGGGTCAGTTTCAGACTTCCCCTCATTTAGCATTTGCCGTAAATCAGCGCTTACTACGTGGTCGTACTTATTTACTTGCCAGTGGTTCCATACCAGCAATTCCTCAAATTGAAGGACTACAAGCCACTGGCTACCTAACACCCGCAAATATTTGGCAGTATTTATACAAGCAAGTCTACAAGCAAGTTTCTGATTCTCCAAAACTACCGCAAAATTGGGTAATTATTGGCGGTAGTCCTCAAAGCATTGAAATCTCGCAAACTTTAGCCAGGCTGGGTTGTAGCGTAACTCTAGTAGTGAAGTATCCTCATCTTCTACCTCAGCTTGACCCAGAAATTGCCCAGTTGCTGCAAGCACAGTTAGAAGTTGATGGTGTGCGTGTTATTACAGAGAAATTAGTCACCCAAGTCATGCGAATTGAGGGTAAAAAATGGATTCAAGCAGGAGATAAAGCGATCGAGGCTGATGAGATTTTAGTAGCTACCAAACAGCAACCAAATCTAAAATCTTTAAATTTGGCAGAGGTAGGTGTAAAATGGCATCAGCATCGTTTGCTAGTCAATGACAAGCTACAAACCACTAATCGCCGGATTTATGCTTGTGGAGATGTCATTGGTGGTTACGACTTCCCCAACGTAGCTAATTACGAAGCCAGAATTGCCCTCAACAATGCGCTATTTTTTCCCAAGTCACAAGTTGATTACCGACCTATTCCTTGGGCAATATTATCTTCACCCACAATAGCGCAAGTAGGTTTAACAGAAAATCAAGCAAAGCGCCAATATAACAAGCAAGAAGTTTTAGTTGTCCGACATTACTATAAATCAGTAGCAGCATCACAACTTAGGAATGAAATTACAGGTATTTGTAAGTTAGTTGTGCGGCGCAACGGAGAAATTTTAGGCGCGACTATATTCGGGACAGAAGCCGGAGATTTAATTAATCTCATTGCTTTGGCTATATCTCGAAACATTTCTATCCGACACTTAGCTAATTTATCTGCTGTCTATCCCAGTTTCTCGCAAATTATAGAACAAACAGCACATGAGTTCAATCAGCAAAGGTTAAATACCAACACGGCTTGGCAAGATTGGTTAGAAGGCTTCTTTCATTTGCGTCGTAATTGGAATTTGTAAGTTTATATCTTTGATTGCCAAAGCACAAGCCGTCAAATTTGTCTATAACTCAAGGCAAAATTCAAAATTGTTGAGGCTGATACATTGTTTAAGCACGGTAAACTATAAAACATAGGTTCTAGTTAAAAAAATTACTTATAAAAAGTTTAAAAAAATAGTAATTTGTTATCTATACAACATCCAATTTTCGGTTTCTCACTATATATTAAGTACAGCTTTTCTCAAAAACCCTTGTATACCCCAAAGCGAGTAGCACAGTCATCAAGATTTATTTTTGAAGATATAGACTAGTGTTTATACTCGCTTTTTTCTGTATTTACGGAATAAAATATATAGCAATAGCCACATAGGTCGGGACATTGATAAGTTGTAAAATTTTTATGTACAGGAGCTTTTAGACCTGTCACCTGTCACCTGTTACCTGTCCCCTACTAAGTAGAACGGAATAAATAAATCAAGGTTTGTAGTAAGGACTTTAGTCCTTTTTTGAGGACTAAAGTCCTCTCTGCGTTCGCGTAGCGTGTCGTAGACAGACGCTACGCGAACACTACGAACTCAATCGTGATAAATTTACACTACCTAACATAGTTGGATTTATTTTCGACGGTTTACTTATAAGTTGGGCATTGCTCACCCTACGGATACTATATATTTATAGTCAAGAAGGTATCTGGAATGCTTCGTCGTTGGATATTATCTACTTTGGTAATTATTTTATGTATTATCTTAGTTGCGTGTAATAATACAAATACTCAGCAGCCACAAGCAGAAGCTACATCTAATACTAATTCTCAAGAACTATCAAAAATATCTGCTAAAAGGGTTGTCACACTCTCTTCTTTAACAACTGATATCATCTCTCAACTTGATAAAACTAAACTTGTAGGTATTTCTGGTAGCGCCTTATTCAGAAATGATCCACTTTTTCAAGATATTCCCCGCGTTACCGAGGGTCAAAGTCCTCCCAATTTAGAAAAAATTGTTTCCCTCAAGCCTGATTTAGTAATTGGTGCAGAAGGTTTTTCTAATCAACCAATTCAAAGATTGCAGCAATTAGGTATCGCAACTTTGCTTACTCAAGTCAATACATGGGCATCTTTAGAAGATACTACTAAAAAAATCGCTCAGTTAATTGATGCTAATCCCCAACCTTTATTAGAAAGATACAAAAGTTTTCTACCAGAGGAAACAAAGGCAAATACTTCTACTTTAGTTTTGGTCAGTACTCAACCAATTTTAGCCCCAAATAAGAATAGTTGGGCTGGAGATTTATTAGAAAAATTTCCAGTCAAAAACTTAGCAGCAGAATTACAAGGTAAAAGCCCAATTGCAGGTTATGTTACTCTTTCACCTGAGAAGGTTTTAGAAGCGAATCCAGAAGTAATTATTCTGATTACTCCTCCTCAAGGTGGGTCAAAAACAGCAGTGCTGGATGATTTTAAAAAGGAGGGTTTTTGGCAAAAACTGCAAGCAGTTAAAAATAATCGAGTATACGTTTTTGATTATTATGGATTGGTAAATCCAGGTAGTATAGATGCTATTAAGAATGCTTGTGAGCAGCTTAAACAATATTTGTTATAGATAGGGAATAGAGAAAATGCTTGAAAGTAAGAAGGTTTGTAGTAAGGACTTAAGTCCTTACTACGAAATGAGTGAATTTTATTTTTGTGCAACTGATACATCGCTGGTAGATTTAACAGAACTGCCTGTTAAACTGCGGAAATATAAACCGCCTACAGTGAGTAAAAATATAAGATATCCCACTGCTTCTACAAGATAAAGATGTTCTCTATAACCAAATAAGGATTTGAGAACTACCCCTGGAAATTTTTCATCAGGTAATAGTTTTTCTGCATTCCAAACAAGCGGCCCTAAAATGCAAGAGTGAATTTTAGTGAAGTGTTCGTAATAGAAACAAAGATTTTCTGAGGCGCGACTGCTAAGAGCTAAGTTGGCTGTCGCCTCATCAAAATGTTTGAGGGCGGAAACTACTAAGCCAGCAACAATTAAAACTAATAAAATGCCCATTACTTGGAAGAATTGGCGGATATTAATTTTAACGCCCAGCTTAAATAAAAGTACACCGATCGCAGCTGCACTAGCTAAACCTGCGATCGCTCCAATGGCTGGTACAATTCCTTGTTGAAAGTTGGCGACAACAAACAATACAGTCTCAAAGCCTTCGCGGACAACCGCCACTAAAATCAAACTAAAAACGCCCCAGCCAGCATTGGAGTTTTGCGTTAGCGCCTCTGTAATTGCGCCTTCAACTTGGGATTTCATGACTTTGGCTTGTTTCGTCATCCAGATGAGCATCCAACTCAACATGGCGATCGCCAAAACACTAAACACTCCTTCTAGCATCGGCTCGACTACAGAGGCGTATTGCGGATTAGCGGCTGTAACTGTTCTAATTATCCAATTGAACAGCACCCCAACCAGCGCACTAACGACAATACCAACGCCGACACCAGCGTACACCCAAGAATTCAGGCGGGATTGCTTGGCTTTTTTGAGCAAAGCCAACACAATACCAACAACTAAGGCGGCTTCTACTCCTTCTCGGAGTGTAATAAAAAAAGTAGGTAGAGCAGTACTAAAGTCCATGATGTTTAGTCATTGGTCATTGGTGAGTAGAGACGCGATTAATCGCGTCTGTACACGCGATTAATCGCGTCTGTACATTCCTGTAGGCGGGTCTCCCCCCGTAGGGAACTGGCGTTCGCCCTTGGCGTGCCGAAGGCATACCCGTAAGGGTCATTGGTAAGTAGAGACGCGATTAATCGCGTCTGTACAGTCAACAGTCAACAGTTTTAGACTATTGACTATGGACTATTGACTAATTAACTAAAATCTCTCAGCATTTTTTTCAATTCGAGATTGTGCATCTCTTCTTGTCCAATCATGCCACGAGCAAATTCCTCTAAGTAAATACTGGCATTAGTTACAGTATCTAACAAAGATTTATACATATCTAATGCCTTTTTTTCATGGTTCAAGCTTTCTTCTAGGATATCCTTGACTGAATGCTTGTAAGTTTCCTCCATTGGGGCAATTCTCAAGGTGGGATGTCCATCCAGTCCCGTGAGAATTTCGCCTACTTGTTGGGCGTGGAGTAGGGACTCACTAGCTTGTGCTTTGAAGAAAGCGACGATAGGAATGCGATTTGGGCCAGTTACCATCAAGGAATAATGAGTGTAGCGTACTACCCCAGCCAATTCAAATTCCATGATGGCGTTGAGTATGTCGATGGTTTTATTGTGGTCAAGCTCTTGCATTAGTGTTGATTAAAATTACGAATGGAGCGTCATGAGTAAAAGGTTACAGGTGTTAAAAGAGTAAATAATGTTCACTTTTAACTTTTATGGCAGGGGATAGGGAACAGGGGATAGGGAACAGGATGAAAACCCTTTTCTTTGAGGGTTTTATGATGACTCTATGTCCTCATCTATGTGGCAACTGCTATGACAACCTTACTCCCCATCCATTTTAAACTTGTGAGTTTCCGTCTCCAAGTGAGTAATAAGCTATTTTTGCGCTTGGGTAGTTGATTTATCAATCACTTTTTGAGAGTTTGCTTCAATATTTTTGATGAGTTTGGTTACTTCTTGGGTGGTTTTGACTGGTGTAGCAGGAGGGATGACGGCTGGCCAGACTTTTTTGAGTTCAGTAAAACTAGTTTGTATGGCTTTGTCGGCTTCGGGGTTTGTTTGTGCTAATTGAGAAGAAATCCCTTGATAGAGTTTGTCGGCGTAGAAAACAAAGCCGCGAGAGTCCTGATATTCAATGGCAGCAGTAATTTTACCATCGGCGATCGCAGCGCCGTATTCGGAGTTAGCTGCATCTAACAAGCCGTTGACTACTTGCAAGACAAATGCGGGTTTGTTGCGTTGGGCTTCTGGTAAAGCGGCGATCGCACTATCAACTGACTGCACTGAAGCGGTAAAATTAGTCTTAACTTTGGCATCTTGTGGTTGAGATTTCACCAAATCTTGCAAACTCACCAAAGTTGTTTTAAATTCTTTAACCTTGCGCTCATTTAACTGTTCTTCCACATCAACATAAATCTCTTCCACCGGGTGTCCGATGTGGGGTTCTGCTTGTTTGGGCTGATTTTGGTCAAGTAGTTCTTGTGCGACTAAAAGATGTCCTTCCATCAACCCCAGTTTTGTCATGTAATCAACATCTTTGGCTTCACCTGTTAACACCACCTCTTGCACAGTCACCATGTCTTTAATTTGGTCGAACTGTTCCTGAGTTACTACTTTCTTTGTCACTAAATCCTCTGGACTACCATAAGGACGACCAGCTTGAATTTTATTTGATAAAGCTGGGACACCTAACTTAGCTTCAAACTTGTCTAATTGAGACAAGATAGCAGTATTAATATTGATTTTCGCTTGATTACCATGTCCACTATGACTGATAGTTTCCGTCGTTTGAGCATTAGAGTTAGTAGTACCTGATGGTGAGTTGTTTGCTGTTGGCGTTCCTCCGGTGCAAGAACTTAAGGAAACTATAAAACAAGCAGCCACAGCCAAGCAGATATATCGAGGTTTAAGCATTTTTTTGTCTTGAGGAAGGGAAAGCTAGAAATTACCAATCTCTTATCAAAAATAAATAAGATTTTTTATTATTTAATTGATATAATTAAAGGCTATAAAGTAGAAGAATTTTGAGTATTATTAGCAACAACCTCAAATTGACCCATGCAGCCATTTTCAGCGATCGCATCTTGATGAGGATGGAACATATACTTACCCGGATAGCGAAACGCAAACTCTAGGATGTGCCTTTCCGCCACTCCCATCGTCAAGACATCGGTTTTCTCACTGGCTTTCATACTCATGCCATATCTATTAACATCAAAAAAGTTGGCGTGGAGGTGAAATGTTACAGCCGGATCAAATTCGATGATGTTAAGCACATACAACCGCACTAACTGATTTTGATAAATTTGGATCGGATTATCCATGTAGTGATGGGGCAATCCGTTGAAAGCGTAAAACTCATTCCGGCTATCATCGTTAATATCATAGCCAGCCATCACCAGCACGATCTCATCAGCCGGGGGACGGGGTGTCGGCGGATCGATGATAAACATTCCGTATAAACCCTTAGCTATGTGACGAGTCACAGGTTCAATATGGCAGTGGTACAAGTGAACACCATAGGGTTCTGCGTCAAATTCGTAAATTGTGGCGTTACTGTTACTTACAGGACGTACTCCATCCATATCGGCGGGATGTACACCATGAAAATGTAGCGAGTGGGAATGTCCAGCTTGATTGTGAAATAATACTCGGATGCGATCGCCTTGTTTTGCTCGTAGCGTCGGCCCCGGTATGCGACCATTAAGATCCCAGATGTTGTAAGATACAGCAGTATTCAGTTGAATAACCGAAGTACCCGCAGTTAGTTGAAACTCGCGAATAGTTCGCCCATTTTCTCTTTTTAGCGTCCCATAATCAAACTCCCTCAACATCCGCATGGGTTGAGCCACATTATTAGGTGCATCCATCACCATTTGCGGCACTTTCACAATAGACTTACTCTGTGAGTTCAAAGTCTTCCACAGCACCGCCGCACCCGCTACGCCAGCACCACCTACACCCAGTCTTAGCAATTGGCGACGACTCAACAGTTCTCTCTTACCCAGCGAAAAATTCAGGGGCATGACATTCAACAGCAATAAAGCAAAGTTGCAAATTATTTGCAATTACAGTTGTGTATATTATCGAAATCAAGAATTATTGTCAATAATTTTTAAATATCTGTGAAGCTTTAATTTAGGCAATTTACAGCCTTTTTCAGTTGAGTGCAGTACACTTTGCAAAGGAACAGAGGCGCTTAGACTAGGGGTTATACCGTTTTACTTTAATATTGATACACATAGGCAGCAGGGGGGCAGGGGGCAGGGAGCAGGGGGAAAGAATTAGAGGTTTGTCATTTGTATCAGGTATTTCGTGAAATGGTATTAGAGGCTAGATGAATGTACCTCATCAAGGTGAAAAGTGCTGTAACTTAGTAAATTTCCTTAATATTGCTGTAAAAACTTAGTAAATTTCACTACTTTTATTTATTAAAACGTATCATATCTTAACTCTTCCTCTAACCTTCTTGAGAAATATTATATAAAACAGTCCTAAAACCTCAGCGCCCCTCTGCGTTAAAAAAATCAACCATTCATAACACCGCAACACTAGCCAAAAATTATATAAAGTTAGTAAGCTATAGCCTGAATCTTTAAATTTTAATTTTTAACTGTTTATCAGGGCGTTAACCGATTTAAACTGATACGTTAAACATATCTTGCGGAGTCTCAAAGGTGTCGAGAAGATTTCTCAAATTTAAACGCCTATCGCTCATTTTCATCGGAATTTTTAGCTTTTACGCAGTCGTAAGCGCTTCCACCCCAGCTTATGGGATGCACATAATGGAAGGCTACCTCCCAGTAGGTTGGGCTATTTTTTGGTGGTTAGTAGCTTTACCGTTCATGATTTTAGGATTGCGATCGCTCACTCGCATCACCAAAGCCAACCCCGAATTAAAATTACTCTTAGCATTGGCGGGGGCGTTTACATTCGTATTATCCGCCTTAAAAATGCCTTCGGTAACAGGTAGTTGCTCACACCCCACAGGTACAGGGTTAGGGGCTGTGTTGTTTGGGCCTTTGGCTATGTCTGTTTTGGGTAGTTTAGTATTATTGTTTCAAGCCTTGCTATTGGCGCATGGCGGCTTAACCACACTAGGGGCTAATGCCTTTTCAATGGCGATCGCTGGGCCTATTGCCGCTTACTGGATATATCATCTCACAATGCAGCTCACTGGTAAGCAAAGAATCGCCATCTTTCTAGCCGCAGCTTTAGCAGATTTGCTCACATATATCATTACCTCTGTGCAACTCGCTTTAGCTTTCCCTGCACCTGTAGGCGGGTTTATTGCATCATTCGCCAAGTTCGCCGGCATTTTCGCCATCACCCAAATACCCTTAGCAATCAGTGAAGGATTGTTGACAGTGCTGGTATGGAACTGGTTACAATCTTATACTCCTCAAGAATTGGAACTATTACAACTAATTAAACCACTCAAAAGTGAACAGTTATCAGTCAACAACCAACAGTGAACATTCCCTGATAACTGTTAACTGTCAACTGTCAACTATCAACTGTCAACTGATAACTCATGAATCAATCTAAAAAAAGCGTAAATAACTGGCTGCTGCTGGGAGGAGTGGTAATTCTCTCAGCTTTACCATTCATCGTTGCGCGTAATGCTGAGTTTGCTGGTGCTGATGACAGCGCAGCTAATGCGGTTAGCGAAGTACAGCCAGAATATAAACCTTGGTTTCAACCATTGATGCAAGCACCAAGCGGCGAAGTCCAGACCTTTTTGTTTGCTTCCCAGGCGGCTTTAGGTGCGGGGGTGCTAGGTTATGTAATTGGTTTATCTAAAGGTAGAACAGAACAGCGAAATCATCATGAAGATGCAGATTGATACGCTTGCTTATACAAATAAATTGCGACGATTAGCACCAGAGCAGAAATTGTTGTTTGCGATCGCTCTTTTAATTATCACAGCTTTTGCCCATCCCGTAGTGCAAATCCTCATCGCCGTTTGGGTGAGTATCTGGACAATTTTTTACGCAGGTATTCCCACAAAAATTTATCTGAAATTAATCTATATTGCCGGACTTTTTTGGTTAACTAGCGTCCCAGCTTTAGTAATTAACGCTGTAGCGTCTTCTGATGTAAACTTAGTACAAAATGATGCCATTTTAGGTATCAAGATTGCCTCTTATTATTTATATATCAGCAATCATGGCATTGAGCAAGTATGGCAGATTTTGACGCGAGCGATCGCCTCTATTTCTTGCTTATATTTTGTCATGTTAACCATTCCCTTTACCGACTTACTGCAAACCTTCAGGCGCTTCGGCTTTCCTGCACTCATCACCGACTTGTTATTGCTGATGTATCGGTTTATTTTCGTCCTGCTAAATACAGCCTCAGAATTATGGACTGCCCAACAAGCTCGTAATGGCTACTCTACATTTAGCCTCAGCATGAAAAGTTTATCATTATTAGTAGGTCAATTGTTCCAACGCACTCTACAGAAATATCGGCAAGTTTCCTTAAGTTTAGAATCACGTGGCTTTAACGGAGAATTTCAAGTCTGGCATCCTACCCGTTATCATGTATCCAAACGCTATGCTGTAGAAGCTATTCTTGGATGTCTCATGTTAATAGAATTAGAATGGAATATATATTTTTAAGATAAAAATTCTTACTTGAAAAAGCAATCAATAACTCTTTAACTCTGTGCCTCTGTGACTCTGTGGTAAAAAATAATTAAACCACAAAGACACAGAGAGAAGCAATAATTTTATTTTTACTCGATATATAAAATGCAGCATTCATTACTCGCATTTGAGCAAATATACTACACATACCCAGGTGCAAAACAATCAGCCTTAAATGGAATAACCCTACGCATTCCCCAAAATAAAAGATGTGCCTTGATAGGGAAAAATGGTTGTGGTAAAACAACTTTATTTTCCTTAGCTAACGGTTTATATAAACCCCAAAAGGGGATAGTATCTTGGCAAGATAAACCTCTGCAATATGACCGTAAATCCTTGATGAAGCTACGCCAAAAAGTTGGTTTAGTTTTCCAAGATCCAGAACAGCAGTTAGTAGCCTCTACCGTTGAAGAAGATATTTCCTATGGGTTGTGTAATTTCGGATTACCAATAGCAGAGATTCAACAACGAGTTTCCCAAGCCTTAGTAGAGTTTGAACTAACTGAATTAGCAGAAAGACCAGTACATCACTTAAGTTTAGGGCAAAAAAAGCGCGTTTCTTTAGCTGATGTCATGGTTTTAAGACCAGAATTATTATTATTAGATGAGCCAACAGCCTATTTAGATAGACCCCAAAGCCGTAATTTAATGGCACTTCTGAAAAAAATCCATGACTCTGGGACAACAATAGTTATGGCTAGTCATGACCTAGATTTAGTTTATTGTTGGGCAGACTGGATTTTTGTTATGGATGAAGGAAGACTGATTTTAGAAGGAACGCCCCAAGATGTTTTTTCGCAAAGAGATATTTTGAAAAATTTACAATTGGGCTTACCACTAATATATGAAATTCTGATCAATGAAGGATTAGCAACAGAAGGGCAAAGTTTAGAAAGGTTTCGTCAAAAACTACTTAATATATTTTGTTAATGCTAATTATAAATTATTGACCCTTTATATTCCCTATAACCTAAAGATATAAACTTAACTCAATCAGATATAAGTCTTTAGAGAGATGACATTTATGTGTGCAGCAAAGAACTGTTTTGTTCACCATAGAAGCTCTGTTTAAAAATTAACTAAATAAAAATTAATATATTGCCAAATAAGTAAAATATTTGCACATTTTTTTATTATTTTTCTTTCTAAAGTAGGGTTTAAAATCCCCTGGAGGGGCATTGAAAACGAAAGAAAAATAGTGTTTTTTAGTAGTTTGATGCCTAAATTAAATTATTTTTAATTGAGTTAAATAAAAAGTTAGTTACGGGGAAAATCATGCACATTCCTGATGGATTTGTGTCTGTGCCAGTGGCAGGCGCAACGGGTTTGGTAAGTTTGGCAGGACTATTATTTGCAAGTGCGCGATCGCAAAAAGCATTTGGTGTACGTCGCGCCCCCATACTCGGATTAACCACTGCATTTATTTTTGCTGCTCAAATGATTAACTTCCCAGTAGCAGGGGGAACCAGTGGACACTTGCTAGGCGGAACATTAGCCGCGATCATGTTAGGTAGCCCTTGGGCAGGGATGTTGTGCATCGCCACAGTTTTAATTATCCAAGCCGTATTATTTGCCGACGGTGGGATCACCGCGTTAGGAGCCAATATTTTTAACATGGCATTTGTGGGAGTTTGGGTAGGTTGGATGTTAACCCAAACCTTGCAACGCTTATTTGGCGGTTCCAAAGGACGCTTACCCTTAGCTGCGGGGATCGCTGCTGGTGTGAGTGTAGTAGTAGCAGCCATAGCTTGCGCTATCGAGTTAGCCCTTTCAGGAACTGCACCCATAGGCATAGTTTTACCAGCCATGACAGGTATTCATATCTTGATTGGTGTAGGTGAAGGCTTAATTACAGGCGGTGTCCTGACTTACCTAGCAACAGCAAGACCAGATTTACTCCCTGGAGAACAACAAAAATTTCGCGGTTGGTTAGTACCAGTCGTTAGCATTGTTTTACTGGCTGGTTTATTGTCACTTGTCGCTTCAGCCTGGCCAGACGGCTTAGAAAAGGTAGCAGAAGACTTAGGCTTTATCAAACTTGGTGAACAAGTGAGAATAGCTGTACCCACACCCTTAGCAGACTACGAAATTCCGGGTTTAGGGCCAATTGGTACAAGTATTGCTGGACTCCTGGGATCGGCGGTGTGCTTCGCTGTCGCCTTTGGAATTGCCCAAGTAGTGAGAACGAAGAATGCTTAAAATGGCTTTGCCCTTACGTTTGCATCTATCCCTAGTAATTGTTGTTGGCTCAGCTTTATTAAAGCACAACTCTTGGTATTGGTTGGGTGGGTATGCGGCGATCGCCTTAATTTGGGTAACACTATTGCGCGTATCTTTACCCAAATTAGGAGGATTGATAGGTACAGAGTTAATCTTCCTCTCCCTCGTAGCCTTACCCTTGGGATGGGAAAAAGCGAGTTTTTTACTCGTTCGTTCTCTGGTGTGTTTAGTCGTCATGAATAGCTTTTTATTGACCTTACCACCCCACAGCTTCGGCATTGCACTCAAAAGCTTACCAGTACCAGCCGCCTTAAAAGAAAACCTACTGCTAGCTGGACAATACCTAGAAATTTTACTAGCCGAAGTCACAAGAATGCAGCGCAGCGCCCAATTAAGAGGAATCAACGGTGCTGCTGGCTGGCTACGCTACGCTAGTGCATCCATGATAGGCGCTTTGTACATCCGCACCCTAGAAAGAGCCGAACGAGTCAACGCCGCCATGATCATTCGCGGCTACAACGGAACATTACCCATCGATTCCACCTTCAAACTCAAAGAACGCTTCCTACTCATATTCGCCTGGGCGATCGCAATTTCTTTCACCCTAACTTCTTACCTATGAGTCATTAGTCATTAGTAAGTAGAGACGCGATTAATCGCGTCTGTACAGTCAACAGTCAACAGTCAACCATCAACACAGAGTATCTACCTTGACATCCTTAACTTCCCAACCCCAACCCTCTAGCCGTAATCCGCATACAGGTGTGATCGAGGTACAAAATTTAGTCTTCGCCTATCCTCGCCAAGAACCAGTCCTGCATAATCTTTCATTTACCTTAAATCCAGGCGATCGCGTGGCGTTGATGGGTGCAACCGGTTCTGGTAAAAGTACTTTATTAGAGAATCTCATTGGCTTGAAACAACCACAGTCAGGAAAAATCTGGGTTAATGGTATCCCATTAGAGCCTCAAACCCTTCCTCAAGTCAGGCGCTACATTGGCTTTGCTTTTCAAGATGCCAATGACCAGTTATTTATGCCCACAATCTTAGAGGATATCACCTTTGGGCCAAGGAATTACGGCGTACCACCCGCGATCGCCACAGACAAAGCAAGACAGTTACTCGCTGATTTCGGTCTAGAAGCCTACGCCAACCGTTCAGCACACGAACTTTCTGGAGGACAAAGAAGACTGGCTGCTTTAGCCGCTATCTTGGCATTAGAGCCAACAATTCTCATTTTAGATGAACCTACCACTGGTCTTGATCCAGCATGGCGGCGACACTTGGCACAAGTTTTACTAAATTTACCAGTAGAAGTGATGTTAATAGCATCCCATGAATTAAACTGGTTGGGAAAAGTTACTCAACGTGCTTTAGTGTTATCAAGTGGACGCATTCAAATAGACAGCAATATTCAGCCCCTATTACAAAATGGCGACACACTAAACCAGTTGGGTTTGCCAATAGACTGGTAAATTGTTGACTGTACAGACGCGATTAATCGCGTCTCTACTTACCAATGACTAATGACCAATGACTAAATTACTCGTACTAGATATAGACGGAACCATTTCTGGGGAGTCTAACACAATCAGCCAGCCTGTCAAAGAAGCGATCGCCTCCGTCCAAGCTAAAGGTATTCAAGTGGCGATCGCCACTGGGCGAATGTATCGTTCAGCGCTGCGCTTTCATCAGGAAATTAACTCTACCTTACCCTTAGCCGCTTATCAAGGTGCTTGGATTCAAGACCCAGCTAACCAAAAGATTCACCAGCATCTACCTTTAGCTAGAAAAACTGCCCAGCAATTATTAGATTACTTTGAACAACCACAGTGGCGATCGCTTCTTTCCATCCACTTCTACATAAATGATCAACTCTATGTGCGGGAAGTCACCAGAGAAACAGCAATTTACGCCCAACGTTCCGGTATTACTCCCATCGCCGTCGGTGATTTACGCCAAACCCTAGAGAATGAACCCACAAAAATTTTAGCCTTGTGCGACGACACAGAAGCCATCAGCAAACTCTTAGGCACATTACGCAGTCAATACACACCTGCTGAACTGTATCTGACAACATCCGTTGCTACCTTTTTTGAAGCCACAAATCCCTTCGTCAACAAAGGTAATGCAGTGCGTTATCTGGCCGAAGAATTATTAGGAATCCAAAGCGCCGATGTCATGACCATTGGGGACAACTTCAACGATGTGGAAATGTTGGAATATGCTGGTATTGGTGTGGCTATGGGAAACGCCCCTGATGGAGTGCAAGCGATCGCCCAATGGGTAGCCCCCACCGTTGAAGAAGATGGCGCAGCTGTAGCTATGGAAAAATTCCTACTTTCCTAAATCTTATTTGTTAATTTTTATTAACTTCAAAATTAACAATTCCTACGAGCCAAATTTTTACTTTTTGTAAAGTAAATTCTTTTGTAGAGAAAGGAATGTCAACAAATTTACCCAACAAAAACACCTAAAAATCAGAAAGACACCGACGACTGGCCGTGTTTCGTCTCGGTGTCCTTGCTGGTTCGCTCCTCACACACTTGAAAATATATACGACATTAGGTAATCCGTCAATACCTAGTTATAAAAGTTTTCATTGTCATTGGTCATTAGTCATTAGTCATTGGTCATTAGTCATTGGTCATTAGTCATTAGTCCATAGTTCCCTTTTCCCCCTTCCCCTTTCCCCCTTCCCCTTTCCCCTTTCCCTAAAGCTCAAAAGGCGCAACGCTCCCC
>DATNQO010000191.1:0-10508 GCA_036704005.1 Leptolyngbyaceae cyanobacterium | reverse complement strand
CTGTGTTTACTCCCACATTTGTACAAGATGCGCGGATTCATACTACCTGTCTTTCCGGATCAGGAGCAGTCCGCTTGACCTACTTCGTCTTTTATTTGTGCGCTTTACCGCTATTAGTTATACTACCACAAAAGCCGCCCTAGTGGTCACTGAGCTTGTCGAAGTGAAGGGCGGGGCTTTAAACCCAGTTTTTCGGTAATCAAAACGGCTGACTGGTTCGTGATCATTTGCCGATACGAACTTTGTACACAAGATTAAAAAGGGGAAGGGCAAGGTTTTTAGTTTTGCTTATTTTCTCTGAATATTTTTTGTAAAAAAATACACTTGAAAGTAACGAAACTCTCTCTTCCCTAGTCTCTACTCCCTAGCCTCTAGCCTCTATCGTCCAATACACCCCATACTGTGTATATTTTGTGTTTATTACTACAGATACCAATTAAATCTTCCTTAAGAAATAGAGTATAGTAATGTTAAGAAAGGTAAATAGGGTTAATATTAATAAAGAAATTAGAAGTTCCTCTCTCATTTATGTCAGACTCGAATATATCGGGAACTGAGCTGCTGAAGACGGTGCTGCAACCGTTGCTTGAAGATTTTCAGTATTGGTTTACGCGATCGCGCGACTTTCTGGAAACTGAGCGGCTCTCATTTATGGATGAACAAGAGCAGTTAGACTTGTTGTCTCGCCTTAAGCAAGCCCAGGAAGAACTTAACACAGCAAAAATGCTGTTTACTGCGACAGAAGGGCAAGTTGGCATCGATATGGCAACGATGACACCTTGGCACCAATTAGTCACTGAATGCTGGAATGTGGCGGCACGCTTTCGTTCCCAGCAATCTAGTCAATAGATGGCAGGATCTCACATGACTCGTGGATGATGGGGGAAACTTCTTAACATTATTTTAACAAAAAAATAATGTATTATAAGATACAATTGACTATATGATGTTGGCAAATTTCCCCATATAGCTATAGACGCACTTACAAATGTGCCAAGTATTTAGCCTCGCCATTGATAATCAACGAGTAAAACAAAACGTTTAAAGCATAAATTTCCCAAATCGCTGTTGCTGGAGGAAAATCCGATGTTACACCTGCTTTATATTATGGCTTTTACAGTTCTTGCTCTCATAGCTGTAGCAAACCTAATTCGTAATTTAATTATGTTTAGTTTTGATCGTGATGGGATGCGTTCTGGTTTAGGTGGGAATTACTCAATCAACCCACAAAATCCAAATCAGGGAGGCTATGGTTATCCATCAGTGAATCCACAAATAACACCACACCCTGAATTATTGGATAGTACAGGTAAATTTATTAAAGAACCTCTGTTAGTAATGCGTTCAATAAATGTTGAAGATGCGCGTCAACAACTAGATGCTCTTTATGAATCTTCCCCAGGACAAAAAAGCGAAAAATCTGAAGAAGCATAGATCAAAAAATGTAGCATCGAATTTAATATTTTTTCAGTTTTTAAAAAAAATTATTGATTCAAATCATATCCTGAACTAGTTTTAATAACTGTTCAGGCTTTTTTATCAGACATTGTTGAGTATCAACCCTTTTACCGAAAGGCTGGGAAATTTCATGTTTTCATGTCTGATACTGATTCAAAAAATATTAGCAACACATTAATTATTTGTAGGGGCTTACAGATGTGCGCCCCTACCCACATATCTGTCGCATTCTTTTTTCAAATCGGTATGACCTTTCATTTATGTATAAAATAGGACTTACGCACCAAGGCTATACCGATTCAAAAAATATTTGCAACACATTAATTAAATGACCTACTTACTTATTGCTTTTGTATCTTCAGTTCATAAACAGGGGAGTTAGCAAATTCCTTCAGCTGAAAAAGTGATAGTAAATTATTCCAGTCCTGCTGATTAGCTGCGCGGTTCTCAACAAGTTTGCTAACAGTGTCATACCAAATGTTATTTTCTGCATAAGGGATGTACTGCTGTTGATTTGCTGTTTGCTTAATTTTTTCTACTAATTCAGCACTCGCTGCTACTCTTTCAATCCAACCATTCACACTAATATTTGTGTTCTGTCCCTGATCATTGACGCAAGTAATTTTGAAGTACCATTGATATCTTTTGCCAATTGATAATGGTTTTTCGGTAGAGGGAATACTAATGCTGGCAATGCCTTTTTTTTCTGGTAAAGAGAGCTGCAAAGGCTTTGACAAAACAGACTTTTTCTGTTCATCTAATAATCTAAATGTGGCTGGAGGTGACTGGGAATCACCACCGAAGGGTAAATAAAACCAGAACTGGGGATAATCTTGAGTAGTGAAGCCACCATTGTCCATTGGAACTAAGGCCATGAGGTTGTTGTCCTCGATTTGAGAACATTGCGATCGCGTCGCTCCTCCTCGTGAACGTCCAGAAGCATTTTCATCGGGTCTGGAAGTATTAAACATCTCGCCAATACGCTGAAAAAAATTCTGTGCTTGGGCTTTGTGAACAAAAATAGGCGACACAAAATTCACACAAACAGCAGTTGTCAAAGAGCAGATCAAAATAGTTGATCGCTGAATCGATAATTGTGGACGGAGCATTTTGTCATTCCCTCTTTGCTGATTTGTTGATTTAACTTTTACGGAGTTTATCAGTTAAGTATATTACCGTTCCCCCAGTAATTAGTGATGCCAAAACTGGCGGAACAAAAGGTATCCAACCGCTTTGAGTCACCATAATTACAGAACAGATAATGTATAAAGTTCCAGCAGAACCTACGACAGCTATACCGATATGAAGATTGCGGTTAAATCGCCAACAGACAAGACCACCGACCAAAGCCCAACCAAACATCCAGATTGTTTCATAACCAAGAGGCCACCACCAGATGAGCGAGCGATTATCTAAGGTCGCACTCAGGATCTGACTGATCATTTGCCCATGCAGGGTGACTCCAGCAACATCACCATAGGGTGTACTCCAGTAATCAGCTTGTCTGCTTTGCTTATCAGTAAAGCCAATCAGAACAATCCGATTTTTAATTTGTTCTGCAGCAACTTTATTGTCCAAAACCTGCAAAATATTGACTCTGGGCGCGAAATCATCGAGGCTACCGTCAAAGGTACGATATTTGAGCATCGTTTGATAACCTCGAATCTGACGATCTGTGTTTTGGTAGCCACCTCCCATTCCTAGTAGTTGGGGAATCACCGTTTTACCAAACTGCATAGGCTGGTCATATCGTTGGGCTTGGGTATTGAAAGGAGAGGTGAAAGACTGACCTTTAGCTTCTAGGTAGCGACGAGCAATTACTAAACTAAAAGCTTCCCTTGTTTGGCAATATTTCTCGTCTGGCTTTTGCATTAAATATTGTCGGCGCACATAACGACCACCTTTAGCGTCATCATCAACCAAGTCACTAAAGCCAACTTGCTCTAGGGGAACTTCTGGCGCTGGTTTAAAGCCAATAATTTTTTCACCCCGGCTATTATCAGTGTTTTTACAGATCGAAATGAAGTTTTTCGTTTGCTGTAAACGTTGTTTGAGGCTACCTTCAGCCGGAAAATCACGTACAAAATCCAACCCTATCATACTAGGTTGATGCTGGGAAAGATTTTTAATTAAATCGTCTAGAGCTGCATCAGAAATAGAACCTCTACCACCCGGATATCTCCCGCTTTCATTAAACTTCTGAAGGCTTTCTGTGTCAACATCGACCATTAAAAATCGTTCGTCCTTTGGTTCATCAGGGCGTAAGGACAGCATCTGGTCATAAGCTGCTAGTTCTAAAGTCTGGGTGAAGCCGAGAAATCTAGCAACAAAAGTTAGCATTGACACAGCCAAACTAGTCAGCAACACAGTGCGGAGCTTGATTTTACGATAGGGGAGAGCGCGACTGGCTGCAAGATATTCTAGTTGGAGATTGGTGGGGGCTGGTTGTTTGTCAACAGACTGCTTAAACCATTCCTCAGAGGCGACTAAATCTTTACCCCGTACCAAAAAACTATCGTCACGTTTAGCATCTTCCCATTCTTTGGCTTTGAGTAAAAGCCGAGTGTGCGATCGCACGTAATCTGGATCTGCATCTAATGTTCTGGTTAATTCCCCAAATTTTGTCAAAAAGTCTGCACCATGCTGGCAAAAATCAATCCACTGCACCTTAGCCAATTCTGGGAAAAGCTCCCCAGCCTTAATTTCTCGATACAAAACAGTAACAATTCGCTTATGCAAACTCACTGCATATTCTACCTGAGCCTTGCATTGGTCTGAATTGATCGAGTCTGGTGAAATAATAAATAAGAAGTTATTGGCGCTTTCTATCCCTTTATAAATCTCTTGCTCAAAATCACTACCAGAGGCGATACTTTCCTGGTCAAACCAAGTAGTTTTGTTTTGAATTTGTAAGGTATCGTTAAGCTTGCGAACAAAATCAGAATCAGCGCGGGAGTAGGAGATAAATACATCTAGTGCTACTAGAGGCGGTTGCTTAAGGCTTTCGCTGATGAACTCTACTTGTAAAGGTATGGGTGGATGTTGGGTTTTTTGTTGAGCTATTTTTAACCAAGCTTCCGCCTCTCGAAGATTATAACCCCGCAACAGAATACTAGTATTATGTTTTTGTCGTTCCCACTTCAGAGCTTTGACTAATAAGATTTTATGCTGTTCGTAGTAAGCTGCATCTTGAGACAACACATTAATTAGTTGATCAGTATCGGCAGACTCTTTTCCCTCCTCTTCTTGGTCTGTAAAGTCGATGAACTGCAAGGTACGTAGTTCTATAGGAATCTGCTCTATGTCTACTTGTTCAATTAATAAAGGAATGATCCGTTTTTTCAAAGAGAAAGCATGAGACAGTTCCATTTGACAATATTCTGATTGTAAAGAGGCTGGTGACATCAGAAACACCAAATTGTCTGCTTCCTCAATACCTCGATAAATTGACTCGACAAAATCCGCGCCAGTCTGAATATCTGTTTTGTTTGTCCAAACCGTGAAGCTTTTTCGCATCAAGATTTTGGCAATTTTTTCCATAAATGCTCTCTCTTTTTCTGAGTAAGAGAGAAACACCTGAGTCATCAGGTTGTTAGCATTTTTTGTACTTTGACAGATAAACGCGCAATGTAAATCTGTTGGTTCACATGGTGGTTGCTCATCTTTAAAGCGAAATTTTAACCAGTTTTCAGCCTGTACCCGCTCGTCACCAATTAATAGGTATTGTGAGTGTTGTTGCTGTCGTTCCCACTCCAAGGCTTTGGCTAACAAGTAGGTGTGTTGATACACATAATCTTGATGGCGGGAAAATAGCTCTAGCAGTCCTGCAAAGGATTTTTCAAAGTCATCTATACCTTCACGGAAGTATACCCAGTTAATTTTACCAATAGCTGGGTGCATATTAGGAAAACTAGAATGTAATCCCTTGGTTTTATATTGTTCCCACTCACTAGCATCTTTTCCAGGGTTGCGTTCTTGCCAAGTTTCATGAGTAATTTGCTCTACGTGTAGTAAGGGAATAATACGTTTATTACGACGTAGTGCTAACTCTATTTCTTTACCACAATAGGGGGAGTTAATTGAGTGGGGGGCAATAATAAACAGAAAATTGTCAGCTTTCTCAATTCCGTCATCTATTTGATTTTGAAAATCGACACCTAAAGGGATATCATTTTGGTCAAACCAAATGTTGAAATCGGCTTCTATCAGTCGCTGATGCAGCTTAGTTGCAAAGGCTTTACTATCTGCTCTTCCATAGGAAATAAAGGCATTTTTAAAGTTATTCATATCATGTATTAATATTCGTTTTTATAATCCAAATCATTGATTTTCGTCGATATAAAATGCCTGTATAACTGCTATCTATTTGATACACTTTAAAGAAAAATTCCTCACTAAAGTATAGTGATAATACGTAAAAAGACAGGCGAAATGATAAATTTAATTCAAGGTTTTTGGCGATTGATATTAAAGCCAACTACCAACTAAAACGTAGGGGGCCCAATAACGAGGGTGTTCATATCTGGGGATTTTGAGTAGAGATTGCTGTGCTAAACGCAGGGCTTCGGCTCGGCTGATGTTGGGTTGTCCTAAATGTTGATAAAATGCTTTCATGAAGGGAACGCTGGCTTCATCGTCTAGATCCCACAAACTGGCGATCGCACTACTAGCCCCAGCTTGAACAATAGTTCCTGCAATACCCATAACTGCTTGGTCGTTACCTGTAGCTGTTTGACAAGCACTGAGAATAAGTAAGTCTATTTTTTGTTTACGGTTTTGTTCTTCACTACTAAACAATTGATCAAAATCATCTATCTTCAACTTACCATCTGCTGTCACCAAAAAAGTATTTTCTCGATTTTCCCCAAATAGACCGTGAGTGGCTAAATGTACGACATCAAAATTAGCAGTATTTAGCTCTTTGTTAAAGTTTTTTGTGGTAAATTCTTGGTCGGCAATCCAATCCACTGCTAATCCTGTCTTCTTGATTTCCTTCACTTCAACTGAAACATTTGCTAATCGAGAAAAGCCGGAAACTTCTTGATTCTTTGGAGGGTCAGTCAAGCTAGCAGCTAAAACTTTCATGGTTTCTCTGTTTAAAGGCTTTGGTTCCCGCACTTGTAACCCCAAAGCTAAGGAGACAGAATATTTTTCTACTAGATACTGCTGACCATCATAAAGACTCGCCATCGGAATTTTTCTTAAAGGCCCATCCAAAACAAAAATCAAATTCTTGATGTTGCTTTCTTTTAGCTCTTTTTCTATTGGTTGAATCAGCCAGCTATAGACTTGTTGACCATCATCTTTTACTTCTTCATAAGTACTTTCGTCTTTCAGATTTTCATATAGTCGGCTGACAACTTGCTCAATTTTCTCTTGAGGCGAGGCAGTATAATGACTAAGTTCTTTATTAGGTCGTTTGAGAATAACTTCTAAATGGTCATTCAAAATAATTGCATAGATAACTGCTGATGTTTGGTCTTGAGAATCAATCACCTTGTCAAGTTCTAATTTAGAATCTTGACAAGCTTGCTGCAAAAAGTTTTGTAGTTTCGCCACTTGTAGGGCTTCAATGATAATACGAGCCTGTTTCAGATTCTCTTGACTTGATGTTGATGATTGAAGTAACAAATCTACTAAACGACGATATACAGGTTCTACAGTTTCCCGAAAAGAAAACTGCACATTTTTATTAGTAGCAATCAAATCGCCACGAATATTTTGTAGAGTATTAAATGCTTGTTGGTAAGCAGCGATGGCTCCTGTAATATCTCCCGATTGATCACAATGGGGTTTACCTTGGCAAAGAATACGTCCCATTTGCCAATACCAACGATAGGCGATATCTGGCGCTTGAATTGACTGGGATAAATCTAGCGCCTGTTTTGTCAAATCTTTGGCTATAGACCATTGTTGAGATAATTCATATAGGTGTGCTAGATTACCTAATACAAAAGACTCTGAGCGGACATCTTGCAATTGTTGCGCTTGCTGACGTGCCACAGCTAGAATTTTAGCAATTGTTTCTGGGTTGGGTTCGCTTAATTTCTGCCTCATTTCTAGAAGGCGTTGAGCCAAATTTACTTGAGCGTAAATAGCCGAACGTCCAAGTGGCAGGTTAGTAATTTGACTTTGAATTTCGGGATATAATGCTTGAGCTTCTGTCCATTGTGACAACTCAATTAATAGGCGTAAACGGTTAAGTTGGGCGGGAATTTTGCTAGTCGCAGTGGTTGAGGAAAGAACAGCTTTTTCGTAATGAGTCAAAGCAGTCTTTTTTTGTTTTGTGTTGCTACCGGGAATATAGTCGAGATTACCCAAACTGAGGTAAGCTGTAGCAATGGTTTCCGGTGATTCTAGTTTTTCGCCAATCTCTAGACTTTGTTGTAAATGTTTTCTTGCTTGTGGGATATCACCAGCCAGCGCCAGCGCCTCACCCAAGTTCCGAAAACTAGCCGCCTTAGCGAGGGAGTCTGGTTGTTTTTGCAAATCCTTTGTCAAATTCTGGAGTAAAGAAATTTCTCGGCGATAGAGTCCTAAAGCTTGCAATGCTTGTGCTTGGTTAATTTGGGCGAGGATAGCCTTATTATTATCTTTTAATTGTTGGTAGAGTGATGCAGATGTTTCCCAGGATGACAAAGCGGCTTGAGCTTTACCCTGTGCTAGTTCCAGATTACCTTTGACATCCCATATTTGCGCCCAAACTGGTAGTTGTGATGATTGGGGCATCTTTTGTAAGATAGCGATCGCATCCTCAATTGCCTTAGTGGCTTCATCAATGCGCCCTAATTGGTGCAAGTTGAGAGCCAAATTACTGAGAATCACCGCCTTTTCTACTGGATCGCCATTTTTTTGGTAAGCTTGCTGTAATAACTCGACTGCTTGGGAAAATCGCCCCGTCATATATAGATTTTTAGCAGCTTGCTCTGGAGAGGAAGAAGCAACCACCAATGTAGTCAACCCTTGACTTCCCACATCACGAGCCACCACTGGCGAAACCAATATACATAGTAAAGTTGTCAGACAAGCCAAAATTCCATACCAGAATTTTTGACGTTGTTTCCCCGCCGATTTTGTCACTCTAGCCATCCATCCCCAACTTAAAAAGGTGTATAGATAACAGAGAAATACAAACCGTTTTCTTGCCATGTTCTATCCCTCTGAGAATTATCTGATGTAAGGGGAATACCCCAATCTAAACGCGCAGTAAAATTACTACCCTGTCGCCACAACAAACCAAGCCCCGTACCGATTAAGGTATTATTACGGAGATTTGCGCCGCCATTATTCCACCCTGTACCTATATCGAAAAAAGGCGTGAGTTGCAAAACTCCTTGAGCAACTCGCGCAATTGGTAAGCGAATTTCGGCGGTTGCTTGCACACCATTATCTGTTAACAATTGATCCTGACGGTATCCGCGCACAGTTGATTGTCCACCGATACCAAATTGTTCCAGTCCTAACAGTTCTCTATCGGCTAACTGTATATCAGATCGCAGCAGCACTAAGGTATCGGGCGCTAGTTGGCGCAACCATTGGGCTTGTCCTCGCCAGATAAAAAAGCGGCTATCGGGTTCATCTTGGTTAATTGTCGCGCCTAAAACACCCAAGCCGAAACTGAATTGCGATCGCGCTGCTATGACTTGTTGGCTACTGCGTTGAGTCCATTCTTGAAAAAATCGAATCGCAGAAACCTTCGTCCTACCTTGGTTATCAGCACCAACCGCTAGCGGAGTCGCCCCGATATTGTCAAAACCCAAGAATGTTTGACCTGCTTGGTGACTGGCGGTAATTCCTACAGTCAAGTCTTGGGTGGGTGTTTGTCGCAGGGGTTGACGGTAGGTTAATTCATAGTATCGGGACTCGGAATTGATATCCAAAGAGTTAAAAGGACGCTCTATCACATTACTATTAGTGTTGCTATAGCTAAAAATCAGCTTACCGTTGCGGGGATTGACGGGTAGGCTATAGCTAACATCAAAGCCATTACTACCATCAGTATTGGTGTAACCAACACTTAAACCGTCTCCTAACCCCAACAAATTGGCTTCGCTAACATTGATGCGGCGGCGAAAACTTCCCACACTCGGACTGCGTTGGTTATCTAAGACTATTTGAGTGCTAAAAGTATCGGCTTCAGTAACTTTAACGTCTAATATATTAGTACCCGGACGAATGCCGGCTTGTAAATCTGTGGATATGCTTTTAATTAAAGGATCTAGTTGTAATAGTTGCAGTCCGGCGAGTAGGCGATCGCGTGATAGTGGTTTACCAGCTGCAATCGCTAGGCGATCGCGGATATAGTTCGGGTTAAGGCGGCGCGTACCTGTAACATTTATCTTTTTTAAACTTCCTTCCACGGCTTGCAATACCACTACCCCACCTTTCACAGTTTGGGGGGGAATAATTACTCCAGAGGTTATATAGCCTCTATCTATATATAAGTTCGTCAGTTGTGAACGTAGTTCGAGTAAATCATTAAAGGTAATTGGGCGTTTGAGATAAGCATCTGTCACCTTCGCCAGTTCTTTCTCGCTAAAAACTGTGTTCCCCACAAACTCAAACCGTTCTACAATCAACGTTTCCGCTAAAGTTTGCGGATTCACATCTGGTTGAGTTGGTGACTGGGGTGCATTGGGTAGGAGCTGTTCTGGCGGTGGTAGTTCTGGGAGAGGTTGTGGTTGTGGTAATGGTTGTATGGAAGGCGGTCTTACTTCTGCGGGAACCTCTTGAGCCGCCAAGGGTTGTAGATGGAAGCCGAGAATTAACCCTGTCACCAGGAAGGATATGTGAACCTTAGTTGAATAGTATTGATATAGATTAGGCGATCGCCTACCCTGCAAGCCGTTCATGGTTTCACATTCCCTTGCACAACACCACAAGCCTGACTAGATAGCCCCGACTGTAGCCCAGTAGCCGTTGTAGGTTGAGCAGTAAAAACAATATCTCCATTCGCATTACGTACCATACCCACCGCTTCTACTAAAGTATCCGCAGTATTTGATGATAATTGCTTTAAATTCCTCTCAGGCATACTCCCCGAATTATTC
>DATNQO010000190.1:0-76700 GCA_036704005.1 Leptolyngbyaceae cyanobacterium | reverse complement strand
TTTTTAATATAGCAGTGAGTAAGGACTATAAAACTAACGAGAAAATCATTGTTTCATCCACCCCTACACCTCTACACCCCTACACCCTTACACCCCAAACCAAGGTTTTTGGAACACCAATAAAAAACCTACACCTGTCAGGAGGGGGGAGATGAGGGAGATAAGGAGACAGTCTTTACCCTTTACCCTTTCGCCCTTCACCTTTTACCCTCATCAAAAAATATGGTAGATAGTACCTTCTGGCGCTAGGTTTATGGCGGCGTTGTAATCTTCAATGGCTTTTTGCTGATTACCGAGTTCTTGATAAGTTTGACTGCGCCAATAATAATAGAAGGCGTTACGAGGATTTATATAAATTGCTTGAGTATAATCTTCTAATGCCCCGTGATAGTCACCTAAATTTTTCTTGCGAAACTGCGCTCTTGCTGTGTAAAGTTCTGCACAGTTGGGATGAAGAAATATTGCTGCATGAAAATGCGCGATCGCTCCCTCGGTATCCCCTTGGGCAAAACGAGTATAAGCCTGTTGAATATATCGGTTGATTTCTGGTATTTCTATTGAACTAGGGTACTGGTGATCGCTATTCACTTTTTTAGGTTCCAAAGTGAGGGTTAGTTACAGCAGAGAGTAGGGAACAGGCTTAAAATAATCTATCTGGCAACTGCTTTATTGCTATTATCTTCTTAGATTAACTGCATTTTTTGTAGTCGTCAGTATTTTTTTAGAAATAAGTCAAGATTTTTTACTGTTATTGAATTTCTCACACTTTTGTGAAAAAAACTACTCCTACTGGAGTGATTTTTCCCATTTTAGGTAATTCACCCTACCTTTAACTTACCTGATTAGTTGACACTGCCATAAATTATTTCCCCAAGTAGGCTTCTAAAACTTTGGAATTAGTTTGAATTTCAGCTGGTGTTCCGTCAGCTAGATTCTGTCCTTCAGCCAGTACCCAAACGCGATCGCACAAGGACATGACCAAATCCATATTATGTTCGATAATCAGAAAGGTCATCCCCTCCCGATTCCAGGCTTGGATGCGATCGCAAATATCATCGATTAATCTGGGGTTGACTCCAGCTGCTGGTTCATCTAGCAAAATCAATTTAGGGTTAGTCATCAAAGCCCTACCCATTTCTAGCAGCTTGCGTTGTCCCCCAGACAAACCGCCTGCGTAATCGTAAGCTTTTTTCGCTAATCCTACAGATTCTAGCAAAAACATGGCTCTTTCTTGCAATTGCTTTTCTTCTTTCGCTACTACATGGGGTTGTAACTGTGCTTGCCAAAAATTCTCCCCTGTTTGTTTTTGGGCGGCTAGCAGCATATTTTCTAACACCGACAGCTTAGAAAGGGTTCTCGCTACCTGAAAAGTACGTACTAACCCCTGTTGGGCGATTTGATGTGGTTGTAAATGCTGAATGGGTTCCCCATCAAAAATCACACGTCCTTTATCTGGACGAATGAAGTTTGACAGAAGATTAAATAAAGTAGTTTTACCAGCACCATTAGGGCCAATTAAACCCGTGATACTACCTTGTCTAACTTCGATGCTGGCTTCTTTAACAGCTTGAATCCCGCCAAAACTTTTACACAGTCCGCTAGCTGCTAATAATGGAAGTGGGGATGACTTATCATTTACCAAGGGTAAGTTCCTCCTTTTTCCCTAAGATACCTTGAGGTCGCCAAATCATCAGCACCATTAAAATTAAACCAATTACCATGATACGGAATGCACCCAAACGCGCTTCATCTAGGGGAATAATTCGCGGTAAAAGCTCACGAGTCACTGCATCGTAGGCGAAGTATATTACAGCACCTAAAATAGTGCCGATATTATTACCAGAACCCCCCAAAATCACCATAATCCAAGAGTCAAAAGTGAGTTGTGGTTGGAAATTATCTGGGTAGATGGCGCTGAGTTGCCAAGCAAAGAAAGCCCCGGCTACACCTGCGATCGCACCACCCAACATGAGAGACTGAAGCTTATACCAAAAGACATTTTTCCCCATTGCTTTAGGTATTTCTTCATCTTCGCGGATAGCTTTGAGTACACGACCCCAAGGCGATCGCACCAAATATTCCAAGCGCCAAAATACAAACGCTAACACCAACAACGAGACAAGCATTAAACCAGCTTTGGGTATGTAATTATAAAGTGTGATGACCCCAGAAACATAAATTGCCGTTGCTAATAACCCTAAAATAATACCTACACCCAAACGAGAGGCAAACTCTTGCTGACTACCAGTTTTATAAACTGCCGCATCAGTAATACGTGATTTTCGGACGCTACTTATCCAACGCCACAACGAAAACACTGTCACAGCAAACAACAACGTTAAAAGCCCAATCATCAACAGACGGAAAAATAAACTTGGTGGAGTGAAGAAAGGGATACGATAACTTTGCACCCCAAAAGCCCCATCTACCCAAGTATCACCCACAGGTAACTGTTGGTTATTCACCACCAAACGAATTAGTTCCCCCGTCCCAATGGTGACAATGGCTAGATAGTCTTCCCGCAGACGCAAAGTAGCAAAACCAATCACCAGCCCCAACAAAGCCGCAGCAACCGCGCCAACAATAGCCGAGATCAATAAAGGCACACCCTTGAGGCTTAACAAAACTGTAGTATAAGCCCCCAACGTCATAAAAGCGATGTGACCAAAATTAATTAACCCTGTAAAACCCCACTGTAAGTTGAGTCCCAAACTAAACAGGGCAAAAGTTGCTGTAGAAATTGCTAGAAAAATTAGATATTCAATCATAGGTCATTAGTCAATAGTCAATAGTCAATAGTCCACAGTCCACAGTCACAAGTTATTCTCCCTCATCTCCCCCCACTCCCTCATCTCCCCCATCTCCCAGTTCCCAATCCCCAGTCCCCGACATTTTATCCCGACGCGACTGAAATATATTACCGTTAAGTATCGCCAATTTTTGGGAACAATATCTTTGTGTTTTGGGTAATACAGAGAATGATTGAAAAACATGAACTTACTGAGAATTAGAATCCATCACCTAATTGAGCAGTTAAGCGATGAAGAACTTGAAAGTGTATGGCATGATATTCACGCTTTACATTGTGACTTTTATATGTTGAATGCCATACAACAAGTTAAGCGATCGCAGCAACCGTGGGACATATTAACTCAGGAAGAAGCAATACGGATGTTGATGTTTGTTTAGTAGTCATTAGTCATTAGTTATTTTCCCCAGCCCCTGCTCCCTCCACTCCGTGGAAGCGGTAGCTAGCGTTAGCGTCTCCGTTCGCGGAGCGTTCCGTAGGCAAGGAGAACCACATCTCCCCCCAGTCAACTGTCAACTGTCAACTGTCAACTGTCAACTGTCCCCAACCCCTATTAAGGTGACTCCAGTGAGTGTAGAAACACGTTATGCCAGGTCGTTTTTAGTAGACATGAAAAGTTTAGAACCTGTTGCTTATCAGCGAGTGTATGATTTTGTGTTTTTTGAGTTTGCCCAAAAGTGGCCTTTACATTATCTGCCTGAATTGCGTCAGTTGGATGATGAAGGGATCTTTCATCGGTTTACTATAGATAATTATTTAGTTGGCATAGAAATCAGGGGTGAGATTGTAAAATTTCTACGGGTCATACCTATGCCGGATGTTTGAGGTGAAGAAATTTTCAACACTTAAAACTGTATAAGACTAAGCAGGGATGGCTCTAACCTTACATTACACTTGTTTTTGAAGGACACTTTACTAGAGATTTCCCTATGGATGCGAAGGCACTTTGGCAACGATACCAAGAATGGTTATATTTCCACGAGGGACTAGGACTGTACCTAGATGTCAGTCGGATGCGTTTTGATGATGCCTTCGTAGAGTCGTTGCTGCCGAAATTTGACAAAGCGTTTGCGGATATGGCGGAATTAGAAAAGGGTGCGATCGCCAATCCCGACGAGAACCGCATGGTGGGACACTATTGGCTACGCAACCCAGACTTAGCGCCTACACCAGAACTTACACAGGAAATTGTTCAAACCCTAGAACAAATCGAAGCCTTTGCAGAAAAAATTCAAACGGGTGCAATTCATCCTCCCAAAGCAAACCGCTTTACAGATATTATTTCCATTGGTATTGGTGGTTCCGCCCTCGGCCCTCAGTTTGTCGCTGAAGCCCTCTCCCCGGAATTTCCCCCGCTCAAAATTCACTTTATCGACAATACTGATCCCGCAGGCATTGACCGCATTCTGACTCAATTGCGTAATCATCTCGCTAGCACCCTGGTTTTAGTCATCTCCAAATCTGGAGGTACACCAGAACCCCGCAACGGCATGATTGAAGTCAAGAAAGCCTATGCTGGACAAAACCTAGACTTTGCCCAATATGCAGTAGCTATTACTAGCGCCGATAGCAACCTAGACAAACTAGCCAAATCAGAAGGCTGGCTAGCAAGATTTCCCATGTATGACTGGGTAGGTGGACGTACCTCAGAAATGTCTACTGTCGGGCTAGTTCCTGCGGCATTACAAGGCATCGACATACGTGCCATGCTAGAAGGTGCGAAAGAGATGGATGACGCTACCCGCGTCTCGGATGTGAAAAAGAACCCGGCGGCGTTACTCGCTTTGTCTTGGTATTACTCTGGTAACGGTAAGGGCGAAAAAGATATGGTAGTCCTACCTTACAAGGACAGCTTGCTGTTATTTAGCCGTTACCTACAGCAGTTAGTCATGGAATCTTTAGGTAAAGAAAAAGATTTAGACGGTAAAACTGTTTATCAGGGTATTGCCGTTTATGGTAACAAAGGCTCAACAGACCAACACGCTTACGTCCAGCAGTTGCGCGAAGGTGTACCTAATTTCTTTGCCACCCTCATCGAAGTTTTGGAAGACCGTAACGGCCCATCCCCAGAAATCGACCCTGGTGTAACATCTGGTGATTATCTATCCGGTTTTCTGCAAGGAACCCGCCAAGCTTTGTACGAAAATCAGCGCGATTCTATCACAGTCACAATTTCCCAAGTCAACGCCCGTACAGTTGGGGCTTTAATTGCTTTGTATGAACGTGCTGTTGGTTTCTATGCTAGTTTGGTCAACATTAATGCTTACCATCAACCGGGTGTAGAAGCTGGTAAAAAGGCTGCTGCTGCTATTCTTGATTTGCAAACCAAAGTGGTTGCATTACTGCAAAAAGAGAAAACAGCCTTATCTTTAGAGCAAATTGCTGATAAAGTGGACGCAGCCGACCAAGTTGAAGCAATTTACAATATTTTACGCCATCTACAAGCGAATCAACGGGGTGTGGTTTTTCAGGGAAATCTGGGACAACCAAGCAGTTTGAAAGTTTCTCTTGGTTGATGAGTCGGAGTGAATTTTTGATTAGACCTCTTGTATTACTACTTTGGTGTTGCTGAAATTTTTATTTAAAAGCTCACGCAAAGGCAAGTTATTTTTACAAGAGGTCTTGATTCTTCTATGTAGAGACGTTGCGTGCAACGTCTCTACATAATTTATTTGGCAGAATTAGGACAATTTTGAATTTGGTTGCCCTTAAAAAGGGGATTTAGGGTTTATAAAAGTAAGTAGGTAGACATAATTAAATATAAAATGAGTTGTTGTTCGTAGTCAGCGATTTATCGCTCTATTGCTGGGTTTGAAAGGACTAAAGTCCTTACTACAAACTTATATTTAATTAAGTGTCTCTACTTATTTGATACATCATGAAGGGCTTTTCAAACATCCTCTGACGGGGATTTCTATTAAAAATTCAGAACCTTTACCTAGTTCGGAAATACATTTAATTTGTCCGCAGTGTTTTTCTACAACAATCTGATAGCTAATGGATAAGCCTAAGCCAGTACCTTGTCCTGGTTGTTTGGTGGTGAAGAAGGGTTCAAAAATGCGCGATCGCATCTCTTCGGAAATGCCACAACCATTGTCAATGATAGAAATAGTAATTGTCTGCTGCTCTAGTTTTGTGCGGATTTTAATTTGTGGCTTTTCAATTACTGTCCCCAGATTTATTGCTTTCTCTATAGCATCAATGGCATTATTCAGAATGTTCATAAATACTTGATTCATCTGAGCAGCATAACAAGTTACTTCCGGTAAATCACCATATTCTTTAATTACTTCTACTGGTGGATAGTTGGTCTTGTCTTGCAAACGATGTTGTACTATTAATAGGGTACTATCAATACCTTCATGCAAACTAACAGGCTTCATTTCCGCTTCGTCAAGCCGGGAAAAAGTGCGTAAAGATAAGATTAACTGAGAAATCCTTTTTGCACCCGTCATCATAGAACCAAGAATTTTTGGTAAATCCTCAGCAATGTAATCGATATCAATTGCTTTTAATTCTGGAATATCTACTGCTGATTTTTGCGAGTTTTGCTGGTAAAAGTTTAGTAATTTGAATAAATTATCGATATGTTCGTTAACGTAGGTAATGTTCCCGTAAATAAAACTAATGGGATTATTAATTTCATGGGCTACTCCAGCCACTAATTGACCTAAACCTGCCATTTTTTCACTTTGAATTAACTGGCTTTGAGTCGCTTGCAATTCTTTCAATGTCTGAGTAATTTCTTCCTTTTGACGCTGTGTCTGTGCGAGTAATTCGGCTTGCTGGATGCCCACACCTAATTGAGTACCAATCTGCAATAATAAATCTACCTCATCTTCTTGCCAATCACGAGGCTTAGTATTTTGATAAGCACCAAGTAATCCCCAGAGTTTATCACCTTGAAAAATTGGCACGATGATATATGCTCTTGCTTCCATCGCTTTGATCAGAGCAATATGATATTGAGAATAGTCGTTACTGTAAATATCTTTAACAATCAGAGTTTTGCCGTTAACAAAATATCCACCTTGAGTTTTTTGTAGATAATCATCTGTAATTACAGGCTGAAGTTGCTTAACTGGTGTCCAACCTTCAGTTAAAGATTCTGCAACAAATTCGCCAGTCCAGTCAGTCTGGAAACGATATATAATTACGCGATCTACTTCCAACAGTCGCCGAACTTCTTGGGTAGTTGTAGCAAAGATAGTATTTAAATCAAGGGAACGGCGAATTTTTTCTACTGTGGCGGCTAATGTTTTTTCTCTTTTTGCGGCTTTAGCTAATTGTGCGGCTTGTACTTGAACCTGTTTTAATGTTTCTGCTTGTTGTAAGGCTACTCCTAACTGCACCCCAACTTGAGCGAGTAGGTTAATTTCTTCATCTTGCCAATAACGAGGTTGGGAGTTTTGGTAAGCTACTAGCAAACCCCACAATTTATCACCTTGGGAAATAGGCACAAAAACTTCATTACGTGCGTATTTACCTGCTTGGGTTCCTTGCAGCAGTAGCCGTTCTGTGACAGGCTGTGGTTTAACTATTGGTGTCCAACCATCAACAATGGAATCAGCGACAAATTCACCACTCCAGTCAGGATAAAAACGATAAATTGCTACTCTTTCTACTTCTAACAAACGTAAAACTTCTTGAGTGGCAGTTTTAAAGATGGTATCAATATCAAGGGAGTGACGAATTTTTTCTACGGTGTTAGCTAACGCCCTTTGTCTTTCCGCAGCTTTGGTAAGTTCTGCGGCTTGGGTTTGCACTTGTTGTAAATATTCGGCTTGCTGCAAAGCTACACCCAGTTGGGTGCTAATTTGGGTAAGTAGGTATACTTCATCTTCTTGCCATTCGCGTGTGCCTGTGTTTTGATAGATGCCTAGTAAGCCCCACAGTTTTTGACCGTGGTAAATGGCAATAGTTACATAGGCTCTAGCTTGATAATTTTCTAATACTTTAATGTAGCAATCGCTAAAGCCTGCATTATAAATATCATTACAGACACGATACACTTCTCCTTTAGTAAAACGACCACCTCCTGTATCTTGTAGGTAAGTATCTACTACTGGGCTAGTGGCTAAATCTTTGATGCTACATTCGCTGGCGTTGTCTTTTAAATCTGGTTGCTCTAACTGTCTATTCATGAGGGAAATCCAACCCTCAGTTACAGATTCAAAAACAAATTCACCACTCCAATCTGGATTAAAGCGATAAATAGCTACGCGATCAGCATTTAAGAGTTTTCTGATTTCTGTAGTGGTCGTACGAAAAATACTTTCTAAATCAAGGGACTGGCGAATTTTCTCAATAGTAATAGCAATTGTTCTTTGCCATTGTGCGGCTTTTTCTCTGGCTTGAGCTTGTGCTAATTGTGCTGATTGTAATTTAACTTGTTCTAAATATTCTGCTTGTTGTAAAGCGACTCCCAAATGTTCAGCAATTAATTGTATAAACTTAATTTCTGATGCTTCCCACTCTCTAGGTCTACCACATTGATGAATACATAGTAATCCCCATAAATCTTTTCCTTTCATCAGGGGAGCAGTGACAATAGACCGTACTTGGAATTTCTTAAGTGTCTGAATTTGACAATCGCTGATTTCGGCTGCGCCAATGTCAGCTATTACATTGATTTGACCTTGCTGATAGGGTTTAGCAAACTCCTCATCAAAACAGCGATCGCCTAGTTTAGCTGTGAGAATAGAACTCCATTCACAACCTACATCCTCATAAATAAATTCACCTTCCCATCCCAACTCAGGAGAAAAACGTAATACTCCCACCCGATCAGTCTGTAATAGTTGACGTACTTCTTTCACAGTAATTTGAAATATCGTTTCTATATCCTGAGACTGACGAATCCGAGCAATTACCATAGACAAAGCTGTTTTCATGTCTAGTTGGCGTTCTCCCTCGGTAACTATTTGTAGAGTTTGTTGATGATGAGATTGTTCCATTCCCGTTCTGACTTGAATTGTTAAAAATTCTTCTATCTTATGATTCCCAAACAGTAGGGAAATATGACAATTATTAGCAATTATTACACTAAATTCAATAAAAAATGATACATTTAATGGGACTTAAGCATGAGCAAGAAAAATTGATGTTTTTGGCAAGGGTAGAAGGGTTTAGGGGTATGAAGTGTAGGTATTTAAAACCCTTACACTCATCGGCAAAAAAAGACTTGCAACTAAAAATATATCCAATAGCCAGGTGAAACAGGGGAAGAGGAAGAATTTTAGAAAATTCTTCACTTTTACTTATTGAATAGTTTAATTTCTGAAAGTCCCAAATTACTTCTGTGCGTAATCAGTAAGTTAAATTGAATACACAAATGAATAATATGGTAAAAATTTAGGGACACGATGATATCGCCTCCCCAATAAAAATATTTTTTGTCAGTGGTCATCAGTGAACCAGTAGGGGTAGGTTAACAAATATCTATCATGATTCATGATGATCTTGGTGAACCTACCCTAACAATGACACGCATTAGCGACGTTTGGGTGTGCTGCGTCGGAGTTCGCGCTTTTCGTTTTCTCGAAGACGGCGATCGCGCCAGTCTGCTACCGTTAGATAACCAACGCCGCCTGTAACAGCGACTAATAGCACTAAGGCTACTAAAGCCAGAATACTCAGGAATGGACTTTCCACGATTCCCCTACAGTCCGTTACGTCCCCAAACTACCATCGCAATCGACCAAGTAAACACAACTAACAGTGATACCCAACCCAGTGTCAAAATCGCCATAGTCTCTCTTTGGAATTTATTACAAAATGTCTCTAATATTTATCATACTGGGGACTGGGTACTGGGGACTGGGTATTGGGCAATTCTTAAGAAATATGACAGTTGACAGTTGACAGTTGACAGTTTTTATTCTCGCCTGCGCCTCTGCTCCTCTGCTTCCTCATCTCTCCAGTCGCTGACTATGAATAAAATTTCTGATCCGCAATTAATGGCTGAACGTGTCGAATCCCTTAAGGCTGGTGTGATTGGCGGGTTTTCTCTCGGTTTGGCTTTTGTCATTACCAGTTTGCTCAATACTGTAGTATTGGCGAGGTATTTTCCTACACTTGTCATCCTGCATATAGATTTCAACTGGCTTTGGTTGTGCCGTGGGGCGTTGGCGCAGCCCGCCGTAGGCATCGCTGGCTTCTCTGGTTTACTATTTGGTGTCACTTACCGCTATATCATCCGCACTGACAAAAATCCGCAACTGAAAACTGGTGCTGTGATGGCTTTTGCTTTGGTACGGGGTTTAACTCAGGTGGAAATGGGATTGGACAGCAGCACGGTTTTACCCTTTGTTGTGCTAGCTGGTGAAAGTATATTGTGGTTTGCAATAGCGGCGATCGCAGTTGATATCGCTATCCTACTTGGTTGGGTGAAATCTTTCCCATCAAGCTAAATTCGCAGGGCCTATATTACAATGTAATACAAATAATATAAAAGCCTCAAAATTTTTTGCTCAAGAATATGCAGCCTGAACAAAAATCATATTTTTTAATTGTTGATTTAGAAGCGACTTGCTCTGATGATGGTAGTATTCCGCGTCAGGAAATGGAAATAATTGAAATTGGTGCAGTGATGCTCAATCGCAAAACATGGGAAATTGATTCGGAATTTCAACAATTTATTCAACCAGTCAGACATCCACACCTGACAAAATTCTGTCCCGAATTAACTAGTATTCGTCAACAGGACGTTGACCAAGCACCGCAATTTTTAGAAGCTATTTCTCGTTTGAAAGATTGGATATATCCGTCATTTAATAATCATATATTTTGCTCTTGGGGAAATTATGATAAAAATCAATTTACCCAAGATTGTAAATATCATAATGTTGCCTATCCTTTTGGCTTAGAACATATAAACATCAAGCAAGAATTTTCGGAATATCTTGGTGTATCGAAAAAATTTGGCATGGCACAAGCACTTAATCATCTGGGGATGGAATTGATAGGTACACACCATCGCGGCATAGATGACGCTCGTAATATTGCAGCTATCTATAAATATATGAAAACCCACAAAAATACAACAACATAATGATAGGATTTAGGTTGTAATCATCAAGCCCAAGTTCTTTTTGTGGTTTCATTACTAAATTGGCAAATTTGAATTACCTATGACACTGGCATTAGGCATGATTGAAGTTTACGGCGTTCCCACAGCCATAGAAGTAGGGGATGCGATGTGTAAAGCCGCCCGTGTCACTTTGGTAGGCTATGAAAATACAGATTTGGGAAGAATTACTGTATTAATTCGCGGCGAAGTAGGTGAGGTAAATGCAGCCGTCACAGCCGGATTAAAATCTGTACAGCGAGTTAATGGCGGTGAGTTACTTTCTCATCACATTATTCCCCGCCCTCACGAAAACTTAGAATATGCTTTACCAATTCACCACAGCGCTAATGTCAATAACTTTAGAGCAGATATTCGCTTCCCTCCGCCTTTGTCGGCTTGATTGGGGACTGGGGACTGGGGATTGGGGAGATGAGGGAGATGGGGGAGATGTGCTTCTCTGCGAGACGCTCCGCGAACGACTTCGCTCAGCAACCGGGAGATGAGGGAGATGAGGGAGATGGGGGAGATGGGGAAGATGAGGGAGATGAGGGAGAGTAACCATAACTATGGATTGTTGACTAATGACTAATGACTAATGACTATGGACTAATGACTAATTCACGTATGCTGGCGGTACAGTCGCCAATTATTCCTGTAGTGGGGGAATTGATTAGAAATTCACCTGGAACTATTTCTTTGGGACAGGGTGTGGTTTCTTATAGTCCACCACCGTCAGCTATTGAGCTTTTACCTCAGTTTCTTGCTGATCCTGCTAATAATTTATATAAAGCTGTTGAAGGTATTCCGCCTCTGTTGGATGCTTTGACGGAAAAATTGTCAATTTTCAATGGTATTGACATTAACGACAATAACTGTATTGTGGTGACGGCGGGAAGTAATATGGCGTTTATGAACGCTATTCTGGCAATTACTTCTCCAGACGATGAGATTATTTTGAATACGCCTTATTACTTCAATCATGAAATGGCGATCGCAATGGCTGGTTGTCGTGCGGTGTTGGTGGAAACGGATGAAAATTACCAACTGCGTCCAGAAGCGATCGCTCAAGCTATCACTCCCAAAACACGCGCTGTAGTCACAATCTCCCCAAACAATCCTACAGGAGTTGTTTATTCTGAAGATTTGTTACGCCATGTAAACCAAATTTGCGCGGATTATGGAATCTATCACATTAGCGATGAAGCTTACGAATACTTTACTTATGATGGGGTAAAACACGTTTCTCCAGCATCCTTTAGTAGCAATAGTAATTACACAATTTCGCTTTACAGCCTTTCTAAAGCCTATGGGTTTGCGAGTTGGCGAATTGGTTACATGGTGATTCCCAAACATCTGCTTGTGGCAATTAAAAAAGTTCAGGACACTATTTTGATTTGTCCACCCGTGGTTTCTCAATATGCAGCTTTGGGTGCATTGCAAGCCAAACCAGAGTATTTACAAGAAAATATTGGGGCGTTGGCGCAAGTCAGACAAATAGTTATTGACTATCTCAAACAACTCCAAGGTTTATGTACCATTACACCAGCCCATGGTGCTTTTTATTTCTTCCTGAAGGTACATACAAATGTGGATGCTTTTGAATTAGTTAAACGCCTAATTCAAGAGTATAAAGTGGCAGTTATTCCCGGAACAACTTTTGGTATGGAACATGGTTGTTATTTGCGGGTTGCTTATGGTGCGTTGCAAAAAGATACGGTGACAGCAGGTATTGACAGGTTAGTAGAGGGATTGAAAGCAATTGTCTAGTAGGGAACAGGTTACAGGTTACAGGTTACAGGCTGGACAACTTGATAGTAGAAGATTTGGTGAGCGTTTATGTGCTACACCATGTTTTAACTGCTATAAGGGCTTAAAAATGAGAGAATAATTTAGGTAGTTCAATTGAAAATTTTCTATGCCCATCGTTAATCAAGTAATCGAAATTCAAACAGAAACGGGAATCAACATTTACAACATTACACCGCAAATTAAAGACTTTTTAGCTTATACACAAATTAGAAACGGTCAGGTTTTAGTATTTTCTCGACACACCACAACTGCTTTAGCAATTAACGAAAATGAAGAAAGATTATTAGAAGATATCAAAGTATTTTTACGAAAAGTAGCGCCAGAAACAGACAGCTATTTACATAATGATTTACATTTAAGAGACGTGCCAGAAGATGAACCAATAAATGCTCATTCTCACTTGATGGCAATAATGTTAAATACTAGTGAAATTATTCCTGTAGTAGAGGGGCAATTAGGTTTAGGAACTTGGCAATCTGTACTATTTTTTGATTTGGATGGGCCACGTAAAAGAACGGTGTTTCTACAAGTTACTGGGGAATAAGTGAAGGCGGTTAAAATAGTACATAGGAACTATTTTGTTCTCATTCATATCCTTTAGCAGCAAAACTTAACACAGATGCAAGTGAATACTATTTTCCACAGGTATCCGCCCTTTGGTAGACTTGAAAACTGAAATGGCTAGAAAAAATGACGCAAAGTCAAGCAGTTGAGAGGGCGACTCTGTGGAAAATACACTTGGATTAGAGATTATTGAGGTAGTTGAACAAGCCGCGATCGCATCTGCGAAGTGGATGGGTAAAGGCGAGAAGAATACTGCTGACCAAGTAGCAGTAGAAGCAATGCGGGAGCGCATGAACAAAATTTATATGCGCGGTCGCATTGTGATCGGTGAAGGGGAACGCGACGACGCGCCCATGCTGTACATCGGTGAAGAAGTTGGTATCTGTACCCAACCAGATGCTAAAGACTTCTGTAACCCCGATGAATTAGTCGAAATTGACATCGCTGTTGACCCCTGCGAAGGTACAAACCTAGTGGCTTATGGTCAACCTGGTTCAATGGCTGTTTTGGCTATTTCCGAAAAAGGTGGATTATTTGCTGCGCCAGACTTCTACATGAAGAAATTAGCAGCACCACCAGCCGCCAAAGGTAAAGTAGACATCAACAAATCAGCAACGGAAAACCTCAAAATTCTGGCCGAGTGTCTAGACCGTGCGATTGAGGAACTAGTAGTAGTAGTCATGAAGCGTGATCGCCATAATGACTTAATCAAAGAAATCCGTGAAGCTGGCGCAAGAGTACAGTTGATTTCCGACGGTGACGTAGGCGCAGCAATATCTTGTGGTTTTGAGGGTACTAACATTCATGCGCTCATGGGTATTGGTGCAGCACCCGAAGGTGTAATTTCCGCAGCAGCTATGCGTGCTTTAGGCGGACACTTCCAAGGTCAATTGATCTACGATCCAGAAATAGTCAAAACAGGCTTGATTGGGGAAAGCAAACAAGCCAACATTGACCGATTAAAGTCTATGGGTATCAATGACCCCGATAAGGTTTACGACGCTCATGAACTCGCATCAGGCGAAACTGTTCTATTTGCAGCTTGCGGTATTACCTCTGGTAATCTCATGCAAGGTGTACGCTTCTTCCACGGCGGCGCTAGAACTCAAAGTTTGGTTATTTCCAGCCAGTCCAAAACTGCTCGCTTTGTGGACACCATTCACATGGCTGGACAGCCCAAGACTGTGCAATTGCACTAGGGACTAGGGATTAGGGACTGGGGACTAGGAGGAAGCAGGAGAGCAGAGGAGCAGAGGAGCAAAGGAGCAGAGGAGCAGAGGAGCAAAGGAGCAGTATTTCACCTTTCCCCTTTCCCCTTTCCCCTTTTCCCTTTCCCCTTTTCCCTTTCCCCTTTCCCCTTTCCCCAACCCCCAATCATTAAATAACCCATTACTAAATTACCGATAAGAAATGAATATTGCAGTGGTGGGGTTAAGCCATAAAACAGCCCCAGTTGAAATTCGGGAAAAGCTGAGTATTCCAGAACCACAGACAGAAAGTGCGATCGCACAACTCACCAGCTATCCCCATATTGATGAAGTCGCCATTCTCAGCACTTGTAACCGGCTAGAAATTTACATCGTCGCTGAAGAAACAGATCACGGTATTCGGGAAGTAACTCAATTTCTTGCCGAACATAGTAAATTACCAGTGCCTTCTTTACGTCAACACTTGTTTGTGTTGTTACATGAAGATGCAGTCATGCACGTTATGCGGGTGGCGGCTGGATTAGATAGCCTCGTACTTGGTGAGGGACAAATTCTGGCTCAGGTAAAAAATACTCACAAACTGGGGCAGCAATATAACGGTATAAAAACAATTTTGAATCGATTATTTAAACAAGCAATCACAGCAGGTAAGCGAGTGCGTACCGAAACTAGCATTGGTACTGGTGCTGTTTCGATAAGTTCCGCAGCCGTTGAGTTAGCGCAGATAAAAGCCCAAAATTTAGCAGCTTGTCGAGTCGCCATCCTTGGCGCTGGTAAAATGTCTCGGCTGTTGGTACAGCACTTAGTTTCTAAAGGTGCTACACAAATCAGTATAGTCAATCGTTCACGCGATCGCGCCCAAGAATTGGCACAGCAGTTTGCCGAACATCCCATCCGCACACATTTGATGGCTGAGATGATGACGGTGATTGCCGAAGCAGATATTGTATTTACCAGCACATCTGCAACCGAGCCAATCCTTGACCGTGCAAAATTAGAGATGGTTTTAGCGCCAAACCAGCCTCTCATGCTGTTTGATATTTCCGTCCCCCGAAACGTCCATGTGGATGTCAACGAACTGGTAAATGTCAAAGCCTTTAACGTCGATGATTTAAAGGCTGTGGTAGCGCAAAACTACGAAAGCCGCAGGAAAATGGCTCAAGAAGCCGAACGTCTATTGGAAGAGGAAATCGCAGCCTTTGATGTGTGGTGGCGCAGTTTAGAAACCGTTTCCACAATTAGCAGCCTCCGCAGCAAAATCGAAACCATCCGCGAACAAGAACTAGAAAAAGCCTTGTCAAGACTCGGTTCCGAATTTGGCGACAAACACCAAGAAGTGATCGAAGCCTTAACAAGGGGTATCGTTAACAAAATTTTACACGATCCAATGGTGCAGTTACGAGCGCAGCAGGATGTAGAGGCGAGAAGACGCTGTATGCAAACCCTGCAAATGCTGTTCAACCTAGATGTAGGTGAACAATTTAGTTAGCTGCTGAGGGCAGAATACTTACTTATCTCTCTGTTGGCTGTGTGGCTTTATAGTTCAATCATGTTTGCACCACAGAGACACAGAGAACACAGAGAGATAAGAACTTGATTCACCTTGAAAAGCCTTAAAAAACCTCTTTTCTGCGCTAACCTCCGCGTCCCTCTGCGTTTAAAAAAACATTTATTAGACTAATTTTTCAGTATCACATTAGCTCGACTTTATCCATTTTTTTGTAACTCTCCAACTGACGCTGAAACCTTTGTGGGGCGATAGTTTTACTTTTTCGATTTCACCGAGAATCACAGAGATTGAAAAAGGCTTTGCCAAAAAGCTAGGGTTTTTGCCGTATCAAGAGAACCAAGTTCTGAATTTTGGATAAAGTCGAGATTAGAGGTTGTTTGAAAAGTATTCGCTTGTGATTTTAGGCACTTCTTGATCCCCCCTAGCCCCCCTTAAAAAGGGGGGAACCGGAATCAAAGTCCCCCTTTTTAAGGGGGATTTAGGGGGATCTGAAATGTTTTGCTACTTACGAGAGGACTTTTCAAACATCCTCTTAGCTTCACCTAGTCCTCAATAACTGCACAAAAGTATTACTTACCGTATTGTCCTTAGTATCCGCAGCATATTGAATCAACTTCTCCCGCAGTTCTTTGGCTGCATCTAACGGGAGTAACGTTGCTAACAAGAAGTAAACACCACGGAAACGCGGATCACCCATCCTATCTACTAATAATCCTTCCGCTTCATCGCTATTACCGAGGAAGTTCTGCACTAAGAAGAAGTCCATAATTTTATCGTGGCGAAAATACCATTCTTTCTTAGCTTCGCCTTTTTCGTCTAGCCATTGACGGCTGACTACCATTTTGTATTTCTCATCTTCCAAAGAGGTGACGACTTGATAAAATTCCTCGGCGGGTAGGGCTTGTTTATCCTGTATCCGCATTTGGTAGACGGCGGCGGAGAATTTCTTTAAGGGAAATTCGTACTTCCATTCTCTCTGGTATTCTGCCGCCAGCAGGTTATATTGCTGTTGTTGGAGGCGGAACAAGTCGGGATGTTGACCTTGTGCTAACATCAACGCGACGACGGTTAAATCCATTGGGTTGGAGAGAATGCGGCGGGCTGCTGCTAATTCTTCCTTTGGTTGCTGGGTGGTGAGGGCTTGTTTTAAGTAGTCGGTGCAGGCTTTCTCGTAATCAGCACCTTGAATTGGGGCATCTTTGGGCAGGCGGGGCTGGCGAGACAGCAAAAACTCTTGAATTTGGTTTTTTTCTAGGGGTTGTAGGTAATAGGTTTTGGCGGTTGAGGGGGGTGTCCACTCTAGGGGCTGGGTAGTCATGATAATGTTGCCCCGGAAATAACTTTCGACAAACTAGCAGATTTTCGCCCGCGTGTCGGCGGTGACTTCGTTGAGTCCATCGATGCAGATGTCTATTGCACCACTGTAAATCAGGTTTTTGAGGAAGTCGGCATCTTGGGCTTGCCCGTGTAGCTTGTCTTGGATGGCTTCAATTACGCCTTTATGACATTTTTGGGCGGGGAGATAGACGACTATGCGCTGGGAGTTTTGCAACAGATGGCGCAGAAACATGGATTTGCCTAAGCCGGAATCACCTTCTAAGATAATTTGCCCTGTGATGCTGGGGAGGGCGGTGGTGACAGGGAGGATTTCCCCTGTACCGGGAACTTTCACCATCGACTGGGGGAAGTAGGCTTTGTCTTGAAAGTTATCTAAACCGGCATCGGCTAGGAGGGAGGGTTTGAAGGGTTCAAATAATTTGCGGCGGAAGGGGGGAAACCAGGTGAGGAGAAAGCCGACGTAACCCACGCCTAAGATGCGGCGTACCCAAGGGTTCCAGAAGAAGATGGCTTGTATTTGGGGGAATTTGGGGTAGGCGAAGATCAGGGTAAGCCAGAAGGCAGCGTGAGAGATGATAGTTATTCTGGCGTTGAAAAACCACTGCCAACCTTTGAGGTTGACTATGACTGATTGCAGTGAGTCGGCTTCGTTGTATCCGGCTTTTTTCAGTTTGTTGTAATGAGTTTCTAAGATGGCAATATCTTGTGCTTGCCAAGAGACTTTTTTGGCAACTTCGGCAATTTGCTTTGCTAAATCATCTCTTAGTCGCGTCAAACCTTGAGTTAGTTCCCAGGCTTTTTGAAAGAGTTGTAGTGTTTTGACACCTTCATTGTGTTCCAGCTTATTGGGAATTGCTTGGGGTCTGCCTAACCATTTCAGCAGGGTTTTTACTTGCTCAGTGCCGCCACCAAGGAAATAAGTCCAGAAACGCCAAAACTCAAAGTTATCTTTACCAAACAAAGAATAAAAAAATCGCTGATTTGGTTCGTAGGCATAATTTAAAACAACAACAATCTCTTCTAACTTGAGTTGTCTAATTTTCCCTAATGCCACTGCCGCACTACCACGAACAGATTGGTTCACCTGTTCATCTTTGAGGAGTTGGAGGATGTCAGGGAGATATTGGGCTGCCGCCTGCCCCTGATTGCCTAATGCCTCTGCCGCTCTGCTACGAACATCTGGTTTCACCTTTTCATCTTTGAGGAGTTGGAGGATGTCAGGGAGATATTGGGTTGCCGCCTGCCCCAGATTGCCTAATGCGTATGCCGCACTGCTACGAACATATGAGTCCACCTTTTCATCTTTGAGGATTTGAGCAGCTTTCTTAGCAATATTTTCCGGCTTTTGATTGACAAATTTTAACTTTTGCAGGTCATATTCAACTAATTGACTTAGTGCATATCCCTTAACTTGGTCATATCCATCATCAAGGGCGGCTACAATACCGTTAATCTGCCACGCTTGCGGCTGGGGTTTGGGCTGTTCTTTGGCACTTACCCAAGGTAGGCAGAGGAGGAAAGAAAAGATGAAGGCTAAAGAATACAGGAGATAGCGAGAAGGCTTGCTATTATAGCGGAGAGTTGTAACCATGTTGGGGCAAGGTGGCAGATAACACGCGCTTATAAGTAATCATATCAACTGGCACAGAATTATTTAGGGGTGAGTGGGGATAAAAAACAGTTGCGCGAGTGTTAAAGACTCGTCCGCGAGTATCAAAGTCTCGCCCGTGAGTGTTAAAGTCTCGTGCGCGAGTGTTCAAGTCTCATTCACGAGTATTTAAAACTCGTGCGCGAATATCAAAGACTCGTCCGCGAATATCAAAGACTCGTCCGCGAGTATCAAAGACTCTCGCGTGAGTATCAAAGACTCGTCCGCGAGTATTCAAGACTCTCGCGTGAGTATCAAAGACTCGTTTATCACTAAAAACAACTCAAAGGTAAGTTGTTTTTCATTTTACCTACATAAAAAGGGCGGGCAAGATGCCCACCCCACAAGATTTGGATGTAATTTTAATATGCAAATGAGATGTTTTTTGGCTTAAAGGAATGTGAGTTTGAGGAATACCGCTCCTTTTAGGCTACCTTGTACACACAAATCATCTGATCCCCCTAAATCCCCCTTAATAAGGGGGACTTTGATTCTTGTTCCCCCCTTTTTTAAGGGGGGTTAGGGGGGATCAAAACGCCGTGGGACAAGTTTATATGACTTGTGTGTACACCGTAGCTTTTTAAGGGGGTCAGGGGTATCTAAAGATTTTGAAAACACGCCTAGCCCACCGGCTCACGGTTTTGGTGGGCAATGCCCACCCTACGGATACTAAAGCTGCTTCACTTCAGAAACCAACTTCGCCACCATATCCTTAGCACTACCAAAAAGCATGGTGGTTTTATCCTTGTAGAACAAATCATTTTCCACACCAGCAAAACCTGTACTCATACCGCGCTTAATCACAATGGTATGCTTGGCTTTATCTACTTCCAAAATCGGCATTCCGTAAATTGGACTATTGCGATCGCTACGTGCGGCAGGGTTAACTACATCATTAGCCCCAATAACTAAAGCTACATCTGCTTGCTCAAATTGCGGATTAATATCTTCCATATCATACAACTGGGTGTATGGTACATTTGCCTCAGCCAGCAACACGTTCATATGTCCGGGCATTCTCCCCGCAACTGGGTGAATGGCATACTTAACATCAACACCCATCCGTTCCAATTGATCTGCCAATTCGCGCACACTATGCTGTGCTTGGGCTACAGCCATCCCGTAACCAGGAACAATTACCACAGAACGAGCATACCCCAACATCATCGCCCCTTCTTCGGGATCAATGCTGTGGACTGTTTGATCTGTTGCACCAGCAGCGCCACCACCAGCCGCACTTCCGCCTGAACCAAAGGCGCTAAACAATACGCTGAGGAGGGAACGGTTCATGGCTTTACACATGATTTCGGTAAGGATGATACCGGAAGCCCCCACCAATGCGCCAGCGATGATTAACATATTGTTCATCACCACGAAACCCGCCGCCGCCGCCGCTAACCCTGACAAGGAGTTTAACAGCGAAATTACCACGGGCATATCTCCCCCACCGATGGGGATGACAAACATCACACCCAAGACTAAGGAGACGGCAACGACTGCCAAGAAGACGGGTAAGCTATGGGGGTGGATAATTAAGTAACCACTTCCAGCTACATAAGCGCCCAGAAGCAAGAGGTTAAATGGTTGCTGCAAAGGAAAGGTAATTGGGGAACCGCTAATTAAGCCTTGCAACTTGGCGAAGGCGAGAAAACTTCCGGTGAAGGTGACACCACCAATTAACACATCCAACAACATGGAAATGTTGACATCGAGTGGTACAGGTACGCCAGCATCTAATAACCGCGAGAACTCAGCCACAGCAACTAATGCAGAAGCCGCACCACCCAAACCGTTAAGTAAACCCACCATTTGGGGCATTTCTGTCATCTGCACTTTGTAAGCTGCGATCGCACCCAGTGCTGAACCAATCGCCAAGCCTAACAAAATCATTTCATAATTGAGGACTTGCTGATCCAACATTGTGGCAACAATTGCCAACAACATCCCCACAGCCGCAATCACATTTCCATTACGCGCCGTCGCTGGAGAACCTAATTTTTTTAAACCCAATATAAATAAAGATGCAGCGACTAAGTACGTCAGCTGTATTCCAGTTGGTAAAAAGTCGCTCATGCTTTCACCTCTTTCTTCTTAAACATTTGCAGCATTCTGTCAGTGACGAGGAAGCCGCCAACAACGTTAACAGTTGCTAGTACAACGGCAATTAAACCGAGAATTACAGATAAATTAGTGTTTCTTTCACCTGCTGCGAGTATCGCCCCAATTACCGCAATGCCAGAAATTGCATTGGAACCTGACATTAAGGGTGTATGTAGAGTGGGCGGTATTTTGTTGATAACTTCAAAGCCGATGAAAGATGCTAAAACAAACACAAACAAAGCTGCAAGTAATGCCTCTGTCATTATGAAATTCCTTTTGGTAATTGCTAATTGGTAATTGCTAATTGGTGATTGGTAATTGGTAATTGGTGATTGCGTATTAGCTATTTATCTTTCCTATTACCCATTACCCATTACCCATTACCTATTACCTAACTCCCACAGTTTCTAACGCATCCTTCACCCGTTGATTACGAATTTCTCCGGCGTGGGTGATGCAAGCGGCATCGATGATGTCGTCGGTAAAATCTACTTGTAGCGCTTTGTCTTTAACTAACAATTGCAGCAAAGAACTGAGGTTTTTGGAATACAATTGGCTGGCGTGGACTGGCATTGATGAAGGGAGATTAATCGGGCCGATAATTGTCACGCCATTCCAGACAATATCTTTACCGGGATCGGTGCAAGCACAGTTACCGCCTTGTTCGGCGGCTAAGTCTACAATTACTGAACCGGGTTTCATTTGTGCAACCATTTCTGCTGTGACTAACAATGGTGCTTTTTTCCCTGGTACTTGGGCAGTTGTAATGACTACATCAGAATTCTTGACGTGTTCCGCAACAACTTCTTGGGTGCGTTGTTTGCTAGCTTCGGAAATCTCTTTTGCGTAGCCGCCTTGGGCGGTGGTTTCTTCTTCAAGTTTGACTTCGACGAATTTCGCGCCTAAACTTTGCACTTCTTCTTTCACAGCCGGGCGAATATCGAAGGCTTCTACCACTGCACCCAAACGTCTGGCGGTGGCGATCGCTTGCAATCCTGCTACACCAGCCCCCATAATAAATACTTTCGCTGGGGCGATCGTCCCGGCTGCGGTTGTCAACATGGGAAAATATTTCGGTAATGCTGCTGCTGCAATTAACACCGCTTTGTAACCCGCCAGTGATGCTTGAGAAGATAACGCATCCATAGACTGCGCCCTGGTAGTTCTGGGGATCAGTTCCATACTCAAGGCTGTGATTTGACGATGTGCCAATTGTTGCGCCACCCCAGGATTTCCCAAAGGATTAAGAAAGCTAATTAATACCGCACCTTCCCGCAATAAATCAATTTCCGAACGTCCATCTTCCCGTTCTTGCGGTGGGCTAACTTTTAATAAAACCTCTGTTTCACCCCATAATTTGCCGGGATCACTAATAATTGTCGCTCCTGCTGCTGTGTATGCCGCATCATCAAAAAATGAGCGTTCTCCCGCACCTGTTTCTACCCAAACCTCCAAACCCTGTTTAACTAATCTAGCCACGGTGTCAGGATTTAAGGCTACACGCCGTTCACACACTTCAATTTCTTTAGCAACTGCTATTCTCATGAAATCTCCTGAAGATAAATACCTAATCTCTGCACAAACTGCAACTTTTCTTATGGGGAATATCATTAATTCATAGCTCTTACTAAAAACTATGCACAATTGATTTCCTCTGTAATGAAACTTGAGCTTTACCCTTGATTCTGACGGGCGATGCCGGAGAAAGAGTTTAACTGAGCATCTGGCAAATGTCCCAATTGCTGATAGCTGCCAATCGCTTACATATTGTAAATTCTATTTTGATAGCCCAATTTTTCTTTTTAGTCTTTAGCTTATTTTCGGGATTGCAAAATTTTTACATTTCTTTTCTTTTATATACCGCAATCATCAGCTAATTTATGAATTTTCGTGACTAATATTTTTCTAACAAATGTCCTGCTATTTTTAGAATGATTATTGATGTGATTCGAGCTTATTTTTACTAATGTATCTCAATTTAACAGGCGATCGCTATTTTGATAGCTCAATTTTTATAACAAACTACCTAAATTAAGATACACTTGTACATATTTAGAAACAAAATCATCTACTAACAGTGTTTCTATTGACTTTAGACCCCAGTGTTTCTACCAAAAGTTGTGATTTTAGAAAAAAGGCACTTTTTGCCTCCACTGAACGTCTAATGTGTATCACACAAGCCAAAGCTAACTGCACCCTTACTTAAAATCTTGATTGAGCGCTTTTGTCTGTAAGTCCTGTGATATGTATAACAAAAACATCATTTGGTGGAGGAGCCTAACTATGAGACGTTTACTTTCAGCTTTAGCAGTTACTGGATGTGTAATAGCTGCTGTGCCAACTGTCTCCTTGGCACAGAGTTTACCAGGATTTACACTGTTTAGTGGTGTAAAAAGCGAAAATCAGCTACCCTTTCGCTTAGATTTCGGTGGACAAAGTAATGCTTGGGATAGGTACAGATTGAGGATTCCTGCTCAAAAAATGAAATTAGCAGCAGCACAATTTGCTATTACTTACCCTGATTATTACAAAGGCACTTTTGATACTAAAGATATCGAAATACAAGTTAAAGGTAAAAGAGTTCCTGTATCTGAAGTAAAGTGGGATCGAGAAGCTCGGATACTGGAAATCTTTCCTGAAGAGCCAATACCAGCAGGTAGCGGAGTAGAATTAATCCTTTCTAATGTACGTAACCCAGCATTTGGTGGCACATATTATTTCAACTGCCAAATTCTCGCACCGGGAGATGTCCCTTTACTACGCTACTTAGGAACCTGGATTTTAAGTATCAATTAGTTCCTAATCAATAGTCAAAAGTTCACATCAAATCTGAACTTTTGACTATTGAATATTATCAATAATTGTAAATAGCGAGTTCTTGAGCCTGCCCCTATACCTTAATATACAGGGCGAGACCGTAAAAATATTGCCCCTATACTTAGAGCTAGTAATGCCAACGTAGAAGAATACTCTGGTACAGTTTCAGGAGCCGAAGCAAGCAGTGGCTCGAAAGTAGAAGCAACAGCAGTATTCTGCACGCTGGAATACAAAACACCTTGTTGCAGTGACACTCCTCCTCGAATAAATGGATCACCCTCTCGGAGAATAACTCCAACAAAAAATTCCCCAGTTTCTAAATTAATAATGCCATTTGTCCTCTGCCCAAGCAGATTATCCAAAGTTCGAATATCGACCTCACCGTTACTTTGTTGCCGTATGTATGTAAACTCTGTCAAAAGAGCAAAACCCTCATAACCAGGTGCTGCTAAACTATCGTCATAGCTATAGCTACCACTGACTTGATCTCCTACTTTAGTACCGTTAAGGTCTGCGTCAAGTGGTAGCAACTGACCACCTCCATACAGTTGTGTCACAACACCAGTGTACCTGTAAGTAAAAATAGCTGCTTGAGCAATACTCGATGTACTAGCAACTAGTATTGCAGTAGCTGTACTAGTTACAACAGCGTGAAAAATATTTCTGAACTGAGTTATAAAAGACATTTGTGTAATAAAGCAGAATTTTTGCGTTAAAAAACCTAATTAAAACCCAGAAGTTATCCAAGCTTAGACAGCCGATCTTTGCGCCATCAATTTCTTCAGGTGTTAATAATTACCTAATATATTTATGACTAGAAGTTAACTTGAGCAAATATTTTGGTCAATACTTCATTAGTCGTAAGTTGCCAGATAGATTTCCAATGCTATTATTTGGTGATAAAATTATAGATTGTGACTTTTTATAGAAATCGCTTAAGAGGACAAGACTATGCAGAGAACCCTTGGAGGGACTAACCGTAAGAGAAAAAGGACTTCTGGGTTTCGTGCCAGAATGCGGACTCCAGATGGCAGAAACGTCATCAGAGCCAGAAGAAAGAGAGGACGTTATCGTTTAAGTGTGTAGGGTATTTTAGGCGTAAAGACTAGCTGTGGCATTGCCCAAAGCAAACCGATTAAAATCCCGGCAAGATTTTCAGGCAGTTTTCCGAGAAGGGCTGAGACGACATAGTGCCAATTTCACATTGCGAGCATTAAAACCGTCCTCTGCTAACAGTTCTTCTTTGGATACTGCCAGCAAAACACAACTGAGTACACTTATTGGTGTTTCGATCAGTACCAAAGTTAGTAAAAAAGCGGTGGTGCGTAATCGCTTAAAAAGGCAAATAACGGCGGCAATTGGGCAACTATTGCCGAAATTAGCACCAGGATGGAAATTAGTGGTAATTGTCAAGCCAGCAGCCGCAGAAACTAAGTGCGTAAGCCAACAATTTCTGCAAGAATTAGAGCAGTTGTTGGCACAAACTGAGGTACTCAATGGGCATTCGTGAAGAAGTTTATTATGAAGGCGGCCCCCACGTTGGGGATTTGATTTTGAGTATACTAATTGGACTAACTGTAGTGGGTATTCCCTTAACAGTTGGGGCGATTATCAGAGCATTATGGTTACGCTATCGCATCACCGATCGCAGAATATCTGTGATGGGTGGTTGGATGGGACGCGATCGCTCAGACATAATTTATTCAGAAATTACCAAAGTAGTGATAGTTCCTCGTGGTATCGGTATCTGGGGAGACATGGTAATTACTTTAAGAAATGGTAGTCGTTTAGAATTGCGGGCTGTTCCCAAATTCCGCCAAGTTTATGACTACATTAACGAAAAAGTAGCAGCCAGAAATCCTCAATATACTGCTAAGTAGGGGGTGGAAGAGATGAGAGGGATGAGGGGGATGTGGTTCGACTACGCTCACCAACCGGGGGATGAGGGAGACAAGATAAGTATTAATACTTTAATATATGTCTTCTACTCCACTCCCCCATCTCCCGATTTCTCTGTGCGGCTATCCGTAGCAGAAGATAGTCCCATAGTCATCACTATTTAGATAAATTAGATTCAGTTCAGTTTACAGTAGCTCAGGTTGAAGTCAGAATAATGGATTTTGGTATCGGGTTTCTCTCGAACAACGTAATGTTGCCGATCATAGACTTTTTCTATAGCGTAGTGCCGAGCTATGGATTGGCGATCGTTGCTTTAACATTGATAATCCGCTTCGCGCTCTATCCCCTGAGTGCTGGTCAAATTCGCAATATGCGGAAAATGCGAATTGTGCAACCTCTAATGCAGAAGCGGATGGCAGAAATCAAAGAGCGCTATAAAGACGATCCGCAAAAGCAGCAAGAAGAAATGCTCAACGTGCAGAAGGAGTTTGGCAACCCCTTAGCCGGATGTTTACCATTATTGCTGCAAATGCCAGTTCTGTTGGCGTTGTTTGCCACCTTACGCGGTTCACCTTTTGCTGGCGTTAATTACTCCGTTAACCTGCAAATCTTTCCCGCCGAACAAATCGAACGTATTCAACCCCAAGCCTTCGCCACGGCTCCGCAAAATATTTATATTGCCGATGGAGAACATACCAAAGTTACAGCCATCCTCCCTGGCGGTAATAAGTTAGCTGTAGGCGAAAAAACTAAGATTCAGTATCAGACTCTGGAAGGCAAACCATTTTCCGTCCTGTTAGCAGAACACCCAGACACAAAACTTTATCCCGACTGGAAAATTACCAAGGGTGAAGACAGAATTAAAATCGACGCTGAGGGCAATATAGAAGCCTTACAGCCGGGCGATGTCACCATTCAAGGTACAATACCTGGATTAGCAGCCGATAAAGGCTTCTTGTTCATTGATGCTTTAGGTAGAGTCGGCGCAATTGACCCCGATGGCACAGTCCACTGGGATATTGTGGCGATGATTGTCTTCTTTGGTATCAGCCTTTACGTGAGCCAAGTGCTTTCCGGGCAGAACTCTAGTGGTGGAAATCCGCAACAGGATACAGTCAACAAAATTACCCCTGTCATCTTTTCTGGGATGTTTTTGTTCTTCCCCTTGCCGGCTGGTGTACTTATGTACATGGTGATTGGTAACGTCTTCCAAACTTTACAGACTTACATTCTCTCCCGCGAACCTTTACCAGAGGAACTACAAAAAATCGTAGAAACTCAAGAAAAACAAGCGGTGGCTGAACAAAAGACATTACCTTTTGAGCCAAAAAGTTCCAAGAAAAAGACCACAGGTTGATAGATGAGCAACAATCCCATGCAGCGAGGTCAGCAGTGGCTAAAATCACTGCTGGAACTCACTGGGATATCAGCTGAGATTCACGGTAGTTTAGAAACTCCCCAATCTCACGATGATGATTCCCAAGAAACAGACGGTTACTGGTTGACAATTGACGAAACCAACTTAAAGCCAGAGCAAATTCTTACTTTAATAGGTGCTGATGGCTCTGTATTGGACGCAATTCAATATCTAGCTAATTCTACCCTTAACATCAATCAACCCCATGAAGGACAAGCTTCCTACACCGTGGAGTTGAATGGTTATCGAGTCAAAAGACAAGCGGAAATTAGAGAAATAGCCGAAACAGCCGCCGAACAAGTCCGTGCTACAGGTCAAGAAGTGGAAATTCAATCCCTCAGTTCTGCGGAAAGGCGTTTAGTGCATACCTTCTTAAAAGACTTTGATGATTTAGAAACCTTTAGCCGTGGTAAAGAACCTCATCGTCATTTAGTTGTTCGTCCGGCTGTAGATGAATTGTGAGGGGTTAGGGGGGTAGAGGCTAGAGGCTAGGGGTAACAGATGAGAAAATTTACCCAATCCTCAGTCCCCAATTACTAATCCCTATTCATATTTATTCTTTTTAAAAGCTAAACTTAAAATGGTTTATCAGCAGTTTTGCTGATAGCTATCATAAATTTTTGTAATGATGTTTTACAGATCCTATGGACGCAATTTTTATTCCGCAGCTAACTAAAGCCCCGGAGCGGACAGAGGAAGTTCAAGTTAAAGAGTTTTTGCCAGGACTAGAGACATTGACACCAGTTCGCGGTCGCGTCCGCGTACAGCATCATGGTAATTACCTGCAAGTGTCGGCCCAGGCGGAAGCAATTATTACTTGTACCTGCAATCGCTGCTTACAGCAATATAATCATCGCTTGGGGTTGGATACTCAAGAAGTTATCTGGTTAGATGATGCTGTTGAGCAAGAGCAAGACCTTCCTTTAGAACGGGAAGTAGCTATGGAGGATTTAGTAGAAACCTTATCCCCAAATGGTTACTTTTATCCCAGTGAATGGTTGTATGAACAAATGTGTTTAGCAATACCCCAACGCCAATTATGTGATATTAATTGTCCGGGCATTTTAGCTAGTAATAGTGCTGAAGGTTCAGACCAAGCGGTTGATAAACGCTGGGCGGGGTTAAATGCACTGAAAAAGCAATTACCTAGTTAGTATTTCTATATTAATAGGACTTACGCAACTGGCATATTTTTTCTGTAGGGTGTGTGAGGAGCGATAATATTTGAACGTAGTCATGAGACTTGTAGCGTCACGCACCAACCACCAATTGTGACACTTGCGTAAGTCCTGATTAATTAGAAAATGTAAATAGAAATGGCTGTAGGGTGGGCAATGCCCACCTTAAATAGTTTTAGCTAAGAATATTTGTTTCTGGCAAGTGCCAATGCGATCGCCAAAATCACCATCTGCTTAAGCACAATATTTTTTACTTTTTAATTCCTTGCTGGAATGTAAGCGGATCAAAATTAAACACCTTCCCTGTCCTCAACAATTGAATACCGCAGGTGATAACAGCGAATGAAATCAGCATGGGAATCAGTGAAACTGAACTAACAACTACACCACTACCAATAAACAAAGCAATTCCTATACCTATCAACACCCAGCCTAGTATCCGATTATCACGTCCGCCCCAGTTGAGCGCTATTACACCAGATGTACCCAGTAAAATTCCCGGTGTACTAAAAAAATATATGCTCACATAAAGGCTTGTGCTAAAAAATGTCACACCTGCTAGTATCAAACCTATACCAATTAACTTATTGGCTAAGGCTACTTCACCTTCCCTATTTTGGCTAGTTGTAGGTGATGTAATCCTAGTTGGTGCAGAGTTTGGTGTAGTGTTAGCTGTAGCAGATGTACTACTTTGCTTGACTCTAAACAAAAAAGTTACCTTATCTCCTTGCCCAAGTGCAATTGTATCTCCAGGGTTTAAGGTACAAAAAACTTTAGGTTGCAGTTTCACCCCGTTAACGTAAGTACCATTAGAACTACCTAAATCTGTTATGTAATATTCATCCCCACTTATCCAGATTTGCGCGTGAATGCGGGAAACTACATCAGAATTTGGTAAACCAGAAACATCAATATCTGGGGGCTTTTGTTCATTAGGTTTACCAATAGAAATTAGGGAAAGGTTCGGTAATAGGGCAAAAACTGTGCTGGTTTGAACGTGAACCAACTCCTTAGAGATTTCTGCTGCTGGGGATGAACTTTGCATGGGATTTTGCTTAAATCACTGCTTCCAAGTTCTTATACAATACCGAAAAAGTCCAATAGGGAAACTCCGGAAAGATGTATAAATTTTTTGTAGTCTTGTAGCGACAGAAATGATTTTTTATAGATTACAGCATTTGACATATCTAAGTAATGTCGATGCTAGTGTAAAATCATGCAATACACAATATCCGCAATACGTAAGATTTAGGTTAGTCTCAATGTCTACTAATAAAGCCAGGCTGCATCCCAAAAAATTAATTTCTTGCTTAGGTATTGTAGCAACATCATTAGGCGTAATGATTCCTAACGCCGCTTATCCCCAGACTACGAGTACCCCTGTTATCAGAATTTTAAGGGTAACGGTTTCTGGGGGTACAACTTTTAAGTTGCAAGAAAATTGGTTTCGCCAGTCAACCGAAATTACAGACAATAACAAAAAATGTGGAGTTAGAACAGGCGAAAAGTTTTTTGTCACTACTATTAACGATAATAGAAATAATAATGCCGAGTACCGTGAAGGGAATCGGGTTGAAAGACTTAGAGATTACTATACAGTGACTTTTGATAGACCATTACCTTGTAATCGGACAAATCAAACATGGTATATATTTAAAAACCATGTACAGCAGTTACAAGCTGTACCTATCCGCTAATTATTAGCTACAAAATCTCTGATATTCTTTGCAACAGGCTATCTACTAAATCAGATATTTCTATCTCAGATGTCTGAGAATCTGCTAACAGATGTTTCACAGCAGTTAACCTCTCATCTTTTGAAGGAATTTGCCAACATTCCTCTAGGTTAACTGCTATTTCAAATAGCGATCGCTCTCCTAAATGCTGCCTTAATCTCTGCGCTACAACATCATCACTGACTAAAAATTCTTTAATCTTATCTAGTATAAAACTAGTAAAAATTTCTTCCTCTCTCCATGCTTCTAACCAGTCACTATCAACATCTTCAATGTAAATATGTACATAATTAATTCCATATTTTAGCCAGTCTTGCTGCATTTCTCTGGCTGTTGCTAATGTTTGTGTAAATTCGTCCACCTGACTATTGTAGCTATTGGTTTCTTTGTGGTTAGCCATATCAAGCTGTGATTAGCAGATAAATTAATAGGTGAAAACGGAAATTTGGAATAGCAGATTTTTTAATATAGCTTTTCTTGATCCAGTGAGGTACAGGTAAGAATAATTAAACGCAGATGAACGCAGATGAACGCAGATAAATTTGTACCTCAACAGATTAGGAAAGGCTGTAAAATTAAGAAAAATTTAAATATTTGCCACCTGCAAGATAGTCACTGTTATATAGTGCTATGTTGACTAACTGATTAACAAAATTGGCATCTTGAGGGTTGTAACTTAAAAACAATCCTCTTTTGATTTCCCACGATCGCAATGTGTTCTCCCAAGCTTGGCATTTCTGCTGGTGCAATTCTTTACTAACACTAGTCACTTGAATACACAAGGGTTGTTGGTTATGATTACTAACAATTAAATCAGTGGCCATAGAAAGGTCTGCAATATAGCGCTGCCAAAAACTCCCGTCTCGATTAGCAATATCTTGCGCTATAGCTTTAATGATATCATCATCGACTTGATTAAAGTTTCCCGCCATCAATTTTTGTTTCCAAATGTAGAATTTGGAGTCACTAGCATCAATCCATTTGGGAAACAGATAACCATACCAATATCGCTCGTTAGCTGTCATTTGCTCGAATTTGGCTTGTTTTTCTTCTTGTGAAGGTAAAGATTGAATTATCAGCCAAATGGTAGAGTCAGTAATTACCTCTAAAAGAAATGCTAAGACGTATGGTTTCGCCGTCAGCGAACCCGGCTTAATATTTTTTACCCAGCGATTAATTTCACTCAATCTCCTGGCTAAGTTAGGATCTATGGATGATGCCTGTTCTATCAGGGAATTGAGTTTGTCTTTAATTTCTGTTGCTTGCAAACGGTGGCTTACTTTCAAGAACTTACGCTTTTTCCAGTTTATACTTAATTTAACTCACTAGTAGGTTTTTTAACAAATGTGGAGAGGTGATAGGGGACAAGGTTGAATACTCTATGTTTCAATCTCTTTGGCAATTTTTGAGTACGTGAGGTACAGAGTTATTCTTTTTAAACGCAGAGGAACGCGGAGGATTTCTACTTAGTAACTCGGTAGATTGAGAAACTTCATATACATTTTAAGACTAATTTTTTATACATCAAATCATATCTATCTTGATGAATTAATTTTTTGTAGTATTTTTAGTATTTAAAGTTAGATTTTCTTTTTCATTTCTATATGAGGAATGCTAGCTTCTGCAAATATTTCACCTACTTGAATAAAACCTAATTTATCATACAAAGATTTAATGTATACTTGGGCATGAACTATTACTTCAGTAATATTTTTCTTAGCTATAAGTTCTAAGGCTTGTTCCATAATTTTTTGACCTATACCTTGACCTCTAGCTAGGGATAAAACAGCCAATCTTTCTATTTTGACGGTCTGATCATCCAAATATCTAATTCTGGCAGTACCTACAGCTTGTCTATTTAAGTAAGCGATTAAATGCTGGCAGATATCATCTTTACCGTCAAATTCTAAAGTAGTATCCACTCCTTGTTCTTCCTGAAATACAGTTTTTCTAATTGCGGCGATCGCCGGAAATTCTTCTGGTATTTTAGCAACTCTAATGATGACACCTGACATCAGAAGTTCTCATGATTTGTAAATAGCTGAGGCAAATGCCCCAGCTATTTATATAGCTTAATCTACACCTTCAATTGGTGCAAAGCCTTGGCGTTGGATGTTTTCTGTAATTGTCCTTGGTTCTAGAAACTGCAACAGATAATCTGGGCCGCCGGCTTTGGAACCGACACCAGAAAGTTTAAAGCCACCAAAGGGCTGTCTACCAACGATCGCCCCCGTAATGTTACGGTTGATATATAAGTTGCCGACTTCAAATTCTTCTTGTGCCTGTTGAATGTGGGAAGGTGTACGGGAATATATTCCCCCAGTCAAGGCGTAGTCAGTACCATTAGCAATTGCTAAAGCTTGGGTAAAATCCTTGGCTTTAATTACCGCCAAGACAGGGCCAAAAATCTCTTGTTGGGCTATTGTCCCATTGGGTGGAACTTCGCTAAAGATAACTGGGCCGATAAAATAACCATGTTCAGGTGCGCTTAACTCTAACGCCACCTGAGATTCTGCCTTACCCTTTTCAATATACTCGCGGATGCGATCGCGGGCATTAGCATCGATTACCGGGCCGACTTGGGTACTTGGTAACTCCGCCTCACCAATATTCAGAGATTTCGTAGCTTCCACCACTCGCCGCACAAAAGCATCATAGATGGCTTCCACTACCACCACCCGCGAACAAGCAGAACATTTTTGCCCACTGTAACCAAAGGCTGACTGTACCACCCCAACAACGGCTTGGTCTAAATCAGCACTTTCATCTACAATGATAGCATTTTTCCCGCCCATCTCCGCAATTACTCGCTTCATGTGCTTTTGTAAAGGCTTGAGGGTAGCTGCTTCAGCATAAATACGACAACCAACTTCCTGAGAACCAGTAAAAGCAATTAGATGAGTGTCAGGATGACTTACTAAATAAGCGCCAACTTGCGAACCCTTACCGGGTACGTATTGAAATACACCTTGAGGAATGCCAGCCTCTATCAAAATTTCCGTGAGTTTAGCGGTGATGACAGAAGAAGTTTCCGCAGGCTTAAGCAGAGTACAATTGCCTGTTACCAAGGCGGCAACAGTCATACCACAGGCGATCGCTAGAGGGAAATTCCAAGGAGAAATCACCACCGCAATGCCGCGTGGCTGGTAGATATAACGATTTGTTTCCCCAGGTACATCATAATTTATACCTTGATATAACCTTTCCATCTCCTCGGCGTAGTAGCGACAAAAATCTATCGCCTCCGAAACCTCAGCATCTGCTTCCTTAACAGGCTTACCCACCTCCAAAACTATCCAAGCCGACAGTTCCGCCCGGCGCTGTTCCATCAAATCAGCCGCCCGACGCAAAATATCCGCCCGTTGCTTCACCGGAGTCCGTCGCCAACCAGGAAACGCCGCCTTAGCCGCCTGCATCGCCGCTTCCGCCTGTTCCACCGTAATTAACCCAACCTTGCCAATTACCTGACTAAAATTAGAAGGATTAACAGAATCAATCACCTCAGCAGTCTGTACATACTCCCCATTAATCAAAGGTAAGTAAGTCTTTCCTAACTCCCCACGCACCTTTGTAAAAGCCTGCACCGCCTCCTTCCTCTCTTCCTCCTCCGCAAAATCAGTATCCGCCGCCCCGACAAAACCTTCCTCTTCCTCTTTGTGTCTCTGCGTCTTTGCGTGAGCTAAATCTATATTCGGCGCAGCTAGCAATTCCTCCACTGGCTTATTCTCCAAATTCTGCCGTAAAAAAGAACTATTCGCCGTATTTTCCAACAACCGCCGAATCAGATAAGCCATCCCCGGCAATAATTCACCATAAGGACAGTAAACCCTCACCCGATACCCACGATCAACCAAAGCCTTCGCCAACTTATCCCCCATCCCGTAAAGCACCTGCATTTCAAACCGCCGCCGGGGGACATTCAAAGTTTCGGCGATCGCCATAGCCAAAGATTGCGATCGCACATTATGGCTACCAATGGCAGAATAAACATACTGATGATTTTCCAACAATAACTGAGTTATTGCTTCAAAATTGGCATCAGTTGCCGCTTTATCATTAAATACAGGCTGCGACCAGTGTTTTTGTGCTGCTTTAATAGTTTCCTGATCCCAATATGCGCCTTTTACCAAGCGAATTGTTAAAGGATAACCACGCTGTTTCAACCAAGCGATCGCATTTCTAGCATCATTTTCACTATCACGTAAGTATGCTTGGATCGTAATGCCAATATCTGTACGTTGACGAAACTCATCTTCTAATAAGATTTTTTGCAAAATATTTAGAGTTAAGTCTTTATAAGCATACTGTTCCATATCAAAATGGATAGCTGCGCCCAAGTTTTTAGCATGACGTAATAAAATGCGGATGCGATCGCTAACTCTCTGTTCACTACCCTGAGCATCTAAAGGGTCAAATTGGGAATAAAACGCCGTTAACTTAACAGAAACCTGGACTTTTGGTAACTGTTCGCCGTCTGCTTCATCAATAGCCCCAATATTACCCCAACGCTTAGATGCTTCTGTTAATTGAGTAATTAATTCTTGATAGCGTTCTAGATAAGATTGCGCCTCAGTTTCTGTAATTACCGCCTCACCAAGTAAGTCAATGGTGAAAGCCATTTTTTCCTTTCGCAGTCTTTCAACAGTCTTAATAACTTGTCCAATATTTTCTCCAGCAATATATTTATGTGCTAAAGTCTCAACTGCTGTAGATACGGTAGTTGCAGCCACCTGTCCTGGCATAGAATCAGGATTAGCAAAATTCAGCATCCCCTTTAAAGCGGCGGGAAGTTCAACAGATTCATCGCCCAAATATTCTTGTAAATGTGAAGCAATTTCCGCTTTACTATGTAATGCCGGCAGAGTATCGATAAACCTGAATAATTGTACTCGTAAACCGGGGTTACTCATCGCCCAAGCCAGCAATTTATCATCCCAGCGCATTTGATCGCGCAAAGAAGCAAGAAATGAACGATTTTCTTGAGTTGCTGCTAATAATTGTCTAGCGATTTCTTGAGTTTTCGCTTCGTAGGTGCTTGTTTGTACTTGTAATACCACTGATAGGAACTCCTGAGTCAACTTCAGACTTGTAAAGTCCGTGCTTTCTATTGTGACTCGTCAATTTTATTGTCACCATACATAAATAATTCAAAACATTTCCAAAAGTATCAGCTAAATAATATTGACAGAAGGTTAAATTGCGAACATGGGCTTATTGGACTGATAGTTTTGCCCCTTTATACGGGAGATTCCTTAAGCCATGCCTATTTTATGCGTAAATATAACTAAGTATATTGGTAACAGAGTATCTACTGAGTGAGACTGAGGCGTAAGTTTACTTTTCATTACTAAAGAGCGATCGCATCTCTTCATTTATCTAGGTCGAGTGCAATAGCTTTGAATATTTCATAAATATAAAGTCAAAAATCATTATTCCTCATCACCACTTTCGTTAAAACTAACTTGCTCATAAAGCTCAAGTAATGAAATTTGTAAACTAACCGTCTGAAGTGGTAAATTAGCAGACTCACCTTCTAATTCCGTAAATAACCATTGACCAGTTGATGTTTTTACATATTGCATCACCCGATATTCATATTGGTCAATTAAAATATATTCTTGAAATTCTGGGATCGAGCGATAGTAAAGAAACTTATCTCCTTGGTCATAATTTTTGGTTGATTTCGATAAAACTTCCACTATTAACGATGGGTTCATCACAGTAGTCGTATTTGTTCCCGTATAAGCTGGCTCACCCTGAATTAACATCACATCAGGATAAGTGTACTGTCGATGACGGGGTATCCATAAACGCACATCAGCAATATATATTTCATATTTTTGACCACGCAAGGCAGATTTTAAAGCAAAGGCAAAATTAAAAGCAATCTTATTATGATTAGTAGTACCACCAGTCATAGGGATAATTTCTCCATCACGATATTCACTTTTAAACTCAGCTTTTTTTTCTAGTTCTAAATATTCTTCAGGGGTATATAAGCGCTTTTGGGTTGCTACTTGCATAACAGATAGTACCTATAATTATTGCTGCAAAAAAGTTAACTGTTTAAGAATTTTCCAGTCTTGCTTGTACTAATTATCATATTAACGTGAATTATATTAAACTCTTCCCAGCCCCTGTATGCGTCCGCAAGATGCAAACTTAACCAATATGCTGACAAACAAAATTACATATCTCTTATTTAATCGCTGGCAAAACACACTCCAACCTTTTGAAGTTAACCAGTTAAAGCTTGAGGCGATCTTTGTCCAATTAGTTGAAGCATACTCTGCTTTTGGTCGCCACTACCATACAATCCAACATATTGATTATGTCCTGAATACAGTTCAACTCTTGGAAACATACACTCAAGAATTAGCGGTGGTAAAACTTGCAGCTTGGTTTCATGATGTAGTGTATAACACTCAAGCTCAAGATAATGAAGAAAAGAGTGCTGACTATGCTGGTGAGGTACTTTATAGTTTGGGTATTCCTACCAGTTGTATAACCAATGTGCAGCGTCTCATCCTCAATACCAAACACCACTTAGCAGATGATATTGATAGCCAAGTGTTACTAGATGCAGATTTGGCGATTTTAGCTGCTAACGCTGTTGATTATCAAGAATATGCCCATGCTATCCGTCAAGAATATGCTTGGGTATCAGAAAGTGATTATATTAAGGGACGGACAAAAGTTTTAGAAAAACTTTTGCAAAGACAGCGTATATATTTCACGCCGCTAATGTATGAGAAATCAGAACAAGCAGCCAGAGACAATATGCAAGCTGAAATTGAACAATTAATCATGTTCATCAGATATTAGATACGCAAAATCCTTTTTTTCAAGAATGAGTCTTAATACCCAAAAAGAAGATTTTAGTTACGCATATCCTGGCACTAAAGGCTTATCAAGAACGCCTACCAGTTTACTGCACGGGTGACTTAATTAAAGAGAACGGGAATTTTATACTAAAAAATTCTCACAATTTTCGCCTGGATGACGCTGAATAATATTAGTGGCTAGTAGAAATGATGGGTTGCTTATTTGTAGGATGATTTAATGGATAATCAACAGTACGAGCAAACTTATAAGACAGAAGTAATCAAATTTTTCAACAGTAGAACCAGTTATGACAATGATTATACAATTAGTCGCGCTCTGCCTTTATTAGACCTAATTCCCCTACAAAGTGGACAACAAGTATTGGACTTGGCGACTGGGACAGGTATTATGGCGATCTCATCTGCTGAAATCGTTGGTTCTACTGGCAAAGTCATCGCTGTAGACTTTTCTTCAGGAATGCTTGCTCAAGCCCAAGATAAGATTAATAAATTAGGTCTGCAAAACATCGAATTAATTAAAGCAGATGTAGAGTATGTTAACTTTGAAGATGAAAGTTTTGATGTTATTCTTTGTTCTACAGCCATAGTCTATTTCCAAGATATTCCTGCTGCTTTAAGTAAATGGTATCGGTATCTCAAAAAAGGCGGAATAGTGGGGTTTTCTTGTTGTTCTGAAGAGTCATGTGATGCCCCAACTATTATTAGCGCTTGTGCCAAGAATGGTATTTCACTTAGTAATATTAATGAGTCAACTGGTACTATCGAAAAGTGCCATGAGCTAATGCAAACGGCTGGTTTTGAAGATATTGAGCTAAAAACTCAACAATTCGGCTTCTACCGCAGCCTTGAGCAAGCTAAAGCATGGAATGGCGGATGGTTCCACCCTAAAGAAAATCCCTTATTAAATCTGTCATCAGCGCAGATGGAAGAATTGAAAGCAGAATATCGGCGAGAAGTTGAGGCGAAAGCGACAGAACAAGGTGTCTGGTACGAACATTTAATTTTTTTTGTTACTGGTCGAAAAAATTAAATCAGTTATCAGTCCTGACGGCGTATAGTGGGGGATAAAGAAGAGCCTCCCTACGCCTTCCACCAATTGCTGTGGTGTTTCACCAACGTATTTAACTGATAACTGATAACTGTTCACTGTTTACTGAGATATGACAGCTAAACCAATGAACGTACCTTCAGGTACATTGGCAATGGCAGTTGCAGTGCCAGTAGATAGATTAATACTGTAAAGAACTGAACCAGACAGTGCATAGGCACTATTGTTACCTTGTGCATCTGTGAAAATATCGAATCCGCTTGTAGGTGCAAAGTTAACACCAAGCTTGCCAATTGTTCTGAGAACACCATTATTTGGTGGGTTTTGCAATACTAATACATCAAGATCGTAGTCAATACCAAAAAGTTGAGTTGTAGTCGCTCCAGCAACCGAATTGGTGTAAGCGGCAGAGCTAATATTTGGGTTAACCCCAGCGTTGATATCATCGCTGGCGTAAGCTAAAGGTTGATCGACAGTAACTGCACCAGTGTCTACATTGGTACGGAAATTTTGGTCATTGCTACCTACTATCCGTAAGAGGTTTGGTACAGGATTGAAATCAAACCCTGATTGAAAACCACCATCGAAGCTGCTAGATAGTTTGCTTACAAACGTAGCCTGACCAGTTGTATAGTTAATCTTGTATAGATTATCAGTATCTGTAACACCGTAAAGTAGACCGTTAGCTGGGCGGAAATCAATGCCTTGTAATTTGCCGTCAATTCCTTTAACTGAAATTACTTGAACAAATCCACTCGGAGCTATATTTACAAGAGTATTTTTTGAAGTTAATCCTATGAATCTTAAGCCAGGCCATTTGCTTGTATCATTGATTTGAAAGATATCAGTTAATGTCGTGATGAGTCCAGCTAAACTCTTATTACTACTCAGGCTAAGGCTTGCAGCAACTATAGTAAATGTAAGGGAAACTTTAGCGAGCAGGCTTTTCATTTTATTTATACTCCAAAATCAGTTTTTGCAATTTTGATTTAGCCAAAAATAACTCTTTAGTAACAGAGTTATTCCTTGAAACTTATTGATGGCTAAAGATAAGATTTAAGCAGGCTTAATTTAGGGTCTATAAAAAATTATCAATGCTTGAGCAAATATCAATAATATTTGCTAGAGAAAAGATAAGCATTTATCTACATAGTTAAATTGCTCACCTTACTCTATACATTTTCTGATTAGACCAACTAATTAGGTCTAAAAACTAGACTTAATCTTTTTTAATATTTCAGAATTCTGATAAAAAAGCAAGGGAATTTCAGACAGTTGGAACAACTAATAAAAATATTTCATCAATTGACTAATTTTTTGATTAGTTCAAAAATTTATATCTAGAAAACTATTCACGGCTTTTGACTTCGCTCAATTCTTATCCTGCTTCTCGGATTTCTCTGCTTCTCGATAATACCCATGTCCTCAAGTAGATCTGAACCACATTAAAGGCTTTAAACTGTTCACGTAATGTAACGAGTTTCTTTTTAGCCCTGTCCCCTGCAATAGCCTAAAAAGCTACTGGGTCTAGCTTCCACCCAATGTAACGCCTAGATAACAGAGAAACTATCATCTTTTCGTCACATCAACGCAAAAACTAGACCCAGTATTAAATTCAGACCGTCAGATATTTAATCTTAACGTCTGCCACGGTATGGCACTGCATTGAGATAATCGATATCAAAAGCAGAGATTTTCTGTGCGTAGTTACCTTGGGTATTAACTGACGCAGCCAAGTCTGCAAACTTGCGAGGATCGCCTTCGCGGAGTTGTTTTTCTTGGTACTTGCGGCTGTAGAATTTGTCCAAGGTGAAGCGCCAGTCGGTTTGGACTGTACCTGCTTTTTCTTGGAAGTCTTCGCCGTAGCGGGGTGTTACCAAGTTGTGGGGACGACCTTCCATCCGTTTGCGTTGGTAAGGTACGATGTTTTCGCCAAAGTTTTGGGTGTACTCTTCGCTGTCGATGAGTGCATCAACAAAACCGCTAAAACCTTTAGTCCCGATAACAATAGACCAAGCGATTTCTTCTTCTTTGTTGTAAGCAGAACGACCCAACAGACGTTTGAGGGCGATGTCAACTAGGCGGTAGTTGTTGTTAACGGAAACAACTAGGCGGTAGAAGGCTTCAGATTTAGCTAACCCACGAATGAAGTCACGTACAGAAATAGAACCGTTTTTCAGCTGAGATTCTAAAGTTTTTTGGCGGTTAAATTTGAGAATTTCATGTTCGCTGAAAACTTGGCGGTAAGCCGCCCAAATGATGTTTTGAATATCAGTAAAGGAACTGACATCTTCGATGCGATAGATGTATGGTGTATCTTCGTTTTGGTCAGCTATACCGAAGCTTTTTACCCGATGATTTTGAGAGCTTGGTTTATATGAAAGTAATGGCAGTGCCATGCTGAGTATTCCCCTTATTAACAAGTTAAACAGCTAGCTGTTGCAATTGAAAGAGGTTTGATTTCTCAAAACCCTCCTTCATGCTTTACTTATTTTCCCGCATTAGGTCAGTCGCTAGAGCTGATATCCCAACCAATTTAGGATGAATAGGAAAGTTAATCCTGCGCTGAAGACCAGCAATACAGCTAATATTGCCATGCCATCATAATTAGGATTGGACTTTCTGTACCAGTTGGTAGCATAACCGCCTGGTCTAAGGATACCTGCTCTATCTCGATAATCAGCACCATAACGGGGTGTAAAGCTGAATGGTCTGTCTGTGGTCAACCGTTTACGTTGGTAGGGTACGGTGTAATCACCAAAGGCTTGCTGATACTCATCACTATCAAGCAAAGCATCAACAAATCCTCCCCAACCTTTGCTAGCAATAACAATTGACCAAGCAATTTTTTCGTCTTCGTTATAGGGAGAGCGTCCCAATAGCCGCTTGAGACACATTTCCACCAGGCGATAGTTGTTATTTGGTGTCACAACTAGCTGATAAAAGCGCTCTGATTTGGCTAAACCGCGTATAAAATCCTTAACCGTGATTGACCGATTTTTGAGTTGGGTTTCTAAACCAATTTGTCTATTGAACTTGAGAATTTCTTGTTCGTTGAAAACTTGGCGATATGCAGCCCAAATCATTTCTTCCATTTCACTGGGAGAATTGGCATTTTCCAAACGGTAGATGTAAGGGGTATCCTCATTAATATCAGCCGTCCCAAAACTCAGAACTCGTTGATTTTGAGTTGTGGGTTTGTAGTCGAGTAAAGGTAATGCCATTGTGAAAATCTCCGGTTACAAAGAAGTTGGTCGGCAACTTACCGCACGGGGAAATTAGCGCTAGGACTTACGGAGAGGGGAATCCCTTGGGGTGTGTCATTCCGAGTTGTATCGGGAATTTGGATGTTGGCAGTGCTGACTGGTGTAAAGGTAACTGTCTTAATTTCTATAGATTTAGCTAATTCTAAGAAATTCTTGACAGCACCTGGTTTGTAGCGCTCATCTTCCAACTTATCGCGCCAGTAGTTGCCGTAGCGTGGGGTGACTAGATTGAAGGGTCTATCTTTATAGCGTCGGCGTTGGTAGGGGACTATGTTCTCACCAAAGTTGCTCTGATATTCTTCAGAATCTAACAGAACATCTACAAAGCCATCCCAGCCAAGGGTCGCTATCTTGATTGACCAAGCAATTTCTTCATCCTTATTATAAGGCGCACGACCCAAAAGGCGTTTCAGTGCTATTTCAACAAGACGGTAGTTAGAGTTACTCTTGATGACTAATGTCTTAAAAGCGTCTGACTTAGCTATACCCCGGATGAAATCGCGGACGCTGATAGCCCGGTTTTTCAGTTGGGATTCTAAATTGGTCTGGCGGAAGAATTTTAAAATGACGTGTTCGCTAAATACTTGCCGATAAGCAGCCCAAATTAATTCTTTGAGTTCGCTATCGTAAGCAGCATCTTCGATGCGGTAGATTCTGGGGGTATCTTCGTTAGGAACTTCGTACCCAGGAACACGCTGATTTTGAGAACTGGGTTTATATTCTAGTAAGGGGATTGCCATAAGCTTGGTTATTTATTAGTTGACAGTTGACAGTTGACAGTTGACAGTTAACTGTCATCGCCTCAAGTGGTCTTGTTACCAGGAATGTAACGATATGGCAGGGACACAGCTACGGGTTTAACTGTGACTTCGGGGGTTGTAACTTCGCGACTGGTGTCGGGGATTTTTATATCTTTGATTTGGGAAGTAACGGAAGCGATGGTGCGCTGATAGTTCCGTTCTGGTGTAATGATTGAGCCTGCTAATGCCATAAAGTTAGCGGGGATAGCACGGCGGATATCGTCTTTGGTGAGAGTACCAGAGGTGCGGACGCTGTAGAAGGAACGTCCACCCAAGGCGTTGAAGCTTTGGCGATCGCGCCAATATGCGTTATACCTTGGGTTAACTAGGTTAAATGGTCTATCTTTAAACCGACGGCGTTGGTAAGGTACGATGTCATCGCCAAAGTTTTCTTGATATTCATCGCTGTCTAATAAGGCATCGATAAAACCATGTAATCCTTTAGTACCAATGACAATAGACCAAGCGATTTCTTCGTCTTTGTTATAAGCCGCACGTCCCAAAAACCGTTTTAAGATGAGGTCAACTAAACGGTAGTTGGAGTTGAGATCAGCTACCTGAGTGCGGAAAACTTCTGATTTGCCCAATCCCCGAATAAAATCACGGACGCTAATTGCCCGGTTCCGCAGTTGGGATTCTAGGAAGCGTTGACGATTGCTTTTGATAATCAGGTGTTCGCTGAAAATTTGTCGATATCCAGCCCAAATAATGGCATCAACATCAGCATCATCAATAGCAGCTGATAGGCGATAAATAGTCGGGGTATCTTCGTTAGGAACTTCGTAGCCTTCTACACGTTGGTTTTGTGAAGATGGCGTATATTCCAGCAGAGGTATTGACATTTTTACTTTTACCTTTTTTTATGAAATTCAATTCCCACTATTGACCCTTCTCTACGAGACGCTACGCGAACGGCTTCTCCTAACAGAGACGCTACGCGAAAGCTCAGGGTGAACTTTGAGCCAATAGTATGCGGGCGCGGACTGACCTTTCCGGCTCACTGTCCAGCATTTCTTGGAATCTGTTATGGATGGGCTGTTGTAAATCTGGTATTTTTGCTAAACCTTGCAGACCAACGATCGCCGCATAACGAATCGACCATTCTGGATCTTGAGAAACAAACACCAGTGTTTCCCACGCCCTTTTGGGTGCTGTTTGATGCTCAGGAAACTCTAACTTATGCCAGTGTAAGTTTCCTAATCCTTTAGCCGCCGCTCTGCGGACGCTAGGAGCAAAGTCTATTGCAGCAGCATCGATTAATACATCTAAAGCACGGGGATCAGCGATCGCCGCGAGAGTGCGAATCGAGTAAGCCCGTGCGCCATAGTTGTAATCATCTATTTGCGTGAGTAACTGCGGAACTGCTACTTCTCCCATTTCTACTAAAGCAGTAGAAGCGATCGCTGCTGCTGTTGGGTTGTTATAGCCGAACACAGCAATTAAGGTAGAAATCGCCGCCTCATCTTTGGCTGTCGCCAAATTTTTTACTGCTGTTACCAGTTTCTCTGGTGTATCTGCCAGAGTAACGCCACGAATTAGTTCATTTGTCATTAGTCAACAGTCAACAGTCAACAGTCAACAGTCAACAGTCAACCACTATTGACTATTGACTACTGACTACAGTAGTGAATCCATGAGGTTCATAACCCGGATGGCTGAGTCAGATATTGAGAGGGCGTTGGGTTCTGGTATCTGATGCTCTAGCAATCCTTTGAGGGCAATGAGTTTAAAGCTGTTTTCGGCTTTGGCGTTGGCGATCGCTTCTGCTGCTGCCAAGTATCCAATCGCACCTAAATCCCCCAAGGCAACACGGCGTAGGTTCAGGTCGTTACCATCCAACACTTTCACCAGTAGCTCTCCATATACTGGTTCTTGTGTGAGTTGGTACATTGCCCTAGCTGCGGCGCATTGCACTCGTGGGACTGGATGTTCTAGAAATGGCTGAATCAGAGGGATAGCTTCGGTAGCACCAATAGCTCCTAGAGCTTCTAACACTGCTTCGTAAGGCTGGACTAGATGTGGTCGTCCGGGTTCTTGCACGGCCTGGGCGACTCCCCCATCTAATAATTTAATTAGTGCTGGTGCGGCTGTTTCATCTCTGAGCATTTCTAGAGATTGGGCAGCAGCTTCACGAACGTAAAAATCTTCACATTCCAAGCACTTAATTAAACTTGGTACAGCTTGGCGATCGCCTAATTTTCCCAAAGCTCTGGCTGCATTGCGTCGCAGAGGATAACCACCAAGTTCGGTTCTGTCGGCTTCATCTTCTAACGCTGCAATTAAGCCTTCAACAGCAGCAATGTCTTTTACCCGATACTTACCTAACCACCAAGCAGCATAATAGCGGAGACTTAAATCTGATGATTGCAGATTAGCTATGGCTAGTTCTGGCGTTAGCTGTGGCGCGTTCTCTGGCGCAAATTCTGCCTCACTCGGTTCTATCATTGCCCAGGCGTTATTCTGCCTCTGAGGAGGTTAATGGCTCAATTTTCACGATTTTGCCGCCCAAGCGGGTAATGCGTTGGTATTCTTCATTCATCCGGCTATATGGCACTGTGAGAAACACGCTACCACTATTACGGATGTTGTATTTGTTTTTGTCGGTTTCTGCGCTCTGACGCAAGCCTACGACTTCGTAACGAAATACTCGACTAGCAGACGAAGAAACGCTTCCAGACCCAAGAGTGGTTTGACCGAACATTACTTCTTATCTCCTGTTGTTGTTAGTTGACAGTTAACGGTTAAAAGTTAACCGTTAACCATTTACAACTGACAAAAATCCCCTCACGCCGAGGTGACGCTCACGATTTTGCCACCTTGCTTGTGAATTTGCTGGATCTTGTCAGAGAGCCGCTCGTAAGGTACTATGAATACCGTGCTACTCCGGCGAATACTTGGGTAGCCAGGGCCACGGATTCCGGTCACTTCCAGCCGATAGACGCGATCGCCTTCCCCAACGGCATTACCTAAAGCTTTTTTAGGCGCGACATCTGCTGAAGCCCGGAAACCCCAACTATCATTACTTCCAGATGGGCCGACAATTGTAGAAGCTTTGTTGCTAGCCAATTCCTGGGCTAACCGAGACTTCTTACCTTCTACTTGAGCGCGATCGCTGTTAGCATAACCACGGTATAAACGGAATAACCGGTTAAAACCTACAGTTTTTTGTCCAGGTTGCGTCTCAAAACCACGATAGTAAGGAACGATATTATCACCGAAATTATTTTGATACTCCAGAGAATCGATATAGGAGTCTATTTCGGCATCGTAACCTTTCTCTTGATACAGGTCTAAGTGGTAAATCACCTCAGACTCATCGTAAGGAGCGCGACCCAACAAATGTTTATAGTTGAGTTCGATTAGCCGAGTTTGGAAGCTATTGTAGAAAAATTTCTTTTTGTAGAGTTCTGATTTAGCAACGCTACGCACAAACTCTCGTACAGTCAGATTGCCATCTCTCAATAGAGACTCTGCACTGACGAGGCGTTCTGATGCCAGTATGTAGTCATTGCCCAAAACGTGCCGATAAACAGCGCGAATTACTAATTCTACTTCCTCTCTGCTAGCCTTGGGGCGTAATTCCACTCTAGGTGCGTCGCTAAAAGGCTCTGTTCCCAGCCTAGATGCTGCTGCTGTAATTGCCATTTTAAGTTTCCCCTATTTTCTTTCGGTCTAATGCCGAGTGCTGAGTGCTAACTTCTAACCTCTAAGTTCTAGATAGCTAAGTGCTAAGTTCTAACCTCTAGCCTCTAATCTCTAGCCTCTAGCCTCTAACCTCTAGATAAAACTATGCCCGGAACGAGATTCAACTGCTAGGTGAAAACTACATCCAGCACTTGCACCCCTTTCCGGGCAGAAAGCTATCTAGCTGAGAGCGTTGATAGCGTAATCGATGTAGGTGTTAGCTTCGTTAGCTGCTTGACCGCTCAAACCGTGGTTAGCTTTGATGTGCTTGAGAGCTTCAACATACCAGCTAGGAGACAAGTCAAAGGAGCTGTTGATTTCAGCCAAACCAGCGATTAGGTATTCATCCAATGGGCCAGTACCACCAGCAACTAAGCTGTAGGTGATAATGCGTAGGTAGTGACCAACGTCACGAGCGCACTTGGATTTACCACGGCTATCAGAAGCAAACTGAGGGCCGGGGGTTTGGGTGGTGTAAGGGAATTTTTGGTAAACAGCTTGGGTTGCACCATCAATCAAGCGTTGAGCGTTGGAGGTTAAACCACGAGCAGCTTCTAAGCTAGCAGCAGCACGCTGATAACGACCGTTAACAGCTTGTAATTCGGTGTTGCCTAAGAAACGTCCTTGGGTATCAGCAGCAGCAATAGCTTCGGTAATGGGGGTCTTAACCATGATGTAAAATTCTCCTTGGAAACTTCGTAGTCTTGTATCTGTTTACCTAAAATTAGGTATAGGGGGCTGTTTCAGTTGCAATTAAGCAACAGCAGCAGCAGCGCGATCAAAGTAGCTAGCTACTTCAGAGATCAATTGGCTGCAATCGCCTTTGGTGATACCGTTGGGGTCGTTAGCAATGCCGATAGCAGCATCTTTCATTTTTTGAACGCCAACAGCTACTGAAGAACCAGGAGTTCCCAAAGCTTGGTATGTTTCGCGCAAGCCGTTTAGGCAGCGATCGTCGAGAACGCTTGCATCACCAGCGAGGATAGCGTAGGTGACGTAACGCAAGATGATTTCCATGTCGCGGAGACAAGCAGCCATGCGACGGTTGGTGTAAGCGTTACCACCAGGAGCGATCAATTGGGGTTGTTCTTCAAACAACGCACGAGCAGCGTTGGTAACGATCGCATTAGCGTTGCTGGTGATGCGGTTAACAACGTCCAAGCGTTTGTTACCTTCTTTCACAACATTTGCCAAAGCGTCTATTTGTTCGTTGCTCAGGAACTCGCCTCTGGAGTCAGCTTGAGAAACCACCTTGGTAAATACGTCTAATGTCATGGACTTATATCTCCTAATTACTTAGTTGAGAGATGTCTGGTTTAAAATTGGCTATGTCTTATTCTGGGAACAGGTTGTAAACAGACTAGGGATCAAACTGCTTCTCATGTAGTCTCAAAATTCCCCGCCATTTCCAGCAGCAGAAAAATGAGAAACTGGGGTGAATTATGAGAAGTTGGCAAACTTTATGAATTGATTGCTTTGTTTAACTTTCGTCTGTTCTCTAACCCCTTCAGCTTATGTTTATACAATGCTATAGATCCGATTTTTGTTACAAATTATGAATAAATAAGTTGCAGCTATAAGAACCACCTCAAATCCTTTACATACAAGGGCTACAACCCTAATTTTTCGCTCATTTTCTTTACAAAACTTTGTAAAGTTGTAACGTACAGGAAAAAAAGTCTGATTTTAGAATCTTTTAATATTTTGAGAAAGCTATAACTAACAAGCCCTACAAGTTTTATTGTGTTTTTTTTCTGACTGGAGGTTTTATAAACAAATATAAACTTAATTTTTCTACATATTTCAAAATAGGCTGTTTGCCAAGGAAAAAACTAGGCAAAACTGAGGCAAAAATTAAGTTTTAATAAGAAATTGCGCCTCTCTTGCGAAGTATATCTAAAAGAGTATTGAATGTTTGCGGTAATTGTGCTGTTACTTCAATCGAGTCTCCAGAAATAGGATGCTGCACCTTAAGTTTCCAGGCGTGTAATGCTTGTCCAGGTAAATTTACCCCCACAGAACGACCAGAACCATAAACAGGGTCGCCGACAATCGGATGACCCATCTTGGCGCTATGTACACGAATTTGATGAGTGCGTCCTGTCTCTAGTTGAAAGTGGATTAAGGTGTAATTTCCTAAACGATCTTTGACGCGCCAATGAGTAATAGCCGCCCTTCCCCCCTCTTCTACAGGGACAATAGCCATTTTTTTGCGGTCTTGGGGATGACGACCGATAGGTAAATCAATCGTCCCGCTTTCAGTTTTTGGCGCACCGTAAACCACGCCTAAGTATTCTCGCCTTGCAGTTTTGGCCTGGAGTTGTGCTTGTAGGTGTTGATAGGCGATGTCAGTTTTAGCGATCGCAATTGCTCCCGTTGTATCTTTGTCTAAACGATGGACAATTCCAGGTCTTTGTACACCACCAATACCTGGGAGGTTGGGACAATGTGCTAACAAAGCATTTACCAAAGTCCCATTAGGGTGTCCGGGTGCTGGGTGAACCACTAAACCAGCCGGCTTGTTAAGTATCAGTAACTGGTCATCCTCGTAGAGAATATCTAGGGGAATATCCTGTGGTGTGAGTTCTAGGGGTTGTGCTTCCGGGATTTCTAAAGTGATGCGATCGCCAACTTTCAGATTTATCTTTTTAGAAGTACAAACTTTAGCGTTAACTTGGACTTTACCCTGTTCGATTAACTGCTGAATCCGAGAACGGGATAAATCTGGTAATTCTTCTGCAAGATAGCGGTCAATACGTGCGCTGTCTTCTTCAACTTGTAAATAAAATTCGTTCGACATTAGGGACTGGGGATTGGTGATTGAGGACTGGGGAGCAGAGGAAGAAATTCTTACTCAGCACTTTCTACTCCCCACTTAGGGACTTCCAACTAAAAAAATATACAATCACTTTGGTGAGCAGGGTGAGCAGGGGGAGCAGGGGGAGCAGGGGGAGGAAGAATATAATTAGTTCCTCAGCTTTCACTCATTGAATAATTTAATTTCTGGAATTCCGTCAGCTTTTATAATTCGTCTGGGTTAATTCCCTTTGCTTGTAGTAAAGCACGAAGTGCTTCTAATTGAGTTTCTGCTTGTTCGGCGCGTTGGCGTTCTTGTTCGGCGCGTTGACGTTCTTGTTCAGCGCGTTGACGTTCTTGTTCAGCTTGAGTTTTTGCTTCTTCTTTTTGTTGCGCCAGTTCTAAATATGTCAAGAATTTTTGACCATCTGGGCGATAAATTTGCAGTTCACTATCTGATAATTCAAAGCGGATACCAAGATGAGGGCTGATCCAACCAGTCATTTGCGGAATTTCTGCCAATTCATCATGAGAACGTAACCAACCACCTAACTCTAATTTCTCTGGGTCGTATAAATAATATTCTTCCACCCCATAATGTTCGTAAAACTTGTATTTTGTAATCATCTCTTTCACACTATTGCTAGGGGAAAGAATTTCAAACACTACTTGCGGCGGAATGTTATCTTCTCGCCACTGGAGATAGGAGCCTCTATCGCCTTTTGGTCTCCCAAACACCACCATCACATCAGGCGCACGGCTGGTCACATTATCACCTTCAACGGGATACCATAGTAAGTCACCTGCAACAAATACGTTGGGGTCATTGGCAAATAATAAATCTAGATTTTTTTTAATTAATACAATCAACTCAAACTGCTTGGTATTGTCCGCCATTAGCTGTCCGTCGCTTTCTGGGTAGATGATGCCTGTTGGGGTGGAAGATGGTAATTGTGTAACCATTGCGGTAATTCCCGTTTCACAAGTGGCATTGTTAATTTTAACGAATTGAGTCATGCGGCAAGCTAGTTAACCATTACAGTCAATGAGTAGGCGATCGCATAACCGCAAGAGCATTGCTTAAGCTATCACGCATCTAAGTTACACATCTTTTTGACAGTTAACAGTCAACTGTCAACAAACCTCATAAGTAACTATGGAATTTAAAAATGTCATAGCTGAAAAAGTAGTTTCTACTGTACGGTTTTTACCTTTCAGGAAAACTAAAGAGTGAACAAGTGGTCAATGAGATTGAGACTTAAATCCTTGTTCACATTTTCTTTAAGCATCACTCATAAAGTTTATATATTATTTTTATTTGCATAAATAAATTAGAGTAACCTAGCTTTTAGTAAGCCATTGCTTGCGTATCTACCATCAAGAAAAAATAGCAATCTTAATCCAGAAAATCTGCTATTGACATTTTGCAAGTAATGGTTATACAAAATCCAGCAAATAACATCTGAAAATTCTCAAACTTAAGTAGCTTGTGAAGCATTAACTACTTAGTCAGTAAAAATACTTTGCTTTTGCTATGTGGCCGTATTAAACCTTGATATATCTTGTTTTGAGGTTATTCAATAAAAATACAGAGATAGTTTTGCTACTGATGGGTTTGAGCCAATATCTCTAATTGGAGTATTTAAGGTACTGTTAGATTAGTCAAGTTAGTGAAAGATACAGAAATCAATCTGGTTTTTGGAATACTGTTTCCTAGTAATCAGTTGAAAGATGTTTCTGATTCACATCATAATCTATTCCACTTAGAGACGGTTGCATTTTAGTTGTGCTACCTCTGAGGGGAAATTTTGGTATGGAAATAAAGAGTAAAAGTTGAGGATCAGTACTGAAAAGGAAATCGTTAAATTTAAATGAGTTTTGCAAAAAAATATTTAACAAAATTGTAAGTTCTCTGACTAATTTTTATTTTAAATATTGATTTAATAACAAAGCGATCGCCATGAAAACACTTCCGATTACTAGATACAGATTCTTTCAGAAACTACAACCTTTATCTTTATTAAAAAAAATTACAGGTAAGACAATTACTGGCTGCTTACAAGTAGTTAGTACTTCCGGCACTTGGTCTATATATGTAGAAGAGGGTAAGCTAATTTATGCCTGTTATTCCGAAACAATGTTTGAGCCACTATATAGACATTTGGGAAACTTAAGTCAACAAATTGCTACCCTACCTAAAGAAATTAACGAACAGTTAAGAGCCATTTTTGAAACAGGAATTGAAAGCCAAGCAATACCCAATCCCGACTATTTAGCTATTTGTTGGTTAGTCAATCAGAAGTATATTAGTGCTTCACAAGCAGCCGTCCTTATAGAACAAGTAGCATTGGAAGTATTAGAATCATTTCTCGTGTTAGAAGAAGGGAGTTACGAGTTTGTTCCCGAAACCTTTTTAGATGATTTACCTAAATTTTGTTATTTAAATGTTCGGTTACTAGTAGAGCAATGTCAACAGCGTGGACGAGTTCCCGAAGCATTCCGCAGGGAAGCATCGACTCAAGAGACATCTTCAGCTAAAGAGAATAAAGAACCGCTAATTAACAGCAAATATAATATCAAAATTACATCCCATCCCCAAACTCAGCCTAAACCAGAGCCAAGACTACCACAATTTAATACTCATAGAACAGGAGAATATTCAAAGCGTTATGTATCTCCACCACATAATATAAATAATGGATATCAGCAAATATCTAGCCCATCAGCCGATAAAAAAATCTATAAAATATTTTGTATTGATGAAAATCCAACTGTTGTAAATACTATCAAAAGCTTTTTGGACGAGCAAATTTTCTCAGTTATTGGCGTTACAGATTCCTTAAAAGCTTTAATGGAAATTCTGCATACAAAGCCAGATATAATCTTAATCAGCGTTGATATGCCTGATTTAGATGGATATGAATTATGTTCTTTATTACGCAAACATTCATATTTTAAAAATACACCTGTGATTATGGTGACAGAAAAAGCTGGGTTAAGAAATAGAGCCAAAGCTACCATAGCCAGAGCATCAGGACATTTAACGAAACCGTTTAATCAAGGAGATTTATTAAAAATAATTTTTAAGCATATTGTGTAATCTGTTAATTGTTGACTAAATTAAATATTCAATCCAATAACTGTTAATTCTGGTGGATGCTCAACAGTAAACTGATAATAGACTTCTTGTTTTGCTTGGGGTGGGATAGTTAATAGCCATTCTAAAATTCCCATTTCACCTAATTGAATCGGGGGATTAATACGATTGAGGCGGACTTTAATTTGCTCATCACGGCTGACGGGTAATTGTTCAGTTAATTTCAACTGAATTTCCTGATTAAGCAAGTTAGTAATTAATAAGCGATAAGCATAAGTAGTTCGGCGTTGATTACCAATAAGCTTTTTATCTACCTGACGCTCAACTAAGTCACGCTCAATTTTTAAACCTTCGTCAATACCTAAATTAAGTTTAAACTGTTCCCCTGGAACAATATGTTCTAATTGAGTTGTCCCAACAAAGACATCATCACGAAAAATATGTGCTTTCCCCGGTAATAAAGTCACACCACCAGAGCTATTTTTAATATTAGCTTCCAGGTAGGCAAAGCTAACCAAGCGCGGCATCGCTACATAATTAAAATTACAGTGGTAATCATCATTAAAAACTGTAATTTTATGCGGTGTACCATCACTAGGAATGTTACCACCACCATTTAGTTTAAAAGTAACGATACTTCCTTCTTTAGATACTTCAGCCGTGATATTTTCCGCCGGAATCAAAACATCCTCAGCAACCTCTACCTCTTCTGCGGGAATTCCCGCCCCTGCGGGAACAACTGTCGGTGATATAGCAGGTAAGGAAGGACTAGGCGCTAGTTTTCGTTGCGATCGCCATACTTGAGGTGTTGGTGCGTCAATATACCAGGGTTGCAGTTTAGGCGGAATAGTACCTAGTCCTGGTTTAGCAGTGGAAAGGGTAAACGCCACATCTTGCCAATCCTCCCCTGTATTCTGGGTAACTTCGGCAAGGTAGCTCAAATTGACTGTCTGATCTGTACTGTTCAACCGCAAATCATATAGAGGAGTCCAACTGGCATGATTTACCATGTAAGAAACCTCCAATTCAAACTCACCCTCTCCTGTGGCTTCAATTAGTGCAATCAAACTCACGCTTTCATGAGGATTGGGTGTTTGGAGAATTTGTAATGAGTTGCGGAGTGCTTGTAGTTGCTTATCCAGTTCCTGCTGCTGGCTTTTACACTCCCCAGATGCGATCGCATATTCACTGTACTGACTACCTAAAAAATTAAGAAAGTCTAGAGTTTCACTAGGGCTGAGATTTTTCCGTGATAAGCTTTGCGCAAAAGGTTCCTCTGTCTTTTCGCGTAAACCTTCAATAAACTTAGCTTGTAAAGATAAAGCATCTACCTGGGCTTGCAGATGACGTTTTTCAGTTTCTAACTGCTGAATTTGCCGAGTTAACTGGGCAACACGTTCGGTAATAGGTTCAGTGGTATAGATGCGATCGCAGTTTACACCCAACAAGCGCACCCCTACCTTCCCTGTACCGCCAACCCGAACAGACTCAGTTTCTAGAGTTACTGGCAGTGAAGTAATTATTAATTCTCGTTCTGTTCCTGATAAATAAACTTTACCTTTACGTGTAACTAAGGCTTTGTCACTGTACACTGTCACAGCTACAATCTGACACTGTACTGTCTTTCGCCAAGATGGTGTTTCCGGGTTAACCACTGCCAGTTTTTCCCCATGTTAAATGATGCTGCTGGTTAATTTTGAGTTTTTCCTAACAAACCGTCAAGCAATTTGCAAAGAATTGTAAGTGATAAGTGTTGAGTGCTGAAGCGGGGCATTGAGCCATAGCTGAGTTATGATGGATAATTTATCCCTCATCCCCCTCATCTCCCTCATCTCCCTCATCTGTTGTGCCTTTACTCAACTAAACTATACTCAGGCACAGAAACAGAAGCATTTATTTGTTCTGTTTGCTCGACAAACTTTTTGGCTGCATCTAGCAGATACTCATAGTAAGTACGAGCGACGATAGATAACTGTTTACCAGCCGGGTACACCATGTACCACGTCCGCTTGATGGGGAAGTTCTGCACATCCAGAATGCTGAACTCTGCGGCATCAGATAATAGTGTATGCCGAGATAATACAGAAATTCCTAAACCACCTGCGATCGCTTGTTTAATTGCCTCATTAGAGCCTAATTCCAGCTTAACTTTTACCGGAACACCATGTTCCTCGAACAGATTTTGTACAGCGCGACGTGTTCCAGAACCAGGTTCCCGCATAATAAACGGTTCACTGGACAAACGTTGTATAGGTATATTTGTTTCTTTTGCTAGTGGATGATTTGCTGCGGCTAATACTACTAAAGGGTTATCTAAAAACGGATGACAATTCACATCCAAATGCTCTGGAACTTGACTCATGATGTACAAGTCGTCCATATTATTGTTCATCCGCTCTAGGATGCGTTCGTGGTTGGTGACTTGCAGCGAAATTTCAATCCCCGGATAAAGTTGACAAAAAGGCCCTAGTAAGCGGGGAATAAAATATTTGGCCGTGGTAATAACTGCTAAACGCAATTGCCCTTGTTTTAGCCCCTTTAGATCAGCCACCTTCATTTCAAACTGGGCTATAGTCTCGAAAATTTGCCGACAAGTTGCGAATAATTCTCTTCCTGCTTCAGTCAAATATAGGCGCTTGCCTACTTGCTCAAACAGTGGTAAGCCAACCGATTTTGTCAGCTGCTTGATTTGCATCGAGACAGTAGGTTGGGTGAGAAATAACTCCTCAGCAGCACGAGTAAAGCTACCATGCCGTGCCGCAGCCTCGAACACCTTCAACTGGTGTAATGTTGCTTGGTTCAAGGTGATTCTCCTGTAATAGCGATTTTTTTAGATATAAAACTAGTATCACTGAACACTCACAATTGATATAGCTTCACCCATACAAAAGTTATGCACTTATTATAGATAAAAATCTATTTACGCTATTAGAATGAACCAATTTCCTTATAGATAAGGAAACTTATTCTCATCATATACAAAACTCTACCTTCAATATGAGGATAATTACTTACTTATAATCTAGAAAAGTAATCTTTATATAGATAAAAAACTATCCTTTCTATTCAAATAAACTTCTTTTACTTATAGAGAGGAAAAGCTATCATCAGAAAAACAAGCAAAGCGTAAGATGCCTTCCAGCTGCAAGATGAATGTTGAATACTAAATTCTGTAATGTTGAATGAGGATTATTCCTAATTCACTATTCTCTAGTTAGTAATTCACCATTCATCATTCATCATGCCAAACTTCTTCGGTAATTTTTACAGGTATAGTGGCTAAATCTGGCAATTGTAACACTTCCCTTTCTGCAACTTGCTCTCTGATATTCACTGGTAGCCTTAACGGCTGATGCTCTTCGATCCAGCAACTTGCTATTGGTAGGGTTTGCTCCAACTCATCCAATGGTCGAGGAATTACCATCACTGCATTCAATTCCCCAATCCGTTCGGCCTCGTACATTCCCGCTTCTACCGCAACTGCAACGTTAGCTACAGAGCCACGAATAATGGCTGTACACAAACCTGCACCGATTTTTTCATAAGATGCTAGCTGGACATCAGCCGCTTTGAGCATAGCATCACAGGCGCCTACCATTGCTGGAAAGCCCCGTGTTTCTACTAGACCAATTGCTTGGTTACTCAAACGGCTGTATTGACCTTCCTGCATTATCTGACTTAAGCGGTTGGTAATGGGCAAAACTACATCAAGGTTAGGAAAAGGTCTTGGAATCACCAAACTAGAAACCAACTGCCCAAACTGTTCAGCAGTTTGCACACCAGATTCTACAGCTAAACGGACATCAGCAATCCCACCCCGGACGATCGCTGTACAGTGACCACTACCAATTTTCTCATAACCAACCAAGTGAACTCCAGCCGACTTCAACATCATGTCAGCCGTCCCCACGATCGCCGGAAAACTAAGAGTTGAGACTAAACCCAAGGCTGTATCTCTAAAATCGTCTTGACGGCGATTTGTCTGATTTGTGCTAGTAGAGCGCTGATTATACATCATGTATTCTCCGAGATACTCACAACTTAACACTTACTCAGAGCGATCAGCTACGCTCTCGCGGAACGCCATCGTCAGACACAGGGTTATTTAAAGCTTGTCTATGGGGAAACAATGTCCCTAGAAGTCTTTGAATACTCCCTTGCCCATAAATTTGAGATCCGAAGCTATTAGGCGACTCAGTGGACTGGTCTGATTGGGAGTTTTCTGTCACATTAGGTTCAGCCTGACTATTATGGTTATTTTCTCCAGTAGCAGACTGATTCTCAAGTGTTGTTAGGGGTTCGGTAACAGCGACAGCATCTTGTTTGAATTGCACAGAAGCCGAGGCCGAGAAGCTAGTTGAAGTAAATACCTTATTTTCAGTTGCTTTAGGCTTTTGGGGTGTCGGAGTATCAGCGTCCTTCGTGGCTGGTTCTGGTGGTTCAGCCGGAATTTGCCGAGTAGTATCACCTAAAATTGAGCCTGGAGGCACTACCAACGCCGGAGCCACAGAACTGTTAAATAATGTTGTGGCTGCACCAATGCAGGCATTCATGCCTATTTTGCCCTGACCAACCATCAAAAAGCCCGCTCCTAAGCTGACACCCGCTTCTACTTCTATCGTTCCCTCATCTACTTGCAGAATCGACCCCATGCCAATACAGACTCCTGCCCCGATGATGATTTTGCCCTTTGCGGCCGCTTGGAGTATCACCCCTGGCGCAATTACTGCACTTGGATGAATTGTCACCTCGCCACTAATGTAGGACTCAAAGTTGTTGTGGAGGCGCAGTGGCGGCACAGACATGGAAATTTTAACCTCGGAAGCCGAATATAAATTGGGGACTGGGTATTGGGTATTGGGGTTTGGGAGTTGGTTTGAATGCTCCCCTACTCCTAATTTCTAGCCTCTAGTCCCTAGCCCCCAGTCCCTACTACTATGGACGCTGAATAATTGATTCCAATACGCGGCGCTTGACTTTGGGGTCAATACCAATTATGCGGACGTATTCTCCTGCAAATTCAGATAATGCGGCTTCTACGGCGTCGATCGCTTCTCTATCGGAAGTGGCAGCAATTGGCCCAGTGCTACTCCAAGAACCTGTACGGAATCTTCTTTGGTCTACGTGTTCAATGCTGAGTTTATACCCACCACTGATTATTTGCCTAATTTGGTCTACTACCTCAGCACTCAAGCGGGTAGCGGTGGCAGTTGCGCTTCTTGATGGCGCAGGCGCACTGGCTACAGTTTTTTGGCTGCTACCAGTTGCAGGCGCTACTTGACCGTTGGGACGTTGAATAATGCTTTCCAGTACACGGCGTTTAGCTTTAGGGTCAATCCCAATTAAACGCACGTATTCGCCTTGGTGGTTATCTATACATTCTTCCAGAGCAGAAACCACTTCATTAGCGGAAGTTGCGTCAATGGGTTTACAGCTATTCCAAGAACCTGTACGGAAGCGGCGCTCATCGACGTGTTCTGTACCAATCTTGTAACCATTGGCTAACAACTGGCGAATTTGGTCTAGGGTTTCCGCGCTGATTCTGCCATTGCCTGCGCCGTTGCTGTAACCGTTGCCATTGCTGCTGTAGCTACCATTTGTGCTAGCCGCAGGAGCTTTAAAGTTGGTAGAACCACCTGCAACTACACCGTCGGGACGTTGAATAATTGTTTCTAGAACCCGGCGCTTACCTTTGGGGTCAATGCCAAACAGACGCACGTACTCGCCACTGTGGTCGGCTAAACAAGTTTCTAGAGATGCTACAGCTTCACCTAATGATCTCGCTTCAATTGGCTGGCAGCTAGTCCAAGAACCTGTACGGAACCTTCTTTGGTCTACGTGTTCTGTACCAATCTTGTAGCCCTGCTCTAATAAATAGCGTAATTGCTCTACGGTTTCTGCACCAAGGCTGTTGCTTGCCACTTCACTACTCCTTTCTAACCCATTAATTTGATTACTTGTATAAGATTTAACTTCATTAGTGCGAAGAGGAGCAATACACTTGCTATCCGCAGCACAAAGATACCCGGTACGCAACGCTTGATTAATGCCGATGACGTGATGGGCAAAATCCTTGTCTTGGGGTTGCACATCAGGCAAGCGATCGGCCTGCTTTTGGTTAGTAATGATCGCTCCCGAAGGAACATACTTGCCAGGGGGAACTTCTACATCTTTAATCAAGGCGTGCATCATCACAATGCAGCCGGCTCCTACCTTGGCGTTAAATACTGTAGAGCGAAAACCAATAAACGAATTCTCCCCAACGTAAGCAGGGCCGTGAATAAGCGCCATGTGGGTCAAGGACGAATTTTTACCTACCCAAACCGAGTATTCTTGATTGTCGTCGCCAACTACTCGACCTTGCTCCAATCCATGAATTACTACACCATCTTGAATATTGGTATTTTCACCGATATAAAAGGGTGTCCCTTCATCGGCTCTAATTGAAGTCCCTGGAGCAATGATGACATTTGCACCTATCCGCACATCCCCAATAATGTTAGAAAACGGATGGACAAAAGCGGTTTCATGAATTTGGGCTTCAGCTAAGCTCCTCGACCACGGGGTTGGGGGGGCCGCCGTGCTGCGGACTGCCATTGCGAGATTCCTCCTAAATTTGTCAGTTGTCAGTTGTCAGTTGTCAGTTGTCAGTTGTCAGTTGTCAGTTGTCAGTTGTCAGTTGTCAGTTGTTAACCCTGAAAATCTCAAGATGAAGGTTTTGAACCATAGACAAGTGACCAATGACTAATGACCAATGACTAATGACTAATGACTATCTATACTGGTCTTTTTTACTGTAAATGAGACGATCTTCAACATGAATAGTATCAATTATCGCCACCACTGCGGCATCTAAAGGCCGCTGTTCGTTACCTAGTACTTGACGCGCCGCACTGCCACGGCTGATCAATACCCACTCATCCACTCCTGCGCCTACGCTATTATCTGCTGCTACCTCGTATTTTGGCAGGAGGTTTCCTTCTTCATCTACTAATTGCAACAAAAGTAGTTTGACACCTCTAAGACTTGGGTCTTTTTGGGTGCTAACTACTGTGCCACGAACTTTGGCAATTTGCATTATTAATTACGGTCTTCTACCAAAAGGACGGATTGCGTTGACGTTTTCCCGGAATTGCTCTACATCTTCTGTATAACGAATTGGCAACACATATTCTAAGTTCTCATGGGGGCGAGCAATTATGTGTGTAGACAATACCTGTCCGCCGTTGACGCGCTTAACTGACTCAACGCCTGCGGATACAGATGCTTGTACCTCAGACACATCCCCTCTGACGATTACTGTTACCCGACCGCTACCAATTTTCTCGTAACCTACCAACGTAACACGAGCAGCTTTCACCATTGCGTCTGCTGCTTCTACAACTGCTGGAAAGCCTAGCGTTTCTACCATTCCGACTGCAATAGACATTTCTTTTTGATTCCCAAATTAAAGTTTCTAGCCTGAACTCCAGCGATGCTCAAGATGGCGACCCCGTTGATGTGTTTTGTTTACTCAGCTTTTAGTACAGCGCAGCGTAAATAAAACTACCATTCAAGATTAAGACAAAGCTTACTAAATCAGCTTTTTGCTTTACGCACTTACTAGGTGCGGAATTGTTCTACCGCTTCTGTATAACGAATCGGCAGTACATATTCTAAGTTTTCGTGAGGGCGAGCAATGATGTGGGTGGATACCACTTCACCGCCATTTACTCTTCTTGCGGCTTCAATGCCAGCAGCTACAGATGCCTGTACTTCAGAGACATCCCCCCGCACAATTACGGTGACTCTTGCACTACCAATTTTTTCATATCCTACCAAAGTTACGCGGGCAGCTTTCACCATCGCGTCAGCAGCTTCTACTACTGCGGGAAAGCCTTTAGTCTCAATCATTCCAACTGCAATTGGCATCGCAGAACTCCTAAAAAATTAATCCAATCAATACGGTGGGCGTGAAATTTTGGACGGGGAAGCTCATCTTGAGCTATCAAAACACTTCCAAATTAAGCATAGAAAAGCTTGGCGCTTCTGGCAATATAAATTAGTATAATAGTTTATGATAAAAAAGTTTAAAAAAACTTAATAAAAATTTATACCAGGGTTGTCTGTAATGAAAGTTCATTGATCCCTAGAGCAACCGCTTATGCTTTATAATTTTTTTATGACAATCATAAAAAGACATTGATAGCCGAAACGAACTCTATCTGGTGAAGAGTATGCAGAGGCTGTACATTTTGCAGTTTCTATGTTTCCTCGGTTTTCTAGTGGCTTTCAAAATTGTCTAGAAAACACATAATTAATATTTATATATCATATAAAGTAAATTTCTTAAACCAGAAAGATTGACTGGGTGAGAAAAACAAAAATGTAATAAAAGCTAGTTTTCTTAGAGAAGAACTTACCGGAAATGACAAATTAGTCGGTGAGAATAAGTACAAAATAATCATTTAAGTTTCATGAAAAAAAGTTAAAAAAAACATAGCTTTTGAGAAAGTTTATTTTTTTCAGTAAATGATTGTTTTCAGAGTTATGAAAAAAGTTAAGGCTGAGTCTTCAAGGAAAATCTAAATGAATCAGTTTCTATTTGCAACAAGTTGGTGTGTGCCATTTTACAGCTTAATAGGCGCACTTTTGACATTACCTTGGGGAATAGGAATAGTTCGACGCACGGGGCCAAGACCTGCGGCATATATTAACTTGTTGACTACCGTTTTAGGCTTTGTTCATAGCCTATTAGTATTTAAGGATATCTGGAGCAGAGAGCCAGAAAATCTGGTAATTACTTGGTTTCAAGCTGCGGACTTAAACTTATCCTTTGCTTTGGAACTTTCGCCTGTCAGTATCGGCGCAACAGTTTTAATCACGGGTTTGAGTCTGTTGGCTCAGATTTATGCCTTGGGCTACATGGAAAAAGACTGGTCACTGGCTCGTTTTTTCGGTCTGATCGGCTTTTTCGAGGCAGCACTAAGTGGTTTAGCTATCAGCGACTCCTTATTTCTCAGTTATGCACTGCTGGAATTGTTGACCCTTTCTACTTACTTGCTGGTAGGGTTTTGGTATGCTCAACCATTAGTTGTAACAGCAGCACGGGATGCCTTCTGGACAAAGCGTGTCGGGGACTTGTTACTGTTGATGGCTGTAGTCACGCTTTCTAACTTAGCGGGTAGTTTAAACTTCTCTGATTTATCAGAATGGGTACAAACAGCGAATTTAGCTCCTGTTACCTCAGCATTGTTGGGACTGGCTTTAATTGCTGGGCCTGCTGGTAAATGCGCTCAGTTTCCTCTACACCTGTGGTTAGATGAGGCGATGGAAGGCCCCAACCCCGCATCTGTGATGCGGAACTCCCTGGTAGTTGCTGGTGGTGCTTATATACTGTACAAACTGCAACCAATCTTAGTTTTGTCTCCGGTGGCGTTGAATGCCTTAATTATCATCGGTTCGGTAACAGCAATAGGCGCTACTTTGGTTTCTATCGCTCAGACTGACATTAAAAGAGCATTGTCCCATTCCACTAGCGCATACATGGGGCTGGTGTTTTTGGCAGTAGGATTAGAGCAGGGTGGTGTAGCTTTGATGCTGCTGTTAACTCATGCGATCGCCAAAGCTCTACTATTTATGAGTTCCGGTTCTATCATATTTACTACCCACAGTCAAGACTTGACAGAAATGGGTGGTCTGTGGTCGAGGATGCCAGCAACTACTACCGCCTTTGTAGTTGGTTCCGCCGGTATGGTAACAATACTGCCACTGGGGAGCTTTTGGGCAATGCTTGCTTGGGCTGATGGTTTAGTAAGAGTCAGCCCTTGGGTAATTGGCGTGTTGGTATTAGTCAACGGTTTGACAGCCCTCAACTTGACAAGAGTATTTAGGCTGGTATTTTGGGGTAAACCGCAACAGAAAACCCGCCGCGCACCGGAAGTTGGCTGGACAATGGCGTTCCCAATGGTGACACTGACAATCTTGACTTTATTACTGCCCGTCATGCTACAGCAATGGTACTTGTTGCCAGCTTGGGAAAGTATTGATTGGTACGTGGTTTTATTATTGGTATCTTCTACCGTAGCTGGTGTAGTTATTGGGTCAACTATTCATTTGCACAAAGCTTGGTCTCGTTCCACAGTCCTGGCTTGGAGATTTGTACAAGATTTACTAGGTTATGACTTTTACATTGACCGCATTTATCGACTGACAGTAGTGAGTGCAGTAGCTTTATTGTCGAGGATTTCGGCTTGGAGCGATCGCTATGTAGTTGATGGGTTAGTTAACTTAGTTGGCTTTGCCACCATTATCGGCGGACAGGGCTTGAAATACAGCATCTCCGGTCAATCCCAAGCATATATGTTAACCATTCTGGCAGTAGTCAGCGCCTTGGGCTTTTTCATCAGTTGGTCATTGGGCTTACTCGATAAGTTGCCATTTTAGTCATTAGTCATTAGTCATTAGTCCATAGTCAACAGTCCATCGTTTACTTTTCCTCATCCCCCGGTTGGTGAGTTTCGACTACGCTCAACTACCGCGCAGTCGAACCACATCTCCCCCCTCTCCCTCATCTCCCTCATCTCCCCCCTCCCCTATGCTAAGTGCCTTAATTTTTGCCCCATTACTGGGTGCGCTTTTAATTGGTCTACTTCCCTCCGGTGTTAATGGCAGGACTTCCCGTAATGTGGCATTGATTTTTGCGGGTTTGACTTTCTTGTGGTCGGTGGTACTGGCAAGCCAGTTTCAACCGGGACAAGTCACTCAACAGTTTAGCGAGTTTATCCCTTGGATTGACTCCTTGGGATTGGGTTATAATCTAGGTGTGGATGGTCTATCCTTGCCGTTGCTGGTGTTGAATGGATTATTAACAACCATAGCCATTTTCAGCAGCGATGAATCTTTGCCACGTCCTAAGTTTTATTACTCTCTAATATTAGTGTTGAGTGTTGGGGTAGCAGGAGCGTTTCTGGCACAAGATTTACTGCTATTCTTCCTGTTTTACGAGCTGGAACTGATTCCCCTATATCTGTTAATTGCAATTTGGGGTGGTGCAAAACGGGGTTATGCCGCTACAAAGTTTCTGATTTACACGGCTGTTTCCGGGATTTTGATTCTCGCCAGTTTCCTTGGTTTGGTATGGTTAAGTGGGTCAGGTAATTTTGCTTTATCCACCTTAAATGCCAAGTCTCTACCTTTAGCGACTCAATTGCTACTCTTGGCAGGACTTTTAGTAGGTTTTGGCATCAAAATGCCTTTGGTTCCCTTTCATACATGGTTGCCAGATGCCCACGTTGAAGCCTCTACGCCGATTTCTGTGTTGTTGGCTGGTGTACTGTTGAAGTTGGGAACTTACGGCTTATTGCGGTTTGGGATGAACTTGTTACCCGAAGCTTGGGCTTATGTAGCGCCTTGGTTAGCAGTTTGGGCAGTGGTGAGTGTATTGTATGGTTCATCATGTGCGATCGCGCAAACAGACATGAAAAAAATGGTAGCCTACAGTTCTATTGGACATATGGGCTATGTACTTTTAGGTGCTGCTGCTGCTACACCTTTAAGTAGCTTAGGTGCTGTAATGCAGATGATTAGCCACGGTTTAATTTCTGCACTGCTGTTTTTGCTGGTGGGTATTGTTTACAAGAAAGCAGGTAGCCGCGATTTAAACGTGATCCGGGGACTGTTGAACCCAGAACGGGGTATGCCTGTGATTGGTAGCTTGATGATTGTTGGCGTGATGGCTAGCGCAGGTACGCCAGGAATGGTAGGGTTTATTTCCGAATTTATTATTTTCCGGGGGTCTTTTGCGGTTTTTCCTGTGCAGACTCTGCTTTCGATGATTGGTACAGGTTTAACTGCGGTTTACTTCTTAATTCTCGTTAATAAAGCGTTTTTTGGGCGGTTGTCGGCACAGGTAATGAATCTACCCAGGATTTATTGGAGCGATCGCGCTCCCGCCTTCATCTTAGCAGCCTTAATTGTCATTTTTGGCATCCAACCCTCTTGGCTAGCTCGTTGGACTGAACCCACTATTACAGCCATGTTTAGTGTCGAGAATACAGTGGCTACAGTCTCTCTAGATAAAGTCAAAAGCAAAAGTTAACAGTTGGTAATTGATAATTGGTAATTGCATTTTATTAAAAATTACCAATTATCAAAAGAATAATATAGACCTTTAAACAAAAATCATATTTTTATTGTGGAGAAATTAGCATGGTAAATCTGAAGAATAAACCCACAAATCAACCATTAGGTGAGTATATTGAACGCCTATTACAAGGACAAGCATTACTTGTAGATACTCCCCAGAATGTTTTAGAAGTAGTGGGTATTCTCAAAAGTTATGGCGTAGTTTTAGATGAATACTCTAAGAATCTTATATATATCGCCGAAAACCAATTTTTAGTATTTTTCCCATTTTTTAAATATTTTAATGGTAATTTTTCCTGGGGTAAATTACTGCGGCACTGGTGGCATGACAGAATCAACTTTGAATATGCCGAATATTGCATGAAAGCCATGATGTGGCATGGTGGTGGTGGCTTAGACGCATATTTAGATACTACAGAATTTCAAGAAAGAGCAGAAGCAGTTATTCAAGCGAAATTTGCCAAAAATCCCTTAGTTAAAGGGATGAATCAACTGTTTCCAGATTTTCTAACTGAACAGTTACGAGTATCTGCTTACTATAGCGGTTTGGGTCAGTTTTGGCGAGTTATGGCTGATATATTCTTAGACTTATCAGACCGTTATGACCGAGGTGAAATCACAACAATTCCCCAAGTTGTAGACCACATTAAAGCAGGTTTAGTTGCCGATGCCACTAGACCCATTACCTACGCTGTGAAAATAGACGGAAAAGTTTATGACATCATTCCTAAAAGTTTAGGGTTGACTTTCTTAGCAGATACAGCAGTACCTTATGTAGAAGCAGTATTTTTTAGAGGAACTCCCTTCTTAGGAACAGTTTCCTATAATGCTCAAGCTTATCAAATTCCCCCTGATCAAGCTCGATTCCAATATGGCGCATTATATGCAGATCCGCTACCTATTGGTGGTGCAGGTATTCCTCCTACATTGCTAATGCAAGATATGCGTCATTATTTACCAGAATATTTACATGAAGTTTACCGTCAAAGCCTTAGAGGTGAAGATGATTTGCGGGTGCAAATTTGTATCACTTTCCAAAAATCAATGTTCTGTGTCACCACAGCCGCTATTTTAGGATTAATGCCTTTTCCTTTGGATACTAAAGACCCATCTGAGCAAGCTGCTAATGAAGTTTATCTCGAAAAGTGGATGGATAGATTTGTGACATCCCGCTTGCTTGATGTTAACAGTTGAGTACAGCACAGTGCTGGGTGCTGAGTATCAAGCTTGTTTATGGAAGGCTTTGAGCATTCAAAACTGTTCTAATACCAATTGTTTATGAAGTTGTGCCAAATAAAGTTTGTAGAGATGTTACATAACGTCTCTACAGTGAATAATAAAACGCTATTTCGAGTTAATTTGTCACGAAAAGCATAATTTAAACGCCTCAAAACCGCCATATAAGGGACTTTCAGATAAAAAAATATCTAAAATGTAGGGTGCGTCAGTACGAGAAACTCTAGGCATACCAAGAAAATATTGTTACTGACGCACCTTACTACTTAAATATTTATAAATAGCTTTTATTCAATTATTAAAAGAACAGCATTTAAGATTTAATCACACATTCTCTATTAAAAAGCGGAAACTCCAGTATAAGTTTCAGCTTGATTGACACTTGATATTACCACTTGATGGGAATTATCCGATCGCTGACTGTCGGCAAAATGCTTATTCATCACTGTAGGTACTTGGTCTGCTTGGATACGAGTGTAGCGAGTTTTATCTGGCATAACTACATTAGGGCCAGCTTTACAGTTTTTCATGCAGCCAGTACCTTTAATGGTAACTTGGTCTTCTAGACCGCGATCGCTTAAAGCAGCTTCTAAGGCTTGACATACTGCTTTACCACCGCGTTTCATACAATCAGACTTTTGACACACCAAAATCGTAGCTTTCGCCTTCTGTGGTTTTGCTTGGGTATTTTCCGTAGCTGGAATTTCCTGAATTGGGGATATAGTTTGAACTCTCTGTACTTCCCCACTAGCTGCCATTACACGTTCAGCCTTGAGTGTTACTTTACCCGTTTTTGCATCATACTTCTTTTGACCGACCACTTGTAACAAAGTCCCAGCAGGCAAGCGCCAATCAAAAGTAAACCTCAAGTGCTTGGCTAGTTTAACGTAACATTCACCATCAGCAGTTAGTAGTAACAAACCTTTAAGCTTATAGCCATCTTTAATCACAAACTCAATAAATCTACCTTCCAGGCAAAACTCTGAGACATCTTTACTGTGGCATACACCCATATTTTTTCACCTCTAATTAAATAAAGTAACCCTGAGTCATTCAATGAGACACACCGCAGCCACTAATTAGGAATGTGGATAGCGACTTTGCCAACAAATCTCAAGAGAGCAAATTAAATCTTGGCGAGAAGAAGTAAATTGTCGCATCACGCTCCAAAGTTGAACAACCGCCGTAGGGGTGACAACTTCAACCTGCAACGGCTGGTTAGCTTCACACCAACAGGGAACTTCTAATTCCTGTAAGCGCTGATATACCTGCCAACGATCTGCCCAATCTATTTCTACAACTGACTTTTCTTCTACTTCAGAACTGAAAGGTTTCAAACGACTAGCCCTCAAAGTGCAACCAACTTGCAGCCACAATCATGCTTTTACCCCCAAGTATTGAGAATCCTTAAGGGTAGTGCATCTGTTATTAGCATATCCTAAGTGCAAACAATTCTCAGTTAGTTTAGGAAAAAAATTTCCAAAATTTCTCAATAACTTTAAGCCATCTCAAAACGTTAATGTGGGAAATGGGACACTTGAGTGCTTAAGAATACGTCAGGAATCGGAGACTAGGGACGAACAATTCAAAATTCCCGCATTTGTCTTGGAAAGTTTCCTACAATGGGAAACCCGCCGTAGAAAACTTTCCGCAAAATTCAAAATTAAGAATTTCTCAGTACGGGCTGAACGCCCCGCTACCACTAACAGCACTTATAACCACTACTCTCGGCTATTCGGAGGTAAGAAAAATGCGGCATTTACTGAGTACCCTTTCATTAGTGCTACTACTCCAAGGCTTCCCAGTAATTGCTCAAGCTCAAGTGAGCGAAAATACTGGGGGTGTCTCATCAGAAGCGATACAACAGGTAGTTACTGCCAAGTTGATGACCAATGCGGCTGATGGTAACTTTTATCCTGAAAGGTTAATCAATCGTGCTGAGTTAGCTTCGATTCTTGTCAAAGCATTCCGTCTCGATAGACAAGAAGCTGCTAAACAACCAAAGTCAATCACCGTTGGAGATGTACCCCGTTCTCATTGGGCGTATCAAGATATTCAGACAGTTTTAAAAACCGATGTGATGAAAGGCTATCGAGGGAATTTGTTTTTCCCTAATCAACGGGTGACGAGGGCGGAAGCTTTAGCGATATTTGCCCAAGCCTATGGAGTATTTCAATTTTCTGATGATGTTGTTAATGACATACTCGCACCCCATCCTGATGCAGGATCTATTCCTAGTTGGGCGAGAAGAGCGATCGCTACAGTCGTGACTGAAGGATTTATTAATACTGATGCTCAGAATAACATATCCCCATTAAAACCTATGACTCGCGGAGATATGGCTTATTTGCTGAGTAAATATTTGCAAAGGCAGCAACAACAACCGGAAACACCTGTAGTTCCTACGACTACCGACAGTCCACAATTACCTTAGTCAGAAAACTCAGTAAAATCCTCAAGGCTACTAAAATTATGACATAGCCAATAGTCATTAATTTTTGACTATTGACTATGCACTATTGATTGTTGATCACCCTAACGAGAAATTTGTCACAATCAAGTAAGTCTTAATTATTTTCGCAAAATGAATCTAATTACACTATTTTCAAGTAGTTGTACGGTGTAGGGTATGAAGCATGATTACTAGTAAAAAATGCTGAAAGCCTAGTGCTAAATTACCCATTCTCAGCCAACAAATTTTCGACTGTTACTAATTAACAGTCCAATTATCTGGGCTACCCCACCGTGGGAGAATCAGAATACCAAAAGTAGAGATTAGAGAGGAAAACCCTACAATATGCATCTGAGTGAAATCACACATCCCAATCAGCTGCACGGTTTATCTATCCGGCAACTGCAACAAATCGCCCGTCAGATTCGCGATAAACACCTGCAAACAGTAGCCGAATTTGGTGGACATTTGGGGCCTGGCTTGGGTGTTGTCGAGTTAACACTAGGGCTTTACCAGACTCTAGATTTAGACAGGGATAAAGTTATCTGGGATGTAGGACACCAAGCTTATCCCCACAAACTGATTACAGGACGTTACAGCAACTTCCACACCCTCAGACAAAAAAATGGAATTGCTGGCTACCTCAAACGCTGTGAAAATAAATTCGACCACTTTGGCGCAGGCCACGCTTCTACCAGCATCTCCGCCGCATTAGGCATGGCTTTAGCCAGAGACATGAACGGGGAAAAGTTTAAAGCTGTTGCTGTGATTGGTGATGGTGCATTAACTGGTGGTATGGCGTTAGAAGCTATCAACCACGCTGGACACTTGCCTAAAACCAACCTCCTAGTTGTTCTCAACGACAATGAGATGTCGATATCTCCCAATGTTGGGGCAATTCCTCGCTATCTCAACAAAATGCGCCTCAGTCCCCCGGTGCAGTTCATCAAGGATAATTTTGAGGAACAGTTTAAACACATTCCCTTTGTTGGTGAATCCTTGTCTCCCGAACTAGGACGAATTAAGGAAGGGATGAAGCGGTTAGCTGTTCCAAAAGTGGGTGCTGTGTTTGAAGAACTAGGCTTTACCTACATGGGGCCAGTTGATGGGCATAATTTGGAGGAATTAATTGCTACTTTCCAACAAGCACACCAAATAGCAGGGCCAGTATTAGTTCACGTAGCCACAGTCAAAGGTAAAGGCTATGAACTCGCCGAAAAAGACCAAGTAGGCTATCACGCCCAAACTCCTTTTAACTTGACAACTGGTAAAGCAATTCCCTCTAGCAAACCCAAACCCCCCTCTTATGCCAAAGTCTTCTCCCATACCTTGGTGAAGCTAGCCGAACAAAACCCGAAAATTATCGGCATTACTGCGGCGATGGCAACGGGGACAGGCTTAGATAAGCTACAAGCTAAACTACCCAATCAATATATTGATGTGGGTATTGCCGAACAACACGCTGTTACCTTAGCTGCGGGGTTGGCTTGTGAAGGGATGCGTCCTGTAGCTGCGATCTACTCTACTTTCTTGCAACGGGCATACGACCAAATTATTCACGATGTCTGTATCCAAAATTTACCCGTATTTTTCTGTTTGGATCGGGCGGGAATTGTGGGTTCTGATGGCCCCACTCACCAAGGTATGTATGATATTGCCTATCTGCGCTGCATCCCCAACATTGTGCTGATGGCCCCGAAAGATGAAGCCGAACTACAACGCATGGTAGTGACTGGTATTAACCATACCGATGGTGCGATCGCTATGCGTTTCCCTCGTGGTAATGGCTACGGTGTACCCCTAATGGAAGAAGGTTGGGAACCTTTGGAAATCGGTAAAGGGGAAATTCTCCGCAACGGTGACGATGTGTTACTCATTGGCTACGGCACAATGGTTTATCCCAGTATGCAGGCGGCGGAAATTCTCAGCGAACACGGGATTGAAGCAACTGTGATTAATGCCCGGTTTGTTAAACCCTTGGATACTGAGTTAATTTTGCCTTTGGCTAAGAAAATCGGTAAAGTTGTCACTCTTGAAGAAGGCTGTGTGATGGGCGGCTTTGGTTCCGCAGTCGCAGAAGCCTTGTTAGATGCTGATGTTGTCGTTCCTGTCAAGCGTATCGGTGTTCCCGATGTGTTGGTAGAACACGCTACTCCAGACGAATCTAAGGCACAATTAGGTTTAACTAGTCGTCAGATTGCGGAAAGAGTGCTGGAAGCTTACTTTCAAAAGCAACCATCCTCGGTAAGCTAAATCACTGATAAATTATCCATTTTGTAGGGTGGGCATCCTGCCCACCCTGAATCTTGAATAAAGACCAATAACTACATTGCAACTCAACTTTAAGTGGAACGGACTAAATGAATCAAGGTTTGTAGTAAGGACTTTAGTCCTTATTTTGAGGACTAAAGTCCTCACTACGAACTCAATTGTAAGAATTTTACACTACTTAACATAGTTTGATTTATTTTCGACCGCTTACTTACATATAAAAAAATTTATAGATTAAATCAATTTAGAATATTAAATTAAACTGAGCAATCTATTAAAAGAGCGATTTTATCCAATAACTTTTGGCAATAAAACCTCAGCCTAGAGAACGATATGGCGGATAAGCTCAATCAAGTAAAAATAGAATGCTTAATCATTCTATGGAACTGAATAATTTTATGAAAAAGTTCGCAACTTTAGGACGCTGGATAGCTACAACCGTATTTTGTTTATCTGCGATCGCTTTCGTTTGGCAAGGTGCATTTTTCGCTAACACCTCAGCAATGGCTGGAACCTCTACATATTTAATCGCCTCTTCCGACGCAACCGAAGGTTTACGCGAAAAATCCAAAGAATTCATCCGCGATACAAAATCTACAGTTAAAGATGCAGCTAGATCAAATGCTAGCCGTGTCAATGATGCAGACGAAACTGGTAGCACTGTAGAGCGCAAAGCTAACAAAGATGCGTCTCGCATTCAAAGAAGAGCAGAAGAAGATGCTGCACGTACAGAAAGAGCAGTAGACAACAACCTGAATGCTGTTGAGCGTACTATTGATAACATCAAAGACGCTTTTACCCCAAATAAATAGAAAATAGGTACAAGTATTATATATACTCGGCTGTTTACAACAGTCGGGTATCTTGTTTTGATTAATTTTTGCAAAAATTCCTAATAGCTTACGGCTAATCTAACCCCTGTAACTTTTTAACTAATTTATCTAACAGTTGCTAACAATTAACGTCCATGAAAGTGCAGTGTTAGCCTGTTTCACCGCTTGCTGACTGTGGCATTGATTCTATCAACGCTCTTAGCACTTTATTAACTGATTCAGAAGTTGTGAAAACCTGAGCCACATCCTCATCTAAAACTACAACAGTTAACTTTTGCTTGTGACTACGGTCAGCAAATCGATTCGGTTTCGCTTTACGGTAATCAAAATGATATTCAGTTAGAAGGTCATCTTCAGGATTCTGTGTATAATCAGAAGGCATTTTGCTCATAATCCTCACGCTCCTTGCGAGTAGCTAAACGGGCGCTAATGATACGAATACTACTAGATCGCTCAGTAAACGCAATTAACAATAATCGATTTTCTTGAGAGTGTCCAATGATAATCTCTCTTTGCTCATACATAGAATGAGCCTCATCATCAAAAATAACTGCCAAAGGATTATCGAATACGGTCTTGGCTTCTTCAAAGCTAATACCATGCTTCTTTAAATTGGCAGCTGCTTTTGACTCATCCCACTCAAACTCCATGTCTCAATTATACCTGATTGTTCAGACAGTTTAGTTGAGCTTATGGTTTAGATATTATTGATTTCGCTCAAAAAAAAGAGGACTTATACCAATTCAAAATTCAAAATTAAGAAAGTGAAACTTAGCATAGGTTTAGGCGTTTGCATCTGTATCATATTTTTTGTGAAATGGTATTACGCAAGTGTCGTAATCAAAATAACTGTAGGGTGCGTCAGCCCCAATAATTTCGTAAACATTAAAGGATTTTCCACATCTGACGCACCCTAATATAGGACTCCTACTGTTTTATTTTAATTGTGGTTTCGTGTGAGCTATGGTTCTTAAATTTCAGCACATTCCTGGTAAACTAACAAATGCACCACCAACATTTCGTATGTCCTCATATAGTTCATGCCCTAAATAACTTAGACAAGCTTCTGGCTGTCCTAAAAGTCTCGGTTTAACAATACAATACGGTTGGAATCCAAGCTGATTAGCAATACCTAGATGTAAATCTCCTCCAATAGTTTTATATTCACTATTTTGAATATGTTCTTCAATAATTTTACGAGGAATTCTTGATAGAGATATACCAGGTTCATTATCTCCATTAAAGGCTTGTTGAATTTTTTGCTTCATCTCCGTGCTATAGTCACCAAGATAGACAAAGGATTTTTCACATAAGTCAGTATACTCTGTACATTTAATTACATAAACACCATTATCATCTTTATCAGGATAGTAGTGAAAAATATGTTGTTTTTTAGTCGCGTGACACCATCCAAATAAAGCAACTTCAACGGCTGACTTCTCACAAGCTATTTCTTTGTAATTATCGAATGCTCTACTTAAGTAGTTCAAGATAAATTTTGCCACATCAGCCATTTTAGGAACATATGGCTGACCAGCAACTAAATTACTTAACAGAGGCATCAATGCTAAAAAAGTATTTTGTCCAAGCAGGGTACTACCTGCAAAACAGTACCCATAAGTGTGATAGTAACCTATCTCTGAGAAGAAACCGTCCTTACCAGGAAACTTACACACTACGGGCAGCGTAAATACTTTTACAGCATCATCAATAAGAGTAGAGTCTTTATTAGAAACACGACTATCTGAAGCTACCCAAAGGGAAGGATTACCAGGAATTTCGTTATTGAACCAAATAGCGATCGCTGTCATTTTATTTTACCGTCACTCTATAGCACGACTTAACAAATGATATTAAGTCCGGCTAATTAACTATGATTCCCAAATCTATACAAAAAATTCAAAATATTGAATTAAAGAATCATAGGTCTGGCTTGTAGCTATGAGGTAACATTAATTTGTAGTTCTGACTCTAAAAGTCGGTTATCTGTGGTTGTTTCTGCAACTGAATTAACTACTTGAATTAGTTCTTGTAATTTTGCCGCTACTACCCCACTGTTTAATAATTCTTCCGCTTTAGCAATACCCGATCGCATATCCGCACAAATTCCACTTTGCCACAGATAAAACCCACCATTCCACAAGGCTGTTTGCTGTAACTCACTGGAATTACCAGCAAGTACATCCTGTATTTGGGTTAGTAATTCTTCATTGCTACCCAAGGGGACATTTTTAGGAGTAAAACCGTAGTCATGGGGTGAAAGAAACACTCTTTCTAGCTCAGGGGATGCGGAAGATAAACTAATGATAGCTGTGCGATCGCGTGGTAAATCACAACTTCCTTCTAATCCCTTCACCAAGGTAAATTTAGTTACTCCCCGCAGTCCCAATGCTACCTGAAACATCCCTTCTGTTGGCGGGTGAACATACCCAGCAATGATATGAGCATCACCAGCGTAAGGACACCAAATTAATTCCATTGTGGCGAAGGGTGGACGCTTGCCGAGTTGGTCGCGGTATTCCCAGATAATATTAGTTAAAGGAAAATGCTGTGGTGTGTAAACAAAGCCAACACCCGTCTGTGCAAATACTGCTTGAGCCTGTTCTAGTGATAGGGTAGACCAATTTACCCCTAATCCTTGCCAGATTTCTATTAATGGTAAACCATATTTCGTAGGTAAGCGATCGCCCCCGTGCATTACCACAGGTTGTCCCACTGCGGATAGTAATAAGGCTGTCACCGGGCTGATAGGTGCGGTACGTGTTCTGCCATCATAAGGTAGACCAAAAACCATAACTAGACGCGCAGACGAGATTGGTTGCAGTTTTGGCCCCAATTCATCGAAAGCATCTAACATTCCCGCTAACTCTTCTCCCGTAGGACGCTTGATGCGGTGAGCAATTAAAAACGCACCTATCTGGGCTGGTGTAGCTTCCCCTAATAACATCATTCTGGTAGCGGTGGCTGCTTCAGCACGGGTTAAATTCTCCCCCGTGTGGTTCCCACTCCCTACTTTTTTTAGTAGATCCCTAAATAAAATGCTCATACAAGTCAATAGTCAACAGTCAATAGTCAACAGTCAACAGTTCAATATCCAAGTTTTGGACTATGGACTATGGACTTTTGACTAATCATAACTTTACGATGCCGATCGCTGCTGTTCTATTATTGGGGGAATATTTTCTCTAACTAATTGCCAAAAATGTTTTATGGGAGGAATTTGTAATCTGTCTTGAGTTGTCACCATGACTACGCGACGAGTTAAGCCGGAATTATCTGGTAAGGCGTTGTTAGCTAGGGGACGCACTGCTAAGGTGGGGTCAATACGTGCTTCTAGTAAAGCGGAAGTAGGGAGTAATGCAATTAATTCTCCTTGGCGCACTACTCCCCGAAAAGCATCTAAGGTATTAACTTCTAAAGCTGCTTGTAGTGTGGCTTCTAGTCGCTCAAATTTATCTTGAACTAAACGCTGCATCCCATAGCCATCTTTAAAAACTACTTGCGGATAACGTACTAATTCCGACCAAGGTACACGTTCATATTGGGCTAAAGGATGACTGGCGGCAATTAAGACTTCTATCGGCTCATCATACAGGACTTCTACCACCATTTCCCTAGCAGTGGTGAGAAAGCGATTGTTCATAACAATTGCTAAGTCTACTAAACCATCTTTGAGGACTTTGAGGGCGCGATCGCTCCCCAAAGATGTCACCCGCAATTGTACCTCTGGAAAATCACGGCAAAACTTTTGTAATACTGGTGGTAAGTAGGAACCACATAGGGAATGAATCGCCGCAATACATAATTCCGGCTGTTTCCCAGCCATTAAATCGGCTAACTCTTGTGTAGCCGTTTCCCACTCTTGACAAATTTTTCGGGCGCGGGGAAGTAAGCGTTCACCGCCTAAAGTCAACTTGGCGTGATTGGTTCTGTGAAACAATTCCACACCCAAATCAGCTTCAAGTGATTGAATTTGTCGGCTGATAGTAGATTGGGTGACACCACATTTACCAGCCGCCTTTTGAAAGCTGCCGGTTTCTGCGATCGCCAAAAAAGCTTGCAACTGCTCTAGTCGCATTTGTATGTAGCCTGAATTACATTTATGGCATTAAATTAAAGTACCCGATTTTGTTTCAGATTTTCGTAGAATTTGCTACATATTTGACATTTGACAGTTGACAGTTGACAGTTGATGCTTGTTCTCCCCTGTTCCTCTGCTCCCCTGCTCCCCCACTCCCCAATCTCCTACCCTAGTTTATTGAGTGCAGCGATCGCATGGAGTCTGACAAACTCATCTGGGTCTTGCTGCATCTGGTTTAATAGTTCTGTGGCTTGTGAACAACCTAACTGTCCCAAAGATAAGGCGATCGCAGTTTTAATACTGTTAATTTTTGTCGCTGGATGTGCGGTTTGCAGCATTTGTAAAATAATTTCTGCGGCTGGTGGCTTTAACTCAGGTTTTTGCACTCGTCCCAGAAGCGTGACAATTTCTTGCCAAATTGTTGTTGAGGTGAGTTGATTGAGTGCTTGCTGCAAATACTCTAGTCCTATTAATGACTCTAACCAACTCAAGGCGCGGATGATTTCTAGCTGTAATGTAATTGGTGTGTGGGGTGATACCAATACTGTAAATAGATGTTGGGCTGCATCATCACCCATGCGGGCAAGGGCGACGGCGGCTGCACAGCACACCTCAATGTTAAAGTCATAAAGGCGTGGCTTGATTTTGGCAATCAAATCTAATTCGGTGCATAATTCTAGACGATAACTCAAACCGACAATTGCGGCACGTCTCACAGACGCAGCTAAATCTTCTAAAGCTGTCAACAGAACATATGCTACACGCTCATCATGGAAACTACTGAGGGCTTCTAAGGCGGCGGTACGGACTGCGACTTGACTATCTTGCACGACGGTTAACAGAGGTGTGATAGTTTCTTGACTGCGGATGTAAGCTAGCGATCGCACTGCCAAAAGCCTTGTATTCTCATCTTTTAACAGTTCTCTAAGTTGAGGGATAGCCACAGTCCCCATTTGACCGAGAGAAGATGCGGCGATCGCTTTTAGTTCCTCATCCTGATTGGTCTGCAAAAATTCCACCAAAGGATTAATCACATCTGGATGGGGAAACTCACCTAAAATTCGCGCAGCAAACCAGCGCAATTCATCCTCTGCATCTTCATCTTGTAAAATTTCTATCAATGGGTTGATGGTAATATTTCCCAAACTGATTAACACCTTGGCAATATCCCATCTTTGCTGAAAATCGCCCATCTCCAAAGCTGAAATTGCCAATTCCAAAAGAAATTCTCGATCAGCTTCATCCTTACCTACCAAAATCAGCTGTTGCAGATAATTAATCAATGATGACCAATCACCTGCATGGTCTGCTGCCTGTGCCTGTGCCAAAAGTTGCCCGATATTATTCACAGTAATTTAAATCAAATGGGGACTGGGTACTGGGGATTGGGGACTGGGGATGTAATTTTTACTATTGCTGCGTAACTTTACGTGCTAAGTAAAAACTATTAGCCTCTAGCCTCTAGCCTCTAATCCCTAAACCCTATTGCTTGACTACTACTGAACTACCCTCAATTTTGGCGGCGTAGGTTCTGAGGGGTTTTGTAGCTGGTTCTTTCTGCACTGTACCATCAATTCCATATTCTGCGCCATGACAAGGGCAGACAAATTTTTTCTCTTGGGCTTTCCAGGCGACTGTGCAGCCTTTGTGGGTGCAGGTGGGGTTAACAGCCACAAGATTTTCTTGTGCTTTTGATGTCCCCACTACTAAAACGGGGCCTATAGGGGAATTCTCGTTGAGTAATTGACCTGATTTATCTAAGTCTGCCACCGTACCTATAGTTTGCCAGTCTGTAGATGCTGTTTGTGCGGGAGTACAAGCGGCGATCGCTACAGGTAAGCTACTCGCTAACCAACCCAAACCCACCCAATTGATAAAATCACGACGTTTCATTGTTTTTTGTCAATAGTCAATAGTCAATAGTCAAAAGAGGCAGGGGAGCGGGGAGCAGGGAGCAGGGGGGATGTAGTAACGGATCTTGTACTCCGACCAATTGAGAACGCCCTAGAAGGGCGGGGCTTGATACCCATGTTCCGCTCCGCTTCACGGCTTCGGGACAGG
>DATNQO010000189.1:0-10163 GCA_036704005.1 Leptolyngbyaceae cyanobacterium | reverse complement strand
AATGCTAAAGGCGGAAGGTTCAGCCGTCTGGGCTTTCGGAGGGGAGGTAAGACCAAGAATGGGACGAAAGTCTTATTTACGGCACTCGCCTGTGAGTACGGAAGCCCACAGTTCAGGCGAAGCCAACTGTGGGTAGTTCACCTATTTTTGCTATTTGTGGATAATTTAGGGTCTGTTTTGGCTTATTGATAGAGTTATATTTCATATGTATTATTTATAATTTTGCGGATATTTACTTAAATAAAAGTATAAAAATAAAATTTAGTGACAACGCCAGTGGATAGATAATTTACCAAAATTATGGAAATTGCTATAACCAAAAGAACACAACAATCCAGTTATTTTGGATTGTTGTGTTCAGGAATATGGAACTGGGTTTTACATCAAGTCTGTCTGGCTCATCATGAGAAATTCCCGTGATCAGCATTTAACCAGAGATGATGTTGAGCTTCCATTACTTGTAAAGTTCTGTTGCCAAGCGCCAAGCCAGAACACCTGGAATTAGCGCGACAACTAGAGCGATGTAGACTTGAGTATCTGAGATGGAAGTCACTGCAAGATACAGATTAGGCATGGTGGGAAACCTCCTAAGCTCGAATGGATGTTGAATAGTAGTTCGTTTACTACTTTTCCTTGTTTTGCCGAGAATGGGGAATATCTTGTTACAAGATGCAACAAAAGCAGCCATAAGTCAGTAATTTTGGTTATTTTTCATAAAAAAAATTTATAAAAATATGGATTTTTATTTGGGAATTGACTTTGGTACGTCTGGGGCTAGGGTGGTGGTAATCGATGAGGCTGGTCACATCCAGGCACAAGTGCGGTATCCTTGGGGGGCGGTTGATGCTGAGTTAGCGTCGAGTTGGCAGAGGGCTTTGTTGACGCTGCTAGGACAAATTCCTGAAGAGTTGCGGCGAGGGATGAAGGCGATCGCAATTAACGGGACTTCCTCTACAGTCTTATTATGCGATGGGGATGGCAACCCGGTAGATGCGCCTTTACTCTACAACGATGGGCGGGGATCATCGGTGCTGGGGGAGTTGAGAGATATCGCCCCGCCAAATCATACAGTTCTCAGCGCTACCTCTAGCTTGGCTAAATTGCGGTGGATGATGCAGTTACCTTGTTTTGGGGAGGCGAAATATTTTCTGCATCAAGCTGACTGGTTGGCGTTTCTCTTACATGGACATCTGGGAATTAGCGACTACCACAATGCTTTAAAACTGGGGTATGACGTTGAAAAGTTGCAATATCCAGAATGGTTGGAAGGGCTGCAAATACCGCTTGAGTTACCCAAAGTATTAGCGCCTGGGACTCCCATCGGGGAATTACGTCCCGAAATATCTCAACAGTTCCTATTACCGGCAAATTGCTTGGTCTGTGCTGGGACAACGGATAGTATTGCGGCTTTTCTGGCGAGTGGGGTAAAATCTCCAGGGGAAGCTGTGACTTCCCTGGGTTCAACGCTGGTGCTGAAATTGTTGAGTCGCACCCGCGTAGAGGATGCAAGGTATGGAATTTATAGCCATCGCCTTGGTGATTTGTGGCTGACTGGCGGCGCGTCAAATACGGGGGGTGCTGTGTTACGCGAGTTTTTTAGCGATGCTGAGTTGGAAAATTTGAGTCGTGAGATTGATGCTAGTAAAGCTAGCCCATTAGATTATTATCCTTTGTTGAAGATAGGCGATCGCTTCCCCATCAACGATGCCAATTTACCCCCACGCCTGACACCACGCCCAGATCATCCTGTCGAATTTCTGCATGGGTTGTTAGAAAGTATCGCCAGGATTGAAACTCAGGGATATGAACTATTACAAAAATTGGGTGCGGATAAATTAACTCAAGTATATACAGCCGGAGGTGGAGCAAAAAACCCCACCTGGACGGCAATTCGTCAAAGGAATTTACAAGTTCCTGTAATTTCCTCAATGAATACAGAAGCCGCCTATGGAACGGCGTTGCTGGCGATGAGGGGATTGGAGATTGGTAATTTTTGTGCCTAGTACACTGCTCAAATTACACCAACCTCAGCCCAACATCAAAGGTGGCGCTATAGCCTTGTCCATTTTGAGTGAGTTTGAGCAACATTTGCTCACCACCATCAGCAAAAATTCCGTCATCAGCGTTTTTGGTTGTGTGTTGTCCCTTTCTGGGGTAGGGTGGTTGAGTGTAAACGCGATCGCTGATTTTATCATCAAAATACAGTTGGGACGTAAACTCATAATTTTCCCCTGATGTCCCAGCAGTACGAACTTTAAAATGGATATGCACAGTTCTCCCTGGATACCAACCAGGATAAATAGTTGTGAACTGCACATTTCCCTGAGCGTCAGTTACTTGATAACCGCGTAAAAACTTTTTGCCAATAGTATTAAAACTTCTGTCTATTACATCCGAATAGACACCCGAAGCGTCACAGTGCCAAACATCGACGATCGCACCGACTAACGGTGTACAACTATTACTACCGACCTGAGAAATGTGCAGCGTCAGTTGTAATGGTACACCTTCTTTCACCGAACCATCTGTGGGATCGGCACGGATATCAGAACGGTTAAGCTTGTCGTCTACGAAATACGGCCCTTCCGTTTGCTCTGGACTGACAACACAGGTAGGTTTAGATGATGCTAGGACGGTTTCACCAGATTTTCTCGGTAAGCATCCAGCCAAAAGTATTGCAGTTCCCGTTGTCTTGAATAAAGCAAGTGCTTTTCTGCGAGTGAAAAGGCGGCGTAGGCGATCGTTATTTGTCATCATGTTTAATTTTAAGGATTCGTAATTCATTTTTGGAGAATGTTTGAAATCAACGATTATTCGGTCTTAGCTGATTGTGATTCGCCTGTTGATGATGAGGTTGAGGGTTAAGATTGCCACAGATTTTAATAATTCAGCATCTTTATTCAGTCGAATCTAATGGTGAAAACGGGTATCTCAATTTATCTAAAATTGGACGTATCCAGATGCGAGGCAAGGCTAAGTATTGGGGGACACCTACTACTTGCACCATCGTTTACAGAAATGGTAAATGGTATGCCTCTATCACGGTCGATGTTTTAGAGCAAGCTTTGAAACCTGAAGTCTTGCCGACTGGTGCAGTTGGTATCGACTTAGGCTGTAAATCGGCACTGTCGATGACTGATGGAGAAAACCATCAACAGATTGAGGCTCCCAAGTTTCTCAGAAATGCTGAACACCTAATTAAAAAAGCATCCAAAGAAAAAAGACGCAAACGTTCTCCAAATCGAAATAAAAAAATAAAAGCTTCTAGAAGATGGAAGAAATCCCAATATAAAGTTAGCAAACTAATCCGCAAGGTTGCTAATCAGCGTCAAAATTGGGTTCATCAAGTGGCATCAGAAATAGTCAGCAGTAATAGCTTCGTTGCCACCGAAAAACTAGAAGTCAAGAAGATGACCAGTAAAGCGAAGAAAGGTGGTGCGCCAAAGGCGCAGCGCAAGCGCGATAAGCGCAAAAAGCAGAAAGCTGGATTGAACAAATCAATCCTTGATGTTGGCTTTGGAATGCTACGAAGTACCATCAAATATAAAGTTGAACAAATTGGTGGTGTCTTTGTAGAAGTTCCTACCAGAAAGGTAAAACCAAGCCAAACCTGCCCTAAATGTGGATATCAACACAAGAAAGAACTTGAGGAAAGAATACATCATTGTACGAATTGTGGATACATTCAGGACAGGGACATCGCTGCAGCCGAAGTTATGCTTTATTGGTCAAAAGGAATTCTACCGGAGTCAGGAACTGGCTTCGCAGTCGCAGAGTCGCCTAGCTCTACCACTTCTACTCTTTAGCGCAAGCAAGCTGGATCGATGCGGCAACTAGGGGCAATGAAGCGACAAAAATCTACAGAAAACTTTGCTAAAAACGAACTGAGGGATGTAGAAACCCACAGTTCAGGCGAAGCCAACTGTGGGTAGTTCATCAAATATCTATCTATCCCAGTGACAACTGATATATCTCAACTGATACTGGATTGATTAAATACCAGAATTAGGTTTCCAGGTTAATCATCTGGGCAGCTATTTGGGGATGGGTGCTTCGCAACAAACGAATGTCATCCATCCCTTTAACTATCATTACCAAACGATCTAATCCCCAACCAGAGGCTAATCCCGAATACCCTGGTTGCAATAACCCAGGATGAATTTCCCCACATTCTCCTATTTCAAAAGCTTTTTGGTCTACTGACTATTTAAACAACTTCTTAGAATGAGCGAATAACCGTTGCGTTTGGAGCAAAGCTAGTTGAAGATGAAGAAAGTCTACAGTTGGAGTTATATGTGTATCTTACAGCTATAAACCCAGGGGGCGCACCTATTCCACATTTAGTTTGCCCTGAAGAGGGTGTGGCGATAACCGTTGCATTTGGAGCAAAGCTAGTTGAAGATGAAGAACGCCTACAGTTGGAGCTATATTGATAAGCTACAGCTACAAATCCAGAGGGCGCACCTATTCCACATATAGTTTGCCCTGAAAAGGGTGTGGCGATAACCGTTGCATTTGGAGCAAAGCTAGTTGAAGATGAAGAACGCCTACAGTTGGAGCTATATTGATAAGCTACAGCTACGAATCCAGAGGGCGCACCTATTCCACATATAGTTGCTGACTGTGCTGTTGTTGCTTCTGGAAACAGGAGCGGTGGAAGAATAACAGCTAATGCAGCCCCAAATTGAGTTATAAGTTTTGTTCTCAAGGATTTTAAGACTTTACGCTGAGAGAAATTAGCAATCATAAAAACACTCTATTAACAGCATTATTGCAGTATAATAATATACTATGAACTGCTATCGGTGTAGTATTACAATTCTAAATAGGTAAAATAAATTTTATTGATATTATCCCAACTTACGATTTTTTTATAAGTTATACCATTTCTCTATGAAGTTGAGCTTAATATTGCTTTCTATAACTCACGCAAAGGCGCATTCGCGTAGCGTCTCGTGGAGAAGACGCAAAAGTTGCTGTAATTATATTAAGCTCATTGTTAGAGAGATTTGGTATTACATCACAGATAATATAAATACTGCCTATGTGGCAATATTGGCGTACTAGAATTTTTAATTATTTTTACAAGTACAACATTACTAAATTCATCTTGTCAAACTCCCCAAAGCCAATAACCCAGCACCATAAGCAGGTTCATAACGAGGAAAAATTACCCTTACCTGCGGAAACTGATTCACCATAGCAGATGTAAATCTCTCCTGTATCTGACATTTTCCCCGCCACACACTACCAGTTGTGACTATTTCTAAAGCTGAGTCAGGAGTAAAAATTGCATCTATTACTGTAGCTGTAGCTTTTACCAATTCCCTCACAGCATCATCAATTATATGATTGGCTACTTCATCACCTGAAGCGGCGACTAAATCAACAATGGGTGCTAAAGCAGCTATTTGTTTAACTCCCCATCCTCGCCCATAGATAACTTCGATTAAATCTTCTATATTTTCTAAACTCAAATGCTGTTGAAAAGCTTCTATGAGACTGGTAGATTTTTCCCGCCCATCATAAGATTTTAATGCAGCCTGCATTCCCGCCACAGCAATTTTATAAGCGCTTCCTTCGTCGCCTAAAATATATCCCCAACCGCCAACTCGCTTGGTTTGTCCTTGCTGATTTTGACCGAGAATTATGGAACCAGTACCGACTGCGGCAACAATTCCTACAGAATGACCAATTCCACCAACTAACGCAATTAAAGCATCATTACAAATTACAATATTAGATGGTTGTAAATTCCAAGTGATAGGTAGAGATTGGTTATCTATTAATCCTTTTACTAAACCTTTGGCTATTTCTATATCTTTGGGACGACCAACGCCAGCTAATCCTAAACATATGGCATCAATTTTAATTGGCTTGCTTAATTTGATTGCCTGACGAATTGCTAATTCAATAGATATCAATGCTGCTTCTGTGCCTATACTTTGATAATTGGCTGCACCTGCTTGACCACGACCAAGAACTTGATGTGTATCATCCATTAAAATACACTCGGTTTTACTACCGCCGCCATCTATCCCTAATACATAAGTCATATTAACTAGTTTGCTGTTCGGTTTCTGCTGGTAAGGGAATAAAAAATAGAGAAATCATTCCTGGGATGGTCAGAAGACATACCAGAATGAAAAATAGTGGATATCCTAATACATTTTGTAGATAACCGCTAATTATTCCTGGTAACATCATACCTAAAGCCATGATGCCTGTAGATATGGCAAAGTGAGAAGTTTTATATTCGCCTTGAGAGATGTACATTAAATAAACGCTAAAAGCTGTGAAGCCAAAACCATATCCGAATTGTTCTAAAGAAACTAGAGGATATACTAATGTTAGTCCAGGTTTTGTATAAGCCATGTAGACGTAAAATATATTAGGTAGGTTTAAGGCTAAAGCCATAGGGAATAGACATTTTTTTAAGCCATATTTAGCTATTGCTAGTCCTCCTAAAATCCCGCCAACAATTAGGGAGATAACGCCAAATGTGCCGTAAACTAAACCTACGTCTGAGGTGGTTAATCCTAAACCGCCTTTTTCTATGGGATCTAATAAAAATAAGGAGGCAACTTTTAATAGCATTGCTTCCCCAAATCTGTAGAGGAGAATAAATGCGATGATAGCGATAATTTTTGGTTGCTGAAAGTATGAGGTAATGATTGGGAAAAAGGGAATTTTGTTGGTGTTTTCTTGTTGTCTTGGGCTATCCGATTCTGGTAGGGGTAAAATTAGGCGATCGCAAACCGAAATTACTCCTAAAATTAGCGTAGTAAAGCCAATAGCCAATGTCCAACTCAGAGGAATATTATTAAGTCTAGCTTCAAGCTGTCCTGCCAAAACAACTAAAAGACCAGAGCCGAAAATAACAGCCAGCCTATAAAATAGTGAACGGATACCTACAAAGAATGCTTGTTGTTCTGGAGTTAAGGCGAGTAGGTAAAAGCCATCTGTAGCGATGTCGTAGGTTGCGGAAATAAATGCACCTACAGTCAATGCTGCAAGGGAAATGAAAAAGAAATTGGGTAATTGTAAACTAAACGCCACTAAACCTAGACAAGCAGACATAGCAAATTGAGTATAAATTATCCATCTGCGTTTAGTTGAGTAAATATCAACAATTGGCCCCCAAAACATTTTAATCACCCAAGGTAAGTAGAGAAAACTTGTCCAAAAGGTGATTTGTGCATTGGCTATTCCTAGCTTTTTGTAGAAAATTACAGAAACGGTATTGATAATGACGTAAGGTACACCGGAGGCAAAATAGAGGATGGGGATATAAGTCCAAGGTGAAGGAGATTTCATGAAAGTTTATTAACTTGTTAATAACTGTACATTACAGGCGATCGCTACCAGCATTATGTTAAGCTGTCACGCATCTAAATTGCACATCTTTTCGTCTTAGCTGTTGACTGCTGACGCTTGACAGTTAACAGTGACTATGCAATTTCAAGGTGTAATTACTTAAATCAGTTATCAGTTACCAGTTATCAGTTTTGACAGCGTATGGTGGGGATAAAGAAGCGCCAAAATACCCATTCTACCAATTGGTGTGGTGTTGCACCCAAGTCTTTAACTGATAACTGTTCACTGTTAAAGTGAATTGCTATCTTCAGGGATGAATGTAGCAAATCTATAAAAGTATATACGATACTTATCTCTTCTGATAGAAGGAAAAACTAAGAGGAATTAATAAATTACTGGTAAGTCTTTAACATCAAAAATTATGAACATCATTGCTTGGATTATTCTTGGCTTGATAGCTGGAGCTATAGCTAAAGCCATTTACCCTGGTCGTCAAGGTGGCGGTATTTTGGGAACTATGATTTTGGGTATCATTGGTGCTTTAATTGGTGGCACAATCGTTACCCTGATTGACACGGGAACAATACAATTGACAGCAGCAACCCTGAGTTTTTCAGGGATAATTGTGGCAATTATTGGCGCGATAGTTGCCATATTCCTCTGGAGTTTATTCACTGGAAGTTCCAGAAGTTACTAAAAAAATAATAGCCCCCAAGGTTAGAGATAATTTATAGTAGTAAACAGAGGACAGACTCAAAATCAAGTTATTATGATTCAGTCCTCGGCTATGTGGCAACTGCTATACTCCAAACTAACCTTTTTTATATTAAAAAAATAAACTATAAAAACTCCAAGAATTATAAAATCTTGGAGTTATAAATTATAAGTATTATTAGGTTCTTATCAGCTAATCCATGACATCAGAAGTTTGAGTAACATAAAGTGTTATTAGTCAAGAGATTTTTTCAATTCATCCTTGATATTTTCTGTTGTATGAATCACTTGGGCTTCAGCTTGTTTGGCTTTACCTTCTGCCTTGTCTGAAGGATTTCCACTCAATTCACCAATGGCTTCTTGTAATTTGCCTTCAATATTCTTAGCGGTCGCTTCAATTCTGTTTTCGGTACTCATAGTTTTCTATATTTATTCAAATCGTTAACATAAAGTAAGCTACCATTAATTAATTTCATTTGTACCTATCAGAAGAGACATATAAATCTGTATCATTTAATAACTACAGATAGATGCCAATAGATGTATGATAATATAATGTTAGACGCTAAAAACTATTATTAATATAGGTAAATATTAGGAGTGGCTAAAAAACAGCATATAAGTAGTTGGAAACGAGAGCTAAATGATATTGTACGGGGTACTTGTGGAGGTTTTTTGTTTGGTATCCCACTAATATATACTATGGAAGTATGGTGGATTGGATCGCTGGCGAAACCAAGGCTGATGATGATAGCGATCGCCATAATGTTTATGATAGTTTTCGTACTCAACTATACAGAAGGTTTTCGTAAACGCAGAAATAACTGGCGAGTGGATGAAGCTGCTATAGATACGGTAGAAGCAATGGCGATAGGGTTTGTTTGTTCTGCCTTTATGTTGTGGCTATTGCGAGAAATTACCCTAGAAACTTCCTTGAAAGAATCACTGGGTAAAATTGTCTTTGAAAGTGTCCCCTTTACTCTAGGTGTAGCCTTAGCAAACCAGTTTATAGGAAAGAGTGACCAGGACAATTCAGCACCAGATACTCAGAAAAGAAATAATATTAGCAAACATAATAATCATGGTTTACACGCCACATTGGCTGATTTAGGTGCAACCGTCATTGGTGCAATTGTCATTGCTTTTAATATCGCTCCCACTGATGAAGTTCCCATGTTAGCCGCCGCTATTTCACCCCCTTGGTTATTAGCATTGATAGCTGCATCTCTGGTAATTTCCTATGCTATTGTTTTTCAAGCTGGTTTTTCTGACCAACAAAAGCGCAGACAGCAAAAGGGAATTTTTCAACGTCCGTTAAGTGAGACAACTATCTCTTATTTAGTATCTTTGCTAGCCAGTGCAATGATGTTATTCTTCTTTCAAAAGGTGACATTTACAGACCCTTGGAGAATGTGGTTAGAACATACTTTAGTCTTGGGTTTACCTGCAACAATTGGCGGTGCGGCTGGTAGGTTAGCAATATGAAGCAAACAGAACCAAAACCACAGCGTTCTTTAGCTGAGTTGGTAACATTTGGCATAGCTTTATTTATTTTGGCAATTATTATTAGCTTAGTTGGTTACATTTGGGTGAATGAAGATGACCAACCCCCGATTTTATCGATCAGTCAAAAGCCAATAATTCGGGAGGTTGAGGGACAATTTTATGTTCCCTTTGAAATTGTGAATAATGGCGGAGAAACTGCTGAATCAGTGCAAATTATTGCGGAGTTACAAATTGCTGGTAAGGTTGTAGAAACAGCAGAACAACAAATTGATTTTTTATCTAGTAGTGAACAGGAAGAGGGAGCTTTTATATTTTCTCAAAACCCGCGCCAAGGGAAATTAATTGTGCGGGTTGCTAGCTATAAGTTGCCATAAGAGAATATAGCTATTCTTAGCCTAGTTAGGTACAGGCAAGAATAATTGAACGCAGATGAATTTTTACATCAGCAGACTAGAAAACGCTATAAGTAGAGAGACTTAATAAAATATAAGTTTGTAGTAAGGACTTTAGTCCTTTAAAACCCAGCAACAGAGCGATAAATCGCTTTCTCCGTTCGCGTAGCGTGTCGTAGACAGACGCTACGCGAACACTACGAACAACAACTCATCTTACATTTAATTATGTCT
>DATNQO010000188.1:0-5932 GCA_036704005.1 Leptolyngbyaceae cyanobacterium | reverse complement strand
CAACCCTAACTGAGCCGAACAAGCTTTAGCCGAGTACGATTTTCCTGTCCCCGGTGGGCCGATTAGCAAAACCCCCTTGGGTAAACGCAAATTATAGGCTTTAGCCAGTGTCGTCAACAAGCGCTTGTAAGTTTTAAACGCCTCCTGTATCAGTTCCAAGCCACCAATTGGTGTGCTTGGGGGTTGCAGGAACTGGATGTTATAAATCCGCTTGAACAGTTCGATTTTGTAAGCTGACAGTTTAGAGACTAACTCATCCGGTGTAATTTCCGTTGCGAGCGCCTGTCTAATTCCATAGTCAATGTCTGCCAAGTACATTCCCACGCCGGCGATCGCAGTTGCATGAATTTCAGGAGCGCTGTAATCAGGTAATACTTGGGGTAAGTGAGTTTTAATTTCCTCGATAGTTGGCAGATGTTGAACAACTGTCGGAATTTCCGGTGCAATGTCAGATGATAGTGTGGCGTTTGGGCCTAAGAGAATCGCTGTCTTTTCTTCATTGTGATTGTACAACTTCAGGTTAATGAGCGCTGACTTAATCCACTCGGAAGTTAGGAAGAAATCGGGGTCAGTGTTGGACTCTCCCAACCAGGGGAATATCCCCTCCAGTATGAGAATGCCCTGTAAAGAAGTGGTTTTCCAGAACCGCAGAATTTCAAAGTGATGTTCACGCTTGTTCTTGGCGATCGCCTGATATGAGTCAATTGGGTGTAAAGTTAATCCCGATTCATCTGATAACTGATGTAGTTGGTCATCCTCCAGCGTCCACAGGTAACAGTTAATGTCCAGGTGCTTGCATTCATTAGCTAGATTAGTGAGTAGCCTTCTTCTCTCTTGCAGTGGCGACTCGACAGCAATTAGCTTATTGTTAAGTTTAATTAATCCAAATATTTGCTCGATTAATTCATTATTCATCAGGTTATCGTTGAATTTTTACCCGATGGTAGAGCCTGCCAATTTGCTTTACTAGCTACTTTAGTACTAAAAAAAATAGCACCAAAGTAACTTGACATTTGTTTAATTAAAGCTCTAATTCTGATTCCTCAATGTTTTGCTGTGAACGCTGTTGTAGTTGACGAGAAAGATTGACTAACTTTGTATTCCAATCAAGAGTTTCGCACTTGAGTTGAGTCGAGTGTGGCAGTAATTGTTTACCAGCCTTTGCCATATTTGGTTGAATAAAAGCTATCTGTACATGGGGAACATTACTTAATCTTTCAACTTTTAAGCTTCTTGGGTCGTCTACTGCCATGTAAAGTGTTCGGTTCTCTGGTATTCCCTTAACTTGATATTCCAGCATGGCGAATGAAATGGTATCAATGGGCGAGTCACACAGTACAACCGTGCTGGTTTTATCAGTAGGGTTTTTCCCCAGAGTAAAGTAAAACAAACTATCACGACGAAGTGTACCTAACTCATAACCAGAGAAATTACTGGTTGTCCCCTCTTTAAATGCGCCTTTGGTATTTCCATCGAGATCCCGCATCACAAATACTGCATTTGCTTTTGAGTCGGCATAAACTAGCCCCTGCTGGTGTAGCATTTGCACACAATCAGAGGGGATGCCCCGTTGTTGGGTAAGGTAACGCTCAACTCTTGACCAGTTAGCTTTATCCTCAACGGGTGGACTGAACTGGGGAGGTGATTGAGTTTGGATAATATCAGCAGCAGCTTTTCTAGCATGAGCGATCGCTGCACGTTGCGCCCCAACTTCCCCAAATCGTTCTCGCAAAGTAGCGATCGCTTGAATTTGGTCACATTTATTGACGTATTTCACCAAATCAAGCGCCCCGTTACCAACTAATGTTGAATCATTGCCAAGGTCGCTAAATTTGCAACCATCTATATTAATGATATGGTTTCGTCCTACCCATTTATCCCCCTTACGCGACAATCCCAACTCCCAGGCGACATCATCTAAAGCTAAATCACTTGTTAACTGGGTAAGGAGTCGTAATTGCTGATTATCTCGCTCTAATTGCTCAATTCGTTGCCTTAATTGTTCATTCTCCAGGGCTAGGGCTTTGGCTGTTGCCTCCATTTCCTGTTTACGCTGAGTTGCTCTATCCCGGTCAGCAGCTTTAGCCTTTAATTGCGCTGCACTCAGTTCATCAACTTCTAAGTCGCGCCCCTCCTCCACAATGCGGTAAAAGTCCTTGATGTCCTGGTGCTTGGCTTTACTTCCCTTAATCCCACGCTCCAGCCCAATTAACTGCATCGTGTTGTAATAAGAATCCTGAAACTCATGGATTTTCTGCCGTCCGTCGAAGAAATGGTTACAGCGCAATTGCCCCTCTTCATCAATCGGCACAAAGTAAGCATGAATGTGTGGGGTGGCTTCATCAAGGTGTAACTCGGCTCTCACAATGCGATCGCCGTACTCATCCGCTAACCATTGGTGATTCGCTTCTAACCATTCATCCAACTTTCGGGGTTCATAGTACCCAGCTTCAGTTGGGCAGTCGGGACGGAAGTAACTCGGTGAGGCACTTAGCAACAACTCTACACAATACACTGCATCAGTGCGGATTTTTCGCTTCTGTTCATGTTCCCCTATCTTGGCTAAGACTAAATCCTCTAGTCTTTCCTCTGGGTCGAGGCTACCGATGAACCTAATATTTTTTTGGCTGGGATCTGCGTTAGGGGTTTCACGTTCTCTCGCAGAGTGAGATGCCGAGCCTGATATGTTGCCCCGCTTTAATTTTTTTAATCGTGCGATCGCGTAGCTCATGGCTTTACTTCTTGGATAAACTTGGTATGATTTTTTATGACGCTGATTTGTCCAAAATCGCAGCAATTGCCACTAGTCGCCAAAATAGCTAAATCGCTCAAATGCGAAAAAGTGAAGATAGTCGTAGTAAGTACGACTATTTTAGCGGCTTGAAAGAAATTTTTCTGGAAAATCTCATACTTAACTAGACCAAACTATTACCCAGTAAGGGTTTCAGGGTTTTGCGCTCAGAGCAGAACACTTGTGAGAGCGAAATTCCTCAAACACCCCCGAAACACCCCCGAAACACCCCCGAAACACCCCCGAAACACCCCTAAAGTTGTTTAAGTGGTAAATCTGTAAACTTAAGCACATTAAAGTACGCAGAGCAAACATGAGTACGTCAAGCAAAAAAAATATTGAACTACCGAGAGTGAGACGGCAAGCTGATTCTTGGGATGGGTTAGTGATCGAATATTTGATGAACCATCCATCAAAGAAGCCAGTTAACGAATTAGTAATGGAAGCGGTAACTAACTATTGGTTAGTGGAAGCACTAGTAGGGACGATAAGTGAAATTGATTTAATCAAGGCGAGTTGGTTAGTTATGGGGTCACTAGAAGGAAAACTCATAACCATTAGAACCATTAGTGGCATACCCGGATTAAGAAACAAGCAAATTCCATTATTCGAGAGGAGTGTCGCTGTAGCAACGAAAGTGGTAACACAAACAGAACCCTCTTGTGTAAATGAAGTTGTGCCTAACTCGAACTCAACACAAGTGCCAGTTGCGGTTCAGGAAAATAAAGCACTAGTGCAAAACAAAGACGAGCAAGATATTGAGCAAGATGATCTGGATGAAGAACTTGAAGAAGATGATTTGGGATTACTCCAGTTGCCATTAAGCAACGACCTGAAAATTGCTAACGATTTAATGGGATTTAATCAATCAAACTAATCAAGCAAACGAGTAAAAATCTATGACAAAGACAGAGCAACAAACAGCTAAACAAGTAAAAACATATATCAAGTTGATACTGACAACGGACTTGGGAGGCAGTTCAACCAAAGCGATCGCACAAATTTACCCAGAGGGGATTCCAATAGTCTTGCGGATGAGTCCAGAAGTAGCAGATGTGGGGGTAGCTTCAGTGAAACATTTGAATGCAGATGTTTTACCACAAGATAGTAGCTGGGTCGGGATAGCAGAGGAATATTATGCTTTAGGAAGTATTGCCAGAACAGAGTTTGCAGGTACAGCAGCATTAAAAGATTTAAAATCAAATTATGCTCTACCAAAGATATGCGGCCTATTGTGGTTGGCTAAATGTCAACTAAAAGTCAACTTTGAGGAAATTCTTGTTCAAACTTTATTACCACCAGGAGAAGACAAGAATTTGCAGGATTTGACTAAAAAATTTGTTCAAACCTTAAGAAAGGGAGTGATGACACCGACAGGAAAGATAAAACTGAAGGTTAGTAGCTTTCAGCTTTTTGCAGAAGGAACGGGAATTACTGCTTATCGTAATCGCTCATTATCTACAGCGTTTTTCCAAAAAAATATAGGCGTATTTATGTTAGGTCATCGTAATGCCAGTTTTACCTTGTTGAAAAAAGGAAAAGCAGCCAAAAAGGAAACGACAGACTTGGGGATGAATTGGGTGTTAGAAAAGTTTGTCGAACGTACTAGTGTAGGGCTATCGAAAGATGATCCACGTATAGCGGCGGCTTTAGTGGAAGCAAGTAAAGGTAATTTCACTGCATTACGAAATTTGTCCCGCAAAAATACAGTAATGGAAATCAATTCAGACTTAGACCTGTTCAAATCAGTTTTAGGAGTGATTCGCTCTGACTACTGTCGGGCATTGTTGCGGTGGGTGAAAAACCATGTACCATTAGATGAAGTTCTCATCTGTGGTGGGACGGGTGAGTTTGTGCGTCACGAACTGACACAGTATTTTCTCAAAGAAAGTATTCCTATTGTTTGGAATGGGGGGGTAATTATTCCCAAGCAATTAGATACTGTTGGTTTGGGTGAGCGATTGGCTGATGTTTGGGCTACCCACATTAGCTATGTGAGAATGCTTGATGAAAGTTTTGGGTATGAACGCAAGCAGAGATTAGTTCCCGATTCTTATTCTTCACCAAATCATCTCACTACTATCAATAGAATGTAGCCAACATTAAGCACTTGATGTTAGACAGAGATTCTGTCTAACATCGTAAAAGCCGAAGAATGTGAGAACAATGCTTTTTGAACCATAGTAAAAAACTTCTGGAATAATCCAGAAGCGTTTTTCATTATAGTGTGATTAGACTTTGCCTGTAGACAATTTCACTGTTTACAAAAACTATTGTAATAGAAAAAACCATCAATTTAACTAATTTAGTTAGCTTTAAATAAACATACTGAAATTACTATTATGAATTATGAAAATATTCAACATTAATTGACTGACTTCACAAGAGTTATCACAAAAATTATAATTAAATCCAAAATATTTTCAATATTTTACCACAGAAAAATATAAAATAAAAACAAGTATCTTGTCAAAAATAGCGCCCTAATCTTTTAAGTATCGCTGCTACGTAAGTATTTGCCTTTTTCGTTGTTACTCTCAAAAACTCAGGAAGAATATGCCCAAAACTTTGACATTAAAAGTAGACCAATATATCAATGCAAATCCCCACTGCATTATCGCTACTGCCCATGTTGACAGCTTCCCTGCCGATCTACCGCTAGAGCCAAATATTAGGGAACCAAACCGCAAAAGCTCAACCTACAGACAAATCTTCGATTCACTCTCCACTCAACCCGAAAAATTCTTTCAAAGAAATAACGGGATTGTGTTGTGTGTCAATAAAGTTAAACAGATAAGCAGGACTGAGCTAGAGTTAGAAATATTACAGGCAAACGAGGGTGGTAGCGACGGCATCATCAACGGAGGGCATACGGTTTTAGCTTTCCAGCAGGCTAGAGAATACAAGTACGACCTCACAACAGCCAGAGTCAAAGTCACAATCCACATTGGCTTAACTGAGGAGGAAGCGAAGGATATCGCTCTAGCATCAAATACATCCTCTCCAGTAGATGCCCGATCAAAAGTTAATGCCAGGGGTGGCTACCAATTCATCAAAAAGTATTTAGCCCAACTAGAACTTGAAGAAGAGACAAAATTCCGTATTGGCTACCATCAAAATCAAAACGGTGTGCCTAAAAAC
>DATNQO010000187.1:0-3155 GCA_036704005.1 Leptolyngbyaceae cyanobacterium | reverse complement strand
TAGGGGTTTTTGATTTTTCCCTGTCCACCATTCGGAGACTTTACCAGTGTAAGTTACTAATTGGGCTGTATCTATAGTAGCGATCGCCCATACTAAAGCCGAATGTAATCCCCAAGCTATACCCAAATTACCGCGATCGCTCATCCTCCCCAACACCAGCATCATCGCTAAGGGAGTAGAGTCCCATCATGGAATAAACAGTAAATTAACCGTTAATTATATGTTATGAGAATAAATCCATAGGGGCAATAAGTTTAACGTGAACAGTGAGCAAATAACCTATTTTGGGTTAATCCTATATTAGGTTTTAACATCTAACTAATCAAATCTTGATTTCAACACTTGAGACAACGGTCATAGAGGTTAAGTAAACTGTCGCAGAGAATCAACTAAATTCATGTGTCTAAATCAGTCTTTACCGAAAGATACAATCGATTTCGCCAATTACTAATCAAAGCTCGTCAAGAAACCAGGCTCACTCAATCTGAGCTATCAAAAAAGCTTTCACGTCCCCAGTCATATGTCTCAAAGTATGAACGTGGTGAACGCCGTTTGGATGTCATTGAGTTTTTAGAAGTAGCGGAAGCCCTTCAGATTGAACCAGAAACATTTATAAAAACATTGGTTGAAGAAACACAGGAGCAGTAATTATTATTATTCAATTTTCAGATTTTAACGATGCTGATAATATTATCAACACACAGTATCAAGCTGAATGGAACGAAATTAGTAGTAGTCTGACTCAAATGCCTTTGCATATCAAGCCTTCTGATCAGGCAAAGAAGCAAGGTAATCCTATTTTCGATCCAGTAGGCAGCAATCAATATATAAAAAACTCATTGGTCAAGCAAGGATGGCATAGTAATATCTTAATTCCAGCAGCCTACAGGTTTTTAGGAAAAGACGTTGATTTTGGTAAATCAGGTATCATTCTAGAAAGCCAGTTTTCTAACTATCCATTTCTTTTAAACAATCTGTTACGCTCAGAGTTATTTTTTAAAGCTAGTATTCATTTTGCAGGCAACGTTACAAAGCTATTAGTTATTATTACCAAAGCTCAAATGTTCCCTGCTTCTAATAGTACCCTTTACTATGAACAAGCTGTTCAACAATTAACTGCATTAATTGAAAATAATGTTTTTGATATACCAATTAGACTTATTGGATTATTTGAGCAGCCAAATGTAACTATATCAGCTATTTATACTGTATATCAAAGCACAAGATACTCTAGAGTCGCTCAGACTCAAATTGAGCGTAATTGTCAAATAATTCCTAGCACACCCAGAAGTAAGCGTTATAAAATTCAAATAATTTAACCAAAAAATTAGAATAACTCTAACTGAATCTGCTTATTTGGTTGACTCTTATCTGAATTTTGTTTACCATTTCCATTTAGTTTTGGATCTATAGGAATATCTTCACCTTGTAAAGTAGCTGAAAAAGCTGATTCCTCATAAAGCAATCGCTCATACATTTCCTGCAAGTGGTACTCTTCGGGATATATCTTTGCCTTACTTCTATCTGATGCTTTTTCTCCTACTTGCAAATCAAATCTAAATTTTTCGATTGGCTGACCTGTACGCTCGACATAATCACGTAAAGTTTTTAGATTCGGAAAATAGCCTTTTTTATCAGGTTCTCCACTGAGCCGCCGAAGAGCTACTTGATGATATTTTGAGTCTATTTCCGTACCTATAAAATCTCGGTTGTAGTTTTTGCAGACAACTGCTACTGTACCAGAACCCATATATGGATCAAAAACTAAATCACCTGCTTGAGTTGTAGCTAATACAATTCTGGCTACTAAATCTTCTGGAAATTGGCAAGGATGTATCGTTTGTTCCTCATGATTATGTTTCACGTTTCGGAATAACCAAATGTCCCCAGGATTTTTACCATCTGGATGACATGATAATTCTCCCTTACGATTTCCTCGATAATGTTTTTTATTTTGATATTTTTGCGGAACCCTAATAGCATCTAAATTGAATGTATATTCATTTGTTTTAGTAAACCAAAGAATTGTCTCGTGTCTACAAGAAAATTTCTTTTGAGCATGAAGTCCATGTTGTCTAGCCCAAATAATTCGGTTTCTAGGCAACAAACCTAATGATTCTAATATTGGGAAAAAACGGATATCAAGAGGTATGATTGTACCTTTATCAGAAAAAGCCCCTACTTGCCAAAATAGAGAACCTGTTTTTTTTAGAATACGACTGCACTCTCGCAGTACAATTTTTTGTTCTTCTAAATAAATATCAAGAGCTTGTCTTGCTTCGTATTCCTTGCCTAAATTGTAGGGAGGTGACGATATAACTAAATCAACACATTCATCTGGCAAATTTTTTAATAGTGTTATGCAATCTCCTAAAATAATTTGATTTATTGGTAGTGTTTGTTTTTCACTCTTCAATGCTATACCTACCTTTTACAAAACAATAGACTTCTTGCAAACTCCCATATTATGAATAATTAACCGCCAATAAATGCCGATAAACATCCATGAAGAATACTTATGCAAGAGGTCTAATAAATGAGTTGATTTATTGAACATAATAACCCAAAATGGGTTATTCAACAAGCCAAGCTATGCGCGGAAATTTGTTTCTTTCTTATTTCTTACTTCTGCTCAATTGCCTAAAACGAGACAAATCACTTAAAAAGCAATGGTGAATCGACATCTAAAAGCCAATTTTCATCGAGAAATTCTAGATTTTCATTATAAACAAGAACCAACTCACCAAGCTTTTGAGCTTTACTACCTACAGTTTTTGTATGATCACCAGCATCAGCCATGAGTAAAAACTTTAGTTGTATAAAACGTTCTTTGTGAATAACTCCAATAGAACTGCTAACTAATTCAGCTTGTAGGGTACGAGGCAAGGTGATTGTTTCATAATATTTATCTTGGTCATCCCAGTAGCCACACACTTGATACTCACATTGTTCTAAATGTTCTTGGACAAGTGTATTAGCATCAATAAACTTAAACAAAGTATAAGTTTCCTGGCTCATAACACAGAAAATAACCAGAGTATTAAGCTAGTTCCTAAAACACAGATAATTCCTGCAACCCCAGCTAGGGGTTTTTGATTTTTCCCTGTCCACCATTCGGAGACTTTACCAGTGTAAGTTACTAATTGGGCTGTATC
>DATNQO010000186.1:0-5954 GCA_036704005.1 Leptolyngbyaceae cyanobacterium | reverse complement strand
CTATCTAGCAGCGATGAAGTCAGCTGCCAACTATGCCTTTGCTAACCGTCAGGTTTTAGCATGGCATACACGACGGAGTTTTCAAGAGGTATTTGGTAAACAAGACTCAACACTACGCCAAGTTTATGATATTGCTCACAACATGGCCAAAATTGAAACCCACGAAGTTGCAGGAGAAAACTTGACAGTCTACGTCCACCGTAAAGGAGCAACACGAGCATTTGGCCCAGGCTTTGCTGGTTTACCTACAGAATATCGTCCTTTGGGACAACCTGTTCTTGTTCCTGGTTCGATGGGTACGCACAGTTGGATTTTGTTAGGGACACCAGCAAGCGATCGCCTATCTTTTGGTTCCAGTTGTCACGGTGCGGGAAGGGTGATGAGTCGTCACAAAGCCAAACGAGAAATTAGAGGCGATCGCCTCAAGGATGAACTAGAACACGAAGGGATCAGCATCCGGGCTGGTTCCATGTCCGGTTTAGCAGAAGAAGCACCCCAAGCATACAAAGATGTCAGCCGAGTGGTAAATGTAGTCAGCCAAGCCGGAATTGCTCGTAAAGTGGCACGTCTGCATCCCATCGCTGTAGTTAAAGGATAAAACATAAACTGAAGGGTCTAGTTGCGTTCAACCAGACCCTTCAGCCATAACAGTCTATTCTATACAAAGGTTCCCTCCATAAAAAACCTGGGTTTACACGTCTCGCAGGCTCCTCACTCTAACCTCCCATAGTCGCATCTTCCTAGATCCTGGTTTGGCGTTACTCTTACCTCAGCTTTTGGTAATTGGTGTTGCCACTTTCTTCATCTATGTTAGAGGCTCCCTGCGATCTCACTTATATATTAACATAGTTTTATGGTATAGAGCAGCATTTTTTATTTTTCATCTGTTAATAATTGCTACTAGAAATGCAAATTTGAAACTTAAATTTGAATTTAAAAATTAATACTTTGTTACAAGCGACAACCAGCATTAGGATGATTAACTGTCATAAAAATTTATAAAAATCTTAGGTGCAAGTTAATGGTTAGGAGGCGAGCATTTCTACTTCAAAGCTTCAGTATAATTGGGTTAGTAGAATTATCTGCGATCGCTTGTAGTTCTGTGGATAATAAAAATACCAAAATTGCCTCTACCCCAAGCAGTAAATCAACAACAGAGAGGAAAAGCATGAAATTAGAAAATGTCTTTGGAACTAATAGCCAAATTCCTGCCAAATATACCTGTGATGGTGCTGATATTTCGCCTACTCTTAGCTGGGATGAACCTCCAAAAGAAACCCAAAGTTTAGCATTAATAGTCGATGACCCAGATGCACCCAGACACACATTTGTACATTGGGTACTTTACGATATACCTCCTACAGTTCGGCAATTACCAGAACACATTACTGCTACGAAAACCTTACCAAGTGGTGGAGTGCAGGGAAAGAATGATTTTGGCAAATTAGGTTATGGTGGCCCCTGTCCTCCTAGCGGTACACATCGGTATTTCTTCAAACTTTATGCTTTAGACGAAAACTTGGGTTTGCCACCAGGCGCAACAAAAGAGCAAATTTTGCAAGCAATGAAGGGTCATGTTTTGGCAACAGCAGAGTTAATCGGACGCTACCAACGTCAGCGTTAGACTTTCTGCGAGTTCCAAAAATATGGGTATGAACAAAAGATATTTATCACATTCAGGAGTTATTCGTATGCACAAAGAATACATGGATGCTTTAGAAGAATTAATCGATAAATTGACATTAGCTGCAATCCTAGAGATGTTAGAGAGAATATGTCACAAAAAAGCTGAAAATTTGCGAACTCATTGGCAAGATGAAACTTCAGCTAAGATGTGGGAAAAAGCTGCTCGACAAATAGAACAGATAAATGTTGATGTTTAAGGAAATAATAGACTTTGCTGATTCAGAGTATGGATTTATTCTGATACCAATTCAGACGAATTGAATTGTTCTTAACATTCCAAATTCATAAACTATAGCAATCCTAAATCAGTAAGGATAAATTGACATGGGTGATATGGAGTTCAAAAGCTCTCCTAAATTCTCTCTAGGGATGGAAATTGAGTTGCAATTACTCAATCCTGATACGCTGCAATTGGTAGATGGCATTTTACCTCTGTTGGCACAAAAACCTGAAAATTCTTGGATTCAGCCAGAATGTAACCAAGCAATGGTAGAGATTACCTCTCAGGTTTGCTCAAATATCCCTGAGTTAGAAGCTAACATTGTTGCTATTCTGCGTGACCTCAAAACCAGATGTCAAGCACTGGGGATGACGATTTGTGCAGCCGGGACTCATCCATGTTGCGATCGCTTTGCCTCTATCACCCCAATTCCCAGATATCTAGCCCAGCAAAATACATCTGGCTATCTTGCAGATTTAATGATGACTTGTGCGGTTCAGCTTCATGTAGGAATGCCATCGGGTGATGTAGCTATAGATATTATGGGCAGACTTAAACCCTATCTCCCCATTTTGTTGGCTCTGTCTGCTAGTTCGCCTTTTTGGTGGGGTCACGATACTAGCTTTGCTTCCTTTCGCCAAAGGTTCTTATCATCGATGAGAACCTATGGTATTTGTCCCACTTTTAAAAATTGGCAGGATTTTGCTAATTTCTTTGCTACTGCTCAACATGCAGGGATGTTTGAGATTATCCGCGATATCCATTGGGATTTGCGTCCCCAACCTAATTTCGGAACTCTTGAGGTGAGGGTGATGGATGCTCAACCAACAATCAAAGAATCGATGATGCTGGCGGCTTTTATCCATTCTTTAATTGTGTATTTGCATCATCACAGTCAAGGAAAGCCAACAGAAGTTTTGTTAACTCCCCTTCCTTGGTTGATTGAAAGAGAAAACTACTTTCGCGCATCTCGTTGGGGTTTAGATGCTAATTATATTGAAGATGAACAAGGTAATAGCAGACCCATCAGGAATATAGTTAAAGATATCTTGAATGTACTAGCAGAAACTGCCGATACGTTGGGAAATAGTTCATATCTATTCCAATTAGAAAAAAGATTAGACCAAGGAGCAAGTTATATTCGACAACGGCAAGTGTTTGAAGGCACAGGTTCTGTAAAGGCGGTGGTTGCTTCTTTAGTCAGCGAGTTAGAAGCTGAATTACTAGTACCAGAAGGCAAGCTAAAGTATACACACAAATGATTTAATCACCTACCTTTGTGAGCGATCGCATTTCTCATGCTAATTCATCTGCTTGATTTTACTGTGATTGTTTCCAAACCATGAGCGTTGGAACTAGTTTCATTTTTGTACAACAAATAAGAAAACACGAAGGCGAACAAACCCAACGACGAGAAAATCCACATCCCTAAAGCATAGCCATCAGGATTACTAGCACTAGCACGGGCATAGTCATTAGCCCAACCAACCAATAGATTAAAGCTTGCCAGACCCATATTTTGAATCATTGTCATCAAACCATATGCCATTCCCAATTTAGATTCCTCTACAACATAAGATACTGCTGGCCACATCACCGCAGGAATAATTGAAAATGCAATTCCCATCATCGCCATAGGGATATAAAGTGGGATTTGGGTATAAGCCATCATCAGATAAACCGGAATAATCAACACTGATCCGCACATCATCAATAAGCAGCGATGACCAAATTTATCTGCAAGTAAGCCAAAAAGCGGTGTGCCAAACATCGTCAAAGTAGTTAGTATACTAACCAAGAAGCCGCCTAATGCACGACTAGTATGGTGAGCCTCGATAAAGTATTTGATAGCAAAAGTCTCAAATGGAAAGATAGCAGAGTAAAAAACAACGCACAAAGCTACGATATACCAGTAAGATTTGCAAAAACTAAATAAGTCATGAAAAACTATTTTTTTGGTCTGACTGATCTGCCCCAATAGATATTTCTGCTTTGCATATTTCTCTATTTTTGAATATAGGATAGGGGCTAAGACACAAAGAACACTAAAGCCAAATGAAATCAATAAAGGATGTCGCCAATTGTTGTACGCGAACTTAGCCCAAGTAGGAGAATTTTGTGCCAGCCAAGACCCTCCTCTGGCAACCATCAAATTTACACCAGAGGCAAAACTCAACTCTTGACCACGAAACCACCTAGCTAAAGTAGTCGTGACTGCAACTATCATAGATTCAGCACCTAGACCAAAAATCAGTCGTCCTGAAGCCATGATCGTAAGTGATCTGGATAACACGGTGATTATCGATCCCAGAAGACACATTACACCAAATAAAAAGATAGATTTACGAGTGCCAATTCGGTCTACGGCCATACCACTAATCAAGACCATGAAAATATTAGGAATACTGTAGACAGCTTGCAATAAACCGATGTTGGCATCAGAAAAGTCTAGTTGTTTAGCTAGTAAATCGGCTATGGGGGCAATACAGTCCAAGACGTAATAAATCCCCAACATGGCTATGCTCAAGCACAAGAGAACGAGCCATCGATAAAATCGTGGAGGAGGCAGACGGCTATCAGCGTTTTGGTTAGTATTGTTAATTTTTGAATTAATATCGCTCATGACATCAGACTTTATACATACCGCTCTTCCATCACTGTTTGACGCAAATTCAAATAATATGTGTATTGTGTTGCATAAGGACTAGTATTGCTTTCAATACATCACTCCAGTAGCCAAATCAACCCTCAGTCTGCTGTAATTCCTCGACGGCTTCCATCACATGGGTTGCGTACATTAGTGCAGGGCCACCACCCATAAACACTGTTACGCCGAGAGTTTCAATAATTTCTTCTTTCGTTGCGCCTGCTTGGAGGGCAGAATGGGTATGGAAGGCTATGCAATCATCGCAATGAATCGCTACGGAAATTGCCAGCGCAATCAATTCTTTTGTTTTGCTGTCGAGTACGCCAGGTGCGGAAGAAGCTTTATTCAGAGCGTAGAAGCTTTTCATCACATCCGGTAAAGCAGTGGAAAACTTGCTGGTATAACTTCTGATGTGCTTCATCTGCTCAGTATAGGAAGATTTGCCAGTGGATTTGCTCATGACGTAACTTTGAGTAAAATCTAACTCCTATAACTATTAAATTTCAGATATTTTTAATCTGTCTTGAGAGATAATTTTTTGATTGTTATGATGTGTGACATGAAGCTATTTTTGTAGCTATTATAGAGTATCCTGAATCTAAAAGAAAGCATTCTCAATCAAAACAGAATGCTATTTATCTTAATGTTGTAAGCTTGGAGATTTTTGGAAAAATGCAGAGTTTATTTCAAGTTATCTTTGCAAGGAATATATAGCTCTAGCTTCAATTTTTTCATCATTATTTACATATATTCTCTCATCTTTAAATAATATTTTGATGAAATGTTTATAGCGATTACCAGTTAAGTGAGGTACAGAATCAATGTTTTTCAACGCAGAGGAACGCAGAGGAAAGCGCAGAGGAACGCAGAGGTTTTACCAATTCTATTAGCGATGTACTTAGTACATCAACAGATTAGGAAACGCTATATTGCTTTTTCTATTGGTTAGACATAAATTGTCAGAAAACAGAGAGTTCTTGTGGCGAATTAATTAACAAATCTAATTAGTTCAGAGGATGAACTATGGAATGGAGACCAATCAAGAAATCAGGGGAGAATTGGTTAGTAAAACCGAACCTACTGAACTATGAAGAAACTCGTCATACTTTTTCTTGGAATTTAGTTGATGATGAACTCAAAGGCTGGAAGGAGGGTCAAGGGTTAAACATTGCCAAGATCGCGGTTGACCGCCATGCCGAAAGTTCGCAAGTTCACCATGTGGCGTTGCGTTTTCTGGCTCAAGATTGGACAGTCAAAGACTTTACCTATGGCGAACTCAAAGCCCAAACCAATCGTTTTGCCAACGTACTGCAAAAGCTAGGCATTGTTAAAGGCGATCGCGTCTTTGTTTTAGCCGGAAGAATCCCATCTTTATATATTGCAGCCCTTGGTACGTTAAAA
>DATNQO010000185.1:0-14341 GCA_036704005.1 Leptolyngbyaceae cyanobacterium | reverse complement strand
AGGTAGGAATCATCAATACGCCGAACCAACCTACATAAATGCGGTTTTCGGTGCTGGTGATCCAGTTGCAGAACCGTTCCCATACGTTGGCGCTACTGCGCTGTTGTAAGGTTGTGGTCATCTTTTTATGATTGCTTTGGTGTTATTAATCAAGCGCTTTATGTGTGCGCTTGTTATATAAGCTTTACATGATTTTACGCACTTTCACAATTCAAATAAGTTATTAATATATGATTGATAATTAAAATTATTTATCTTGTGTTATGTCTCTGTACCTTCGGTATTTTAAAATCACAGAGGCACAGAGATGGGCAGCTTTTAAAAATCGAAGTAGATGTAAGGAAGACTGCCTTCAGGAGCAAACAACCAAACAGCATAGAGGCATAGAGGTACGAAGACAAGCTTGATCGGCCAGTTGAACTCTAGTTTTAGCCTGCCTTTGAAGATATAAGTTATACCCATGAGGGCGACTAATGCGAACAGGATGACAGAAACTTGAGATTGACTGGTATTTAGGGCTTCTATGTAGACCTTTTGAGCAAATTGAGCATCCGCAGTGTGTCCCCAGAGGCGCTGAACCACTAAGGAAGATTCTTGCAGGTTTGGCAGACGGAACCAAATCCACGATGTGAAAACCATGAGTTGGGTGAGTAGCCAGGCTAAAACTACCCCTAAAGGATTTTGCCAGAATAGTGCTAATTTTTCATAGCGATCGCTCATCACATCTGTCAGTCGATGAACTACCAGCGCTAACCCGTGATACACACCCCAAACCACAAAACCCCAGGCGGAACCATGCCAAATTCCTGCAATTAACATCACAAGAAATAAGTTCCAGCAAGTGCGAGTTAAGCCTTGACGAGAACCACCCAAGGGAAAGTAGACATAGTTACGCAACCAATCTCCCAAAGTCATGTGCCAGCGTCGCCAAAATTCGGCAATGCTAGTAGTGAAATAGGGAAAATCAAAGTTTTCTGGTAACACTAAACCGAATAGCAAAGCAGTACCACGGGCGATATCTACGTAACCATTAAAATCTAAATACAACTGCAAGCCATAAGCGAATGTAGCTAACCACAAGTCACTACTACCAGCACGTTGTAAATTCCCAAAACACAAATCTACAAAAATGCCTAAACGGTCTGCCAAAATCCCTTTTTTAACTGCACCTCTAGCAATTAACCACAATGCTTCGGAGACTCTATCAGCAGTAGGAAATTGTGATGATGTGAATTGATTTGCTAGGTTGTGATACCGGGTAATTGGGCCGGAAATTAATTTAGCAAAGAAGAGTTTATAAGTAGCAAATTGGAGAAAATTATTAGTTGCAGGCGCACCACGATAGATATCTATTAGATAGGCGATACATTCAAAGGTAAAAAATGAAATGCCTAGAGGTGCTATAATTTTCCAAGATGATTCTGAAGAGTTAACTGGAGAATTGTACGTTAACTGTAAGAAACTATTAATATATTTGAATCCGAGTAGAAGTAAAACATTTAAAATTATACCTACCCATAATATATTTAGCCGTTTGCGGTTCCAATCTATTTGAGCAAATTGCCACTCTTCATTAGACATTTGCCAGTTAAAATTATGCCGTCCTGGGGAAGTATTTTTGCCAATTTCTCTTCCTAAGCGAAAGTTGATAAATGTGAGTGTTAATAATAAGGGTATATATTGAACGCTTAAAGAAGCGTAGAATACAAGGCTAGCAATTAATAAAGTCCATAGCCGTAATTGCTGACGACCTACAGACCAATAAATCCCCAGCACACTCAATAAGAAAACACCATATAGGATAGATATAAAATTCATAGTTTAGTCATTAGTCATTAGTCATTAGTCATTAGTCATTAGTCATTAGTCATTAGTCATTAGTCAGTTGTTATTCTCCTCTGCTCTCCTGCTCCCCTGCTACCTCATCTCTACTTACTTGACCAGGGAATCATTGGGTCACTGGCTAGTTTTTTCGAGACTTCGTAAGCACCGAAACGATTGAGGTGGCTGGGGTCGGAAAAATAATCATTGGCTGCTGGCCAAAGTTCGCTTAAATCCCGATAAATGAATTTAGGATTTGTGGCTAAACCTAACATATATTCCTGAAATTCTTGTTCGTATTTTTTGCGTACTGGGTCTAAATATTCGGCGGTTAGAGGCATATTAACGAAGACTAAGGAAATATTCTGCGATTGGGTAAATTGCAAAACATCGCGGAAGGCGGCATCTTGTATACCTCCTACTTGAAAGTCTTTATAATCGTTATCATAGTTGCCTGTAACTTTAGAGTATTTTTGATAGTATCTAGCAGGATTGAAGCGGACAGATAAGGCGAGGAAGCCATCAAAGTCAACAGCTTGTAAATTATTTTCGTCGTTACTATCGGTTGTCGATGCGATGAGTGATTCGGCTTTTGGCTGTTCCTTTAATATGAGTAATGAGGCTATTTTATTTTGCAATAAAGCTTGTAGTTGCTCACGGTTTTCATAAGTTGCAGAAACGGCTGATAAACCTTGATTCAACCAGGAATTTATAGCTTGATAACTGTTGATTTCTGGCTTGGGTTTTTCTTTTATTTCTTCAGCCGGATTGGGTGTTTTTGCTGGTTGTTCAGCATTGGGGTTTGCCTGGGCTTGCTGGAGGATTTTTTGATAACCTGGAGAATTAGCGATCGCTCTAAATGTTAAGTCATCCCGTCCACTATTAAACGCACGGGAACCATCAGCCCAAATAATGATTTTTGGTAGTTCTGAGGGTTGCAAAACTTGGCGAATTACAAAGTCTACAACTTGGGCGGTTGCGCCATTAATTCCGAAGTTAAATACATCAACTTTGGGATAACCTTGCAACGCCAAAGCTTTAGATAAAGCCATTGGGTCAACTCCCCTCAAGGCGCGGGAAGAACCGATAATTAACACATCCGCAGGTTTGCCGTTTTTGGCGATGCGTTGTCTATATAACACCAGTTGTTCATCTAATTGTCTGACGTTAAAACTTGGCATTTGCGATCGCGCTGCTAATAAGATAGCGGCGGCGGTGGCTTTTTCCCGCACTGGTGCGGCTGTTAAGTTTTGGGGCTGCTCCTCTTGTGTAAAGCCAGAAGCGTTAAACGCGCCGCCTTTGGACTGAGAACTTCCGGTAAAAAATGCTGTTCTCTGGTTTTGGTCATTCTGGTATTGCACAGATGGCTCTTGCTCAGAGGACGACGGTTGTGAGATCCTAGCGATTTGTGTCTTACTGGGCATGGTGCGACTGACAATTACGCCCAAAACCCAATCGGTTTGCAGGGTCAGCAATAAACCTAGAGTACCCCAAACTAAAGCAACTTTAACTCCTTGGGCATCGGTAGCTTGGGTAAATGATTGTCCTGTTTCCGTAAATAGTTGGCTGTTAAGCAGCCACTTCTTGACGGTGGTAGTTGCGGTTTCCACCCAATCTTTCGTAACTTCCGCGACAAAGTTTTGTACTTCCTCTGTAGTGACTTCAGTACGTAAAATGGGTTCGTCGTCCTCTTTGATGATGAGGTCGTTGATGTATTCGGAAGTAGCCGCAAATTCTGGGGTGGCTTCGGGAACTAAGCGCTGGCGGTGGACTAAATCCATACCATAATGCCAAAAGGGTTCCTTATTGCCGGCGCGACGACCATAAACCCGCACTCCCGCCGTCCCCGCCAGATTTAATTGGCGTAAAAACTGGATGACTTTGGGCGCAACTTGTTTACGACTGGGACATATGGGTGCGTCGCACATGATATGGAGTAAATCGCCTTTCCTTAGCAAGAGTATCCGCAAGCCGCCTGTTTTTAACCGCCTGTCTATGTCGGTGTTAAGTAGGCGTTCCAGTAAGAAAACTATTGCAGGTTCATCACCAGAGGTAGCTAAGTCAAAGGTAGGCGTAGCCAAGGCTGGATGTTCGCTGGCGGGTAACTTTAACCAATCAATCCATTCTGGCTGCTTGTCATGGGGTTTTTGTCCGTAAACTGTAGCGGCGAGGATACCTTGGGGAGCGATCGCTTCTAGTTGTGATAAAATTTTCTCGACGCAAGTTGTCTTATCTGGTGCGGCAGCATCTTCACCACTCGGTTCACAAAAGATGTGTAAGGTGGATTCTTGCTGGGAAACTTGCACCTTCACCTGTAACTCTGATAATGTGGCTGTTAACAAACGAGCGATCGCTTGTACATCTCCCCACCGCGCCCATTCTTTCAGCATCACCTCCGGCGGTGTTAAGTCAATCCTCAACAGCCACTCAGGGTTAATTTCACCTGTAACGTGAGAAGCAATTACCGCATCACGATAGCCAGTTAGCTTTAACTGGCGCAATTTCTGGGCTACTGGTTCTGCTAGTAAGGAAGGGTCAGGACTGTATGCAGACTGGCAGAATATCCATAGGCGATTGAATACGTCTGAATTATCATCGGGCTGAAGCTGCTTAACTGTTACCTGCACCGCTACACCCATTGCACTCAGGGTTTCGCTCAGATAACGAGCAATAGCGTTAGCATCTCCCCGGCGTGCCAAACTTTCATTGGATAAAATTAGCGCCCCACCGGGAACTTTTTCCCCATTGGCTAACAGGGCTTGCTCTACCTGTTCCAAATGGCGTTCCAACTGATTTAAATGGACTTTGTGACACCATTGGGGGCGATACTCCCCTCTTTTACGCCCGTAGACAAATACTTGATATATTGAGGGTTGTTCCTTGCTGGTGAGTTCATCTAAATTCGTTTTCTGTAAGGCATGAAGCAAATCAGAGAGAGTGCGCCAGCGTTGAGGACACTCTAACCCTTCACAAAGAATATGAAGGTCATTTCCCCGTAACCGGACTTTCACCCCCAAAGAGTTGATCCCCGTTGCTTGACTGACCCATTGCAACAAGGATTGCTGGCTATCTTGTAGTACTGTTTTCATCGGCAGTTAACTTTACAGGAAGTGAATGTTCGGGGGTAGTGCCTGCACTTGTAAACTAGAACCATAGGTTTATCACATTTTGCTGTTTTTTGTTAACAATTTCGTTACCTTTTTGGCTGGCTAAATGGGACAGAATAGTCCTGTACAGTTACAAGTCATACAGATTTTGCATTTTGCGTCTTATTCTACTCGCTGGATAATAATTTAAGGACAAACAATGCCCCCTATTACCCAAAAATCCCCACCAACCCCCGGATTCAATTTGCTGTTGTTTAGCATTCCCAATTTTCTCCTCTTACAAATAGGTACAGCGTCTATACTAATGCTGCTTACCACCGGAAAACTCACCGTAAAAGCGCTGGAATCCTTGGGAGGAGCTAGTGAAGAACTATTTCGCGGCGATCGCTTGCCCATTTTACCTTTCCCTGATGACAATGAATTAAATACATAAAGTTAAAAACTATACTTTAATACTATGCTCAGGGAAATTGCCAAGAGCATAAATTACCAAAATAAAGGCTGTTAAACAGTAATTGGCTTTACAAGAGAAGCAAATATGAGTTCGGTTTTATACTCTCTATCTGAGTCTGCTAATTTCTACCCTGCATCGGAAATATTTTTGCGCCATCGTCTGCAAATCGTGGAAGAGTTGTGGGAAACGGTGCTGCGGCAAGAATGTGGTCAAAACATGGTAGATTTGTTGCGGCAGTTGCGTGATTTATGTTCTCCAGAAGGACAAGCGACAAAAGACCAAGCCGTTTCTGCTGTCAAGTTAATTGAACAGTTGAATATTAATGAAGCTATCCGGGCGGCTAGGGCGTTTGCTTTATATTTTCAGCTCATCAACATCATTGAGCAGGAATTTGAACAAAGGCAGCAATTAACCCGCTACTCGGAGATAGAAGCCGAAACCACCACTCTCGACTCTTCAGAAAACATTACATCGTCATCAAATCATAACGAAGACGATGTGATTTTCAATCGCGGTTTAGGTACAGACTTCCTAGCCAAAAACTGGACTCATCGCGGACAGAACAAACAAAAAGGGACATTCGCCGCTTTATTTCCCTTATTACATAGATTGAATGTCCCACCGCAACAAATTCAACGCCTGATTTCCCAGCTAGATGTCCGCTTGGTATTTACAGCCCACCCAACGGAAATTGTCCGCCACACCATCCGCGATAAGCAACGCCAAGTGGTAGAGTTGTTGCAACAATTGGATGGAGTGGAAAACCGCGCTACCAACGGCGGTGGTTATCCTTGGGAAGCGGTAGAAATTCGCGAGAAATTATTGGAAGAAATTCGCTTGTGGTGGCGTACAGACGAACTCCACCAATTCAAGCCGACTGTGCTGGATGAAGTCGATTATGCTTTGCACTACTTCCAAGAAGTTTTATTTGATGGAATTCCCCAACTGTATAAGCGCTTCAAATACGCCTTAAATCAAACCTTCTCTTGGCTAGAACCACCCAGCAAAAATTTCTGTTCCTTCGGTTCTTGGGTAGGTTCTGACAGGGATGGAAACCCATCGGTGACACCGGAAATCACTTGGCAGACAGCTTGTTATCAGCGCAAAATGGTGTTGGAGAGATATATCAAGTCTGTGACGCAATTGATTGAATTGTTAAGTATCTCCATGCACTGGAGCGATGTGTTACCAGACTTGCTGGAATCTTTGGAGTTAGACCAGTCACAGTTAAGCGAAGTATACGACGCGCTGGCGCTGAGATATCGCCAAGAACCCTATCGCCTCAAACTGGCTTATGTATTGAAGCGGCTGGAAAATACCCGCGATCGCAATTTAGCATTATACAAAGGCGAAACCCCCACCAACGAAGACAGCCCCATGTACAGGAACGGGGAAGAGTTTTTGGCAGAGTTGCGGTTAGTTCAGCGTAACTTGACGGAAACTGGTTTAAGTTGTCGAGAATTGGATAATCTTATCTGCCAAGTCGAGATTTTTGACTTTAACCTGACAAAATTAGATATCCGCCAAGAATCATCCAGACATTCAGACGCTTTAAACGAGATTCTGGAATACCTGCAAATATTACCCCAAGCATACAACGACCTCAGCGAAGAAGAACGAGTTGCTTGGTTAACCAAAGAACTGCAAACCCGTCGCCCCTTAATTTCCTCAGAGTTACCATTCTCCGACAAAACTAATGATGTCATTAAAACCTTCCGCGTAGTGCGATCGCTACAGCAAGAATTTGGTATTAATATTTGCCAAACCTACATCATTAGTATGTGTCGTCAGGTAAGCGATGTTTTAGAAGTGCTGCTACTCGCCAAGGAAGCGAGACTTTTTGATCCTGCGATCGCCGTCGGCACAATTCAGGTAGTACCATTATTTGAGACGGTCGAAGACTTGCAGCGATCGCGTAGCGTCATGCGCGAGTTATTCGAGTTACCCTTATACCGCGCCTTACTAGCAGGCGGTTACGCAGCCCTGAACGGTAGCCAAGAAATTCCCCCATCGCCCCATCTCCCCCTCCCCCTATCCTCAACTACCCTCACCCCCGACTTACAAGAAGTAATGTTAGGGTATTCTGACAGTAATAAAGACTCAGGCTTCTTAAGTAGCAACTGGGAAATTCACAAAGCCCAAAAATCCTTACAGAAAATCGCCGAAGAATATGGGGTGAATTTGCGGATATTCCACGGACGCGGCGGTTCCGTGGGTAGAGGAGGCGGCCCAGCCCACGAAGCGATTTTGGCGCAACCAGGACATAGCATCAACGGGCGGATTAAAATTACCGAACAAGGGGAAGTATTAGCTTCCAAATATTCCTTACTAGATTTAGCCCTGTACAACTTGGAAACCATCACCACGGCGGTAATTCAAGCCAGCTTGTTGCGGACAGGGTTTGATGATATCGAACCGTGGAACGAAATCATGGAAGAATTAGCAGCGCGATCGCGTCAACATTATCGTGCTTTAATTTACGAACAGCCAGATTTCATCGACTTCTTCCACCAAGTCACCCCCATCGAAGAAATCAGCCAACTACAAATAAGTTCCCGCCCCGCCCGTCGTCCTTCTGGTAAAAAAGACTTAAGTAGCCTCCGCGCCATTCCTTGGGTATTTAGCTGGACACAAACCCGCTTCCTCTTACCTTCCTGGTACGGTGTCGGTACAGCTTTGCAACAGTTCCTCTTGGAAGAACCAGAAGAACATCTTAAATTGATGCGCTACTTTTACGTCAAATGGCCCTTCTTCAAAATGGTAATTTCCAAAGTAGAAATGACCTTGGCGAAAGTAGATATGCAAATGGCTGGTCATTACGTACAAGAATTATCCGACCCTGAAGATAAGCCCCGGTTTGAGCAAGTATTTGAGCAAATCGCCAATGAATATTATCTCACCAAAGATTTAGTTCTCAAAATCACCGACCACAGCCGCCTATTAGATGGCGACCCGGTACTCCAGCGTTCCGTACAGCTACGCAACGGTACAATTGTCCCACTAGGATTTATCCAAGTATCCCTCCTCAAACGCCTGCGCCAGTCCAAGAATAATACTGCAACCACAGGTGTAATTCATTCCCGTTACAGCAAAGGCGAGTTACTACGCGGCGCACTGTTAACCATTAACGGTATCGCTGCGGGGATGAGAAATACAGGTTGATACCTTGTCAATAGTCAACACTATTTGTAGGGTGGGCATTGCCCACCTTAATTATTGTGTTAACTTATATCTTGCACCATTACTTTATTGCGAAAATCAAAGCTCGAAACCCTTATGATTTCGTAGGGCGGGCATTGCCCACCACCTGCTTATTGAGAAGGTGCAAGATGTCAGTTAAGGCTAAAATAGTCCAACAGATTCGGATAAAATTGAACGCAGATAAACGCAGATACACGCCGATAAATGCGGATGCTCAAAATTTTAGCTGATGCACAAATTTAGTCTTGACATCCCAGTATCACAGTTCTGGTGGGCAATGCCCACCCTACATATATTTTAAAAATTCAGTATGAGTCTTGTATTTTGTCCATAAATTTTGGCAGTCTGGACTAATGACTTATAGGGAGGAAGTTAATTGGAACCAACGCCAGAGCAAAAGACGGTAATGTACAGAATTTGCCAACAGCTAACCAAAATGTATGCGCCTATATACTTAGTGACCACTGATAAAAGAACAGGCGATCTAATAATAATTGCAGGTGAAGAGATAGAAGTATTAATTAGCCCAGAAGGAAAGGTGAGCTATGAGTCAACAGAAGCCGAATTTTGAGGAAATGACCATTAAACAACTAAGAACATATATCTTAGCTCACAGAGAAGATGAAGATGCAATACACGCTCTAGCCATGCGTTTGCGAAATGAGGGAAAAACAGGAACAGTGGACGAATTTTTAGAACACCTCAAACATCAGGTTTCAGAATGACAGACTGACTAATGACCAAAAACAAAGTTTTAATCTGTACTTTCTTCGCTTTATCATCAGGATTTTTCGGCGCTTACATTGGTAGCCAAATCACCTTGATGCTGCATAGCCAAAGGTGTCAAAATCAACCTTGGGCAATGAAAGAATTATGTAATCTTTGGGTAACTCCTGGGGCGACATGGCAAGGTAGTACAACCGGCATTTGGGTAGGTACAATCTTAGGCGCATTTGCAGGTGGTTTATTCATCCGCGAAAATTGATCCAGCCTTTCCTACCCTGCTAAGTTAACGTGAGTTCGACGGCTGAAAAAAACCCACTTCCATTCCTCTCCCTTAAGAGGAGAGATGCTTTAAAAGCCTAATTTATCGTTGATATCTCATACTCTACACTCCCCTCTCCTCGTAGGAGAGGGGTTGGGGGAGAGGTCAAAACCACACTGGTCGAACTCACGTTAAGTTACAAATTTATCTGCGTTTATCTGCGTCCATCTGCGTTCAATTATTCTTGTCCCTCTTGCCTTCTACGAAAATTTGCCAACTGTGTTATTAGCTTTTTATCATGAGCCGCATTAAGATTAAGTCCATGTTCAGTGATGGCTGACATCAATCGCAGCTTGTTTTATGAATTTAGTCTGGCAACGATTTACTTTATCCTCCATACCCCTAAAGCAGTTTTTAGGTACAAGTTACTTACACCGTTTCCTGGTGGGACTGTTATCTCCTTGGCGACAAACCAGTTTCCTACTTGGCTGGGGAGACACCATAGCAGCTGCATTACTCAGCTTGGTATATCTTCTGGCTCCTTATGTATCTAGTACCCTTATTGGGGTGTTACTAGTAGCTTGCATAGCATTTTGGTTACTGCTAACTTTATCTGATGAACCTGCCACTGGCAATAATACCCTAGTAACTCCCATACACCTGTTAGTGTTACTTTATTGGGGAATTGCTGCTACAGCCACGGCATTATCACCAGTAAAAAGAGCAGCGTTAAGTGACTTGTTAACTTTGACGCTATATTTGCTGCTATTTGCCCTTTGCGCTAGGGTGCTGAAATTACCGCGTCTCCGGTCTTGGATTATTACCGTATACCTATCCACCTCGCTGGTCGTCAGTTTCTACGGAATGCGACAATGGCGTTTTGGTGCGCCACCCCTGGCTACTTGGGTCGATCAGGAGTCTGCATTCTCGAAAACAACCAGAGTTTACAGTTATTTAGGCAACCCCAACTTATTAGCTGGCTATCTTTTACCTGCGGTCATTTTTAGCCTCATGGCAATTTTCGTTTGGCAAGGCTGGATGAAAAAAGCACTAGCATTAACAATGTTTGGTGTCAATACCGCCTGCTTAATCTTTACATATAGTCGTGGTGGCTGGATTGCTCTGGTGGTAGCACTTTTAGCGGCGACGGCATTGTTGATTTATTGGTGGGGTTTGCAAATGCCACCTTTTTGGCGAACTTGGTCAATACCCATACTCTTGGGTGGTTTGGTTGGGGTATTGGTGTTAGCAGTGATATTTGTTGAGCCAATACGCTTACGGGTTTTCAGTATTTTTGCCGATCGCAGCGAAGATACTAGCAATAATTTCCGGCGCAATGTGTGGGATGCTGTATTTGAGATGATCCGCGATCGCCCAATCATCGGTATCGGCCCTGGTCACAATTCCTTTAATAAAATCTACCCTCTTTACCAACGCCCTCGTTACAGCGCTTTGAGTGCCTATTCAATTTTCCTAGAAGTAACTGTAGAAATGGGTTTTATTGGTCTAGCCTGTTTTCTCTGGTTAATTATTGTCAGCATTAACACAGCGCTTGTGCAGTTACGCCGATTACGCCAATCTGCCAATATGGAGGGATTTTGGTTAATCGGCGCATTAGCCACTTTGCTGGGAATGCTGGCTCACGGTACAGTAGACACTATTTGGTTCCGTCCTGAAGTGAATACCCTATGGTGGTTAATGGTGGCTTTAATTGCTAGCTATTGGACACCTTCAGTCAACAATCAAGAGGGGACAGGGGACAGGGTATAGGGAACAGATAATTTCGTAGGGTGGGCATTGCCCACCAGCATCTTATAGAAAAGGTACAAGTGACAGAAATAGTTATTCTTGAAAACCCTAAAATTTTTATATCCAGCAACTTCTTTTCTTGTCCCCTGTACCCTGTCCCCTGTTACCTACTATCTACTCACGATAGCTGCCAGCACCAGGCGCACTTGGGTCGCGGTAACGGGTGGGTTCTTCATCACGTTTTTTACCAGCTAAACCAGCTAAACCAGCTAAACCAAGTAAGCCTAACCAACCCCAATCAAAGCCATCATTATTTGCGGTGCGGTCATAAGTTGTGGTTGTGGTTGTACCGCCATCTGTGCCAGGGGCAGTATTTGTTTGCGCGTTGGCTGATAAAGTTAAGGGTAAAGCCATACCCAAACTTAGAACAGCAGCGCCAACGGTTTTAGTTAGAGCATTTTTCATGGTGAGAGTTCCTTGTTGCTTCCAAAGTTACTCACCAATGTATCGGGTCTCTAACTGAGCAGAATCAATCTGCGGCTATAAAGTGGATGTTGTCCTGATTCATCTGCGGATATACAATATTTTGCTAGTGGCGATCGCTTTCTCACTCTCCTGTAGTAATCAAGCTACAAGAACAACTAATAATTCTTCATCGCTCTTTGGATGTCGCGTTGATCCTGACGGCGTTTGAGGTCTTCTCGCTTATCGTGGAGCTTTTTACCTTTACCAAGCGCGAGGCTGATTTTTACCCAGCCGCGTTTGAGATACATTTTCAAGGGTACTAATGTTAAACCTTGCTGTTCTACCTTCCCTATCAGCTTCCTAATTTCTTGGCGGTGTAACAGCAGCTTGCGTGTACGCCGTGGTTCGTGATTAAAATACTGCCCACTGGCGTTATAAGGAGAGATATGCACGTTAATTAGCCATAATTCCCCATCCCGAATCAAACCATAGCCATCTTGAAGATTTACTTTCCCTGCACGAATTGACTTAACTTCCGTTCCTGTTAACTGAATCCCCGCTTCATAAGTTTCGAGAATTTCGTACAAGTAACGGGCTTGTCTGTTATCACTAATAACTTTGTAACTTTCGCTCTTATCACTCATTGAAAATCAGGCCGTTAAAATTACACTTACTACAAAAATAATTTTGCTGAATCAGCTAAACTAACCCTAAATTAGTTGTAAATATTTCTAGTGGCAGTTGACCATCAGCAGCCAGAAGAAATATTCAAAAATCAAATAGGATTTTGATAATCGATTCACCAAGGCATATTAAACCACTATAATAAATGTTGAACTAAGTCTGGGTAATATCTACATAATTTAGCTTTTGTCTCTTGCCAACGAAGATTTCCCTTAAATATGGATGCTGATAAACTAAGTCTTAATTTATACTAGGATTATGATGTTGATTGATCCATAGTATTATGTTAAGAATAAAACTGTTTTATGTACTTTTGTTAAGTTGGAGATGAGAGCAGTATTTAAGTTAGTTACCCTGAAGACTGATTTAATATTTTCTTTATAAATTACTCTTATAGTATTCATAAGCTGTTAATCCTGTCATAGTATGAAACATGAGAACACTATCGTGTGGGTGTTCATAGATGGAGCTTGTAGAGATAATCTCAGTCAAAAATAATGCTAGGGGTGTACATTCCATGCCCTTGACGATCCTTGTGGTGGATGACGATCTGGGCACTCGTCTGTCTATTAGTGACTATTTAGAACTGTCTGGCTACTCAGTAATTACGGCTAATGACGGTCAAGAAGCTTTAGCGATGGTAGAAGCATACCATCCAGATTTGATTGTGACCGATATTGTCATGCCAAGAATGAATGGTTATGAGTTGGTACGTCAAGTACGTCAACAGCCACCGTTCCGTCTATTACCTGTAATTTTATTAACAGCCCGTACCAGAACTCAGGAAAGAATTCTCGGTTATCAGTCGGGATGTGATTTATATTTGCCTAAACCTTTTGAGTTAGAAGAGTTAGCCGCAGCCATTCGTAATTTATTAGAGCGATCGCAAATCATTCAATCTGAGTACAAATTTTCTCACAAAGACAGTTCCGGCAATGCCCTCCCCACAAAAACTGTAGAGAATCATCACTCTGTATCCACTCATGTAGAAAAATCGCAACTACTCTCGTCTTTAACTCCGAGAGAACAAGAAGTATTAGAAATGCTAACCCACGGTTTGTCTAATATTGAAATTGGTAATCAACTACATCTGAGTCCCAGAACCGTAGAAAAGTACGTCAGTAGTTTATTAAGGAAAACCACTACCAGCAATCGAGCTGAACTGGTGCGTTTTGCCATTACACATGGTTTAGTTGAGTGAACTACCTACACTGTACCGTCAGTAAGTAAGTAGGGTGGGCAATGCCCACCAAAACCATGATACGGTGGGCAATATAGCGCAATAAGGTTCCAATAATTTCTTTCTATTATGTCCTAATACTGATTCAAAAAATGCAACACATCGATTATCTGTAGGGGCGCACAGCTGTGCATTAGTGTCAACTTAACGTGAAATGGGCGGTTAGAAACCGCATCTACACAGACAAAACCCCTTCGGGTTCGCCAGTTCCCTACGGCGGGAAACCCGCCTACAGGACTGGTCTCACTGCCTACGCAGGTTGAAAAACCCTAATTTCTCGTTAAGTCCGCGTAGGCGGACTTTGTTTGTATAGCCGCGAATTACATTCGCCCTGGCTTAAGTTGACACCAATGACAGCTGTGCGCCCCTACCCACATATAATCTATACTTTGATTCCTATAAGTAAAAATAAAAAACGCCCTCCAAAAAAGAGGACGTTTTCTATTTAGCTAATAAAACTTGAGAAATTAACCGTGGATAGCAGGAGCGCTAAGAGCAACGGGAGTAACTTCAACAGCAGCTAAGTCTAAGGGGAAGTTGTGAGCGTTACGCTCGTGCATGACTTCCATACCCAAGTTAGCGCGGTTGATGATGTCAGCCCAGGTATTGATTACACGACCTTGTGAGTCGATGAT
>DATNQO010000184.1:0-41511 GCA_036704005.1 Leptolyngbyaceae cyanobacterium | reverse complement strand
AGGTAGGAATCATCAATACGCCGAACCAACCTACATAAATGCGGTTTTCGGTGCTGGTGATCCAGTTGCAGAACCGTTCCCATACGTTGGCGCTACTGCGCTGTTGTAAGGTTGTGGTCATCTTTTTATGATTGCTTTGGTTTCTTAACTATTGTGGTAAGTAGTTATTCTTACTCACATTATTACATTAGAAGTAGAATTGAGTTTTGTAAATCCATTTTAATTAAGTAATACTTATACAAAATATTATTTTTACTTATTAATTACTTTATGCAGGTTGTATCAAATGATATTAGGACTTACGCAACTGGCATATTTTTTCTGTAGGGTGTGTGACGCTGCCAAAATATTTGAACGTAGTAATGAGACTTGTAGCGTCACGCACCAACCACCAATTGTGACTCTTGCGTAAGCCCTGGATATCTTGCGCCTGAGCAGTAAGCAGGTGGTGGGCATTGCCCACCCTACTAAGAATTTGATTGATTTGGTTGTATCAACCAGGGGGCCATGCTAATGGCCGTCCACCGAGAATATGTAGATGTAGGTGGTAAACTGTTTGACCTCCATCATTGCCGTTGTTGATGACAAGACGATAGCCATTTTCGAGTCCGGCTTGTTCGGCAACGCGCTTGGCGGTTAACAAAAGATGTCCCAAAAGAGCATGATCCCCAGATTCAGCATCGGATAGTTTGGCTAGGGGTTTCTTGGGAATGACCAGGATATGTACTGGTGCTTGGGGATTAACGTCTGTGAAGGCTAAGGCTAAATCATCTTCATAAACGATGTTAGCTGGGATTTCTCGACGGATGATTTTGCTGAAGATTGTCTCTGTGGTTTCACTCATGCGGTTATTACAACTCATCTGCTAGAGATTCTAAAGGTTTACTGTTTATCTAAGAAAGATTTAGCCAATGCTTGCTAGAGTCTGGAGTGCATCAATTGTCGGCATCGATGCCGTTAAAGTGGGCGTAGAAGTCGATATTTCAGGGGGTTTGCCGGGAATTGTGGTTTTGGGACTACCAGATTCAGCAGTTCAGGAGTCCAAGGAGAGGGTGAAAGCAACGCTGAAAAATGCAGGTTTTGCTTTTCCCATGAGAAAAATCGTAATTAATCTAACTCCGGCGGATTTACGTAAGGAAGGCCCCTGTTTCGATTTACCTATTAGTGTGGGAATTTTAGCGGCTTCTGAACAAGTTAAGGCTGATTTGTTGGGTGATTATCTGTTTTTGGGTGAAGTTTCTTTGGATGGGAGTTTACGTCCTGTGGCTGGGGTTTTACCTATTGCTGCTACTGCCAAAAAAATGGGTATTGCTGGTTTGGTTGTGCCTGTGGATAATGCTCAAGAGGCTTCTGTAGTGCAGGGTTTATCTGTGTATGGTTGTAAGGATGTGTCGGAGGTGGTAGATTTATTAAATAATCCAGGTCGGCACAAGCCTGTAGAGTTGGATGAATTAAAGAATATCACATCGGTATCTTATGCGATCGCCGATTTAAAGGACGTAAAAGGACAGGCTCACGCTCGTCGTGCTTTAGAAATTGCGGCGGCTGGTGGACATAATTTAATTTTTGTCGGCCCTCCAGGTAGCGGCAAAACGATGTTAGCAAGACGCTTACCTGGTATTTTACCACCCCTGAGTTTTGGTGAAGCTTTGGAAGTGACTCGGATTCATTCGGTGGCTGGGTTATTAAAAAATCGCGGTTGTTTAGTGCGCGATCGCCCTTTTCGCAGTCCCCACCATTCAGCATCTGGCCCCTCTCTTGTGGGTGGTGGTAGTTTCCCCCGTCCTGGTGAAATTTCCTTATCACATAGAGGGGTACTTTTTCTTGATGAGTTAACAGAATTTAAACGTGATGTGTTAGAATTCTTGCGCCAGCCTTTAGAAGATGGCTATGTGACAATTTCCCGCACCAGACAGTCTGTCATGTTCCCTGCACAGTTTACCTTGGTGGCTAGTACCAACCCTTGTCCTTGTGGTTACTATGGTGATACCATTCAACAGTGTACCTGTTCGCCGAGACAACGAGAACAGTATTGGGCGAAGCTTTCCGGGCCGTTGATGGATCGGATTGATTTGCAAGTTGCAGTCAACCGCTTGAAACCGGAGGAAATCACCCAACAGCCTACAGGAGAAGCGTCTACGGCGGTGCGGGAGAGGGTACAACAAGCACGCGATCGCGCCGTTAATCGTTTTCAGGAAGAACCAAATCTGCGTTGTAATGCTCAAATGCAAAGTCGGCATATGCAGAAATGGTGCAAACTGGATGATGCTGGGCGCAACTTGTTAGAAGCAGCGATTAGAAAGTTGGGTTTATCTGCAAGAGCAAGCGATCGCATTTTGAAAGTAGCCCGGACTATTGCAGATTTAGCGGGGGACGATGAGCTAAAGCCTAATCATGTCGCAGAGGCAATTCAGTATCGTACTATAGACAGAATGCAGTAAAGTTAAAATAATTTGAATCTGGCTAGTTGGGTTTCGATTGCGCCTGTGAGGATTTTATTTAGTTCTTTACTGTCTCGAAAGGGTAAGATTTGTTGTGTGGGTAAGTCGAAGGGGAATTTTCCCTCATACTCTGGGCGCTGTTGATGTGCTAATAGAATTTGTTCTGTTCGCTTGCTTTGAATGGCGTAACCAATTTCTATACATACATTAGGGCTAGGGATTAATTGTTGTGTGTCTTTACCATCAACGCTAGCAATGGCTGTAGTATCTGCAATATACAGCAAACTTTTGCGTAGTTTTCTCAGGGTAGTGCGACTTAAACGTTGGGGTGCGTCTTTAGGACGGGATGATTCTACTAGTGTAAGTGGGAGGCGCGATCGCAAATTCAATGTTTCTAAACTATTTTGCAGCGCTTCCCTCAGAGTATCACTAGCTTCGGCGTACTCAGTTTGATAGGAAAAGAAAATTGTCGGTTCTAACTGAGCTAGAATTGTCTGCTTGGTGAAGTAAATTTCGTGGCTAATTAAGTCAATGTTAGCTACACAGTAGCCACCACTACCTTCAATATAAAATTCTACGTTTTCTCCCTCTAGATAACGCCCAAACCAACTTGAACGTTTCACTTCATCACTGTCTTCTAAAAAGTCCGCACGCAATGCGGCTCTCAGCAAGCTTTTCTTACTAAGGCGAATATCTGGCGGACGTTTTTCTAGTTCAGAAATCGGCTCATAATCCTGAAGATACCATGCTCTCAGCGCAATAATTGACATAAGGCGCTATGTTTCGTTTTTTAAGGGGTTTATTCTGCTGCGTATAAGTTTACACTGGCTTTTGAATAATTCAACAATATTTACTCAGCAGTTACAATCACAATGCTTTTAATACAGTTTCTACTGCTTGCTGTTTTTGGGGATCTGCTCCTTGTGCATATTGTAAAGAAAAAGGAACGTTAATATCTGGGGTAACACCCTTACCCTCTAACCTTTGGTTTTCGTTGAGAAATACATCTGCGACTGCTAAGTAAAGTAAGCTGCCATCCTGCATAATATAGGGGCGACCTGCAACTACTGCTCCTGTTGTTTTAGTACCGATGACTGGGCCGATCTGATTTTGTTGGAAGTTGAATGCGAGAATTTCTTTACTGCTGCGACTTCCCTTATTTACCAGCATAACTACAGGTTTTTTCCATTGATAATTATAGGTATAGCGGCGACCATTGCGTGGCACACTGGTGAGACTAGAGGTTTTTTGTGCAGTAAAGATGTTGAGATAACTAATATCTCCGCCTCCCCATCCGTCTCTGAGATCCAAAATTAAACCGTCAGCGTTTTTCAGCCGACCATATATTAGTTCTTCTTGGAGTTTTTGCTGATATTGGTCTGCTGCATTTGACCAGATATGGATATAGCCAATTTTCCGATTTGCTTGTTCAATTATTTGAATACTGGCGGTTTGCGCTTCTAAAAACATTGTGCTAGCATCATATAATTTAGGTACTATGGTAATTTCTTGACGACTGCTTAATTGAGGCGATCGCTGAATTAATATTTTCACATTTTTCCCTGCTTTTCCCAAAAAAGAGCGTATAGGCTGATATTCATTTCCATCAACACTAATAATCTCGTCGCCTACTTTTAAACCAGCCTTAGCAGCAGGGCTATCATCTAAAATAGCGCTCACAAAAGTTTTACCATTAATGTCTTTAGTAAATAAACCAATCCCAGTATATTCAAATTTGCTTTTGGGAAAAAACTCTCTTAATTGCTTGGGAAATTCTGTACTTCTAGCATAGAAGATTCCTAAAAGCTGATAATAAGCAGGCTCATCTTGGGTATAATAATAAGTGTGGGAAGTTTTGAGTTCAGATAACATCTGATTAAACACAGCAGCAACCTCTTTATCTGACTTCGCTTGTACTACTTGAGGTTGATACTTGTTTTTAATTGCTGTCCAATTCACTCCATTTAATTTTGGATCATAAAAATTATCGTTTACTGTTTGCCAAACTTGCTCAAAAATTCTAGTCTCTGATTTAGCTACTATTGGTAATAGTGGCGAACTTAGCCATAGCACTAGCAAAAGGCAAATACTGAAAAAAAGTGCTATGGGTAGACGCTTGAAGTGAATAAACCGAATTTTTTTCATTAAACTAGTCTTGATTTTAAAATTTTCCCACAATGGATGACAACCTATCTGTGAATATTAGTTACACTTGATATAGCTTTTCTTGCTTCAGTGAGACAAGAATAATTAAACGCAGATGAACGCAGATGGACGCAGATAAATTTGTAACTCAGCAGACAAGGTATAGATATACTATTTTTTTACATCTAGTTTTTCAATGCTGATATCAACTTAAAATCTCATGAATATATATATGATTTCCTCAATCAAAATCTTACCATCCCATCTAATTCTGAAAACATCTGCTCAAGCATATCCTCCATCATTTCTTGTTTTAGAGAATATAAACTTTCTGGGCCGTCTAGGAATTCTTGAATAGTTATATCCTTATTTTTAAATCTTTTAACAAAATCACGTATTTCACTAACTAAATTAATTTGAATATCTATAGATGTTAGCATTTGCTCAATAGGGTCAACACCTAGTTTAGCAGCTTTACGGGCATCGGAAACCATTGTACCTTCTGGTGTATTTTTTGCTAAACGTAGTTCTCGTTTCAAGTTTTCATATTGAGTTATTAAAATTTCATTTTGCTGTTCTAATGTCTTGCATTTCCTACTTAAATCATCTTCACTGTTATTGTCTATAGATTCTCCTACTTTATGCTTTTGCTCTATTTCTAACAGTCTAGCTAAATCTCCCTCTTGATAGGCTTTATTAATTTCCTTCATAATTTCTGTATGGTTCATTTGTGTTTCGCTATCTTTTACCTTATCAGGATGGAAGATTTCTGCTAACCTCAAAAATGTCTGACGAATTTTTCTAGATTCTTCGGTTCTGGTTGCAGAGGGAGATGCTAGTTCTCGTTGTGTTTGTTGGTATTGGTTGCTGTGTGAATTGTTCTCTTGAGAAGAGTCATTTTCCTCCGGGGAATCTCCAAACATTTCATCTAACTCTTGCTCAGCATCTTCGCTAGCAAATTTTGGACTAATAATTCCAGCAAACTGGAGATTAAGATAAACTGCTTTTACTTTTTTCTCAGTCTGTTTACCAAATTTTCTACTACTAAAAATTTCTGCAAACAGAGTATGAATTTCTTTATCTAACTCTGACATCTTTGTAAAGCTAGGAGTTGCTTTTTGAAATACCTCTGTTGCTAAAGAACGCATATTTTCAACAAAATTCTTAAGTTCAGTGCGCTTTCTCTTAATTTTTTTCAATAAAGATTGATGTTCTTTCTCTAAACCATCTAAGCGAATATGTAGCTGAGAAAGAGCTAATGGTTTTGTATGGGTAGAAGCAGATGTAGATGAGGTTTTGCGAGCCATAGGAGACGCAGATTTGTTTTGGGTTTTAGAGAGTGGGTAATTTTGGGTCAATATCCAAAAAATCCACTTGATCGATAATACATCATCCCTAACAGCAAGTTACGATAAGATTATATATTTTCAATACTTTTAGTTAAAATTCTTACTCTGGCTGTCAAACTGATTACCTAATATATTTTAGACTATTAACCATTATAGAAAAATCATGTTAAGTAGGTAGACATAATTAAATATAAAATGAGTTGTTGTTCGTAGTAAGCGATTTATCGCTCTATTGCTGGGTTTGAAAGGACTAAAGTCCTTACTACAAACTTATATTTAATTAAGTGTCTCTACTTAAACCAATAAAATTATGAATTACTCAATTGTCATAATCAAACTAACTTTAGGGTGGGTCAGCCCCAATGATTTCGTATACATTCAAGGATTTTCCACATCTGACGCACCCTACTATTGTGTCAGTTGCGTAAGTCCTGAAAATCTAGGATTATCGGTCGGTTATCATAAAGAGTTACGTTAATTTTATATATGATCGACAGACTCTTATAAGCTTGTTAGACTCAGCCGAAAGAATGGTAGTTTTACATCTCTACTCCCAGAAAGAGGTAAATGAATTGCCTCATCTTTTAGCATAAACCAAAGATAGACTTTCTGGAGTGGATTTATGCCTTATCAACAAGTAAGTGAATTACCCCAAGAAATTAGAGATCAATTACCACAACATGGTCAAAACATTTTCCTTGCGGCTTTTAATGCAGCGCAAAGCGACGGTATGAGTGAAGAAGGTGCGCGTGATGTCGCTTGGAACAGTGTACGCATGGAGTATGAACAAGGTAAAGAGGGGCAATGGCAAAGGAAAGATAAAGACACAGCAACCCACAATAAATCTATCACAACTGGTGGTAACTAAAGATAATTGTAAATAGCCTGGGGCTAGGCTATTGTCTACGTAATTCGTAATTAGGTTATTGATAGGTTGGTATTTTCAATATTGGGATACCGCTAACTTTATAATTAAGTGGCAATGAACCTAAATATTACGAATTACGATTCTTTTATGCTCGTTGAAAAAGATGGAATCACTATTCGGCTGATGGAAGACAGCTTAGAAAATTATCAGTTAATGGCAAAATGGTTGACTGATGAACGAGTCTTAGAGTTTTATGAAGGTAGAGATAATCCGTTTGATTTAGAGAGAGCGATCGCCACATATCAGCCTATGGTTATAGGCAATGATGCTGTCAAGCCTTGCCTGATAGATTATGAAAATATGCAAATTGGCTATTTACAGTATTATTTACTTGATGACTTGCCAGAGATAGATAAACAAAAGTATTGCCTAGAAAAGACTGATAATGTCTATGCTCTTGACTTGTTTATCGGAGAACCTGATTATTGGCATCGGGGAATTGGGACAAAAATATTAACAATAGTTGTAAACTATATTTTTGAAGTATTGTTAGCTAGTAAGATTGTAATTGATCCGCATATTGACAATAGCCGCGCTATTCGCTGTTATGAGAAAGCTGGGTTTGTCAAGGTTAAGGTGTTACCTGCCCATGAACTGCATGAAGGAAAGTATTCCGATTGCTGGTTAATGGCCATTGAGGGCAATTAATCATTACACTGAGAGTTAGTTGCCTTGTTGGGATGGAATGTCCCATAGAACTCATGACTGAACAAACTACGAGAATTGTCATCCTTGGTGGAGGCTTTGGTGGTCTCTACACTGCTTTGCGTTTAAGTCAATTACCTTGGGAAACTCAGCAAAAACCGGAAATTGTCCTGGTAGATCAGAGCGATCGCTTCCTATTTTCCCCCCTATTATACGAATTACTCACCGGAGAATTACAAACTTGGGAAATCGCTCCCCCATTTATTGAACTTCTCGAAGGCACAGGTGTACGCTTCTATCAAGCAGTTGTCTCTGGTATTGATATCGACCAGCAACGGGTACACCTACAAGATGGCCCAGAAATTGCCTACAACCACTTAGTTTTGACACTAGGTGGCGAAACACCCCTAGATTTAGTTCCCGGTGCAACATCCTACGCCTATCCTTTCCGTAGTCTTGCTGATGCCTATCGTTTAGAAGAACGGTTACGTGTATTGGAAGATTCAGACGCAGAAAAAATTCGTGTAGCAATTGTTGGTGCTGGTTATAGCGGTGTCGAATTAGCTTGTAAGTTAGCGGACAGGCTAGGAGACAGAGGACGCTTCCGCTTGGTAGAACTTGGCGACCAAATTTTACGCACATCACCAGATTTTAACCGCGAAGCAGCCCAGAAGGCTTTAGAAGCAAGGGGTGTGTTCCTTGATTTAGAAACCACCGTTGAATCAATCGGGCCAGATACTATCTCCCTAGAGTACAAAAATCAAGTAGATACCATTCCTGTAGATTTAGTAATTTGGACTGTGGGGACAAGGGTAACGAACGTAGTCAAAAACCTACCTTTTAAACAAAATCAACGTGGTCAAATCACCACTACACCCACTCTCCAAGTCCTTGACCATCCTGAAGTCTTTGCTTTGGGAGACTTAGCCGACTGTCGTGATGCTGAAGGTCAACAAGTCCCCGCGACTGCACAAGCCGCCTTCCAGCAAGCAGACTATGCAGCTTGGAACATCTGGGCTTCCATTACTCAGCGTCCCCTGTTGCCTTTCCATTATCAATCATCAGGGGAAATGATGGCATTAGGCACAGATAACGCCACTCTTACGGGCTTAGGAATTAAATTAGATGGTTCCCTAGCCTATGTTGCCCGTCGTCTTGCCTACTTATATAGATTACCAACTCTAGATCATCAACTCAAAGTTGGTTTTAATTGGCTTGTACGTCCTATTATAGAAACAATTTACTCAGCAGTAGATGCTGGGGATGAGAGGGGTTAGGGACTGGGGACTGGGGACACTTCCCTCCGGGACGCTCCGCGTAGCTTGCTTCCACGGAGTGGTATGGCTGCGCTCAGTGCATCGCTGGGGACTGGGGGAGAATAACTTTGGACTATGGACTATGGACTATGGACTAATGACTAATGACCAATGACCAATGACCAATGACCAATGACTAATGACCAATGACCAATATGGAAAGGCCTAAAGTTATTTTTGTAGATGCGGTGGGGACTCTCTTCGGTGTTAAGGGTAGTGTCGGTAAAGTTTATAGTCAAATAGCGCAGGAATTTGGTGTGGAAGTTGCACCGGAAATTGTGGATAAGGCTTTTATTCAAAGCTTCAAAGCATCTCCACCACCAATATTCCCTGGTGCTGATAGCGAAGATATACCCCAATGCGAGTTTGAATGGTGGCGTAAAATTGCTCTAAATACTTTTGAAATTGCTGGTGTTGTACAGCAATTTTCTGATTTTTCTGGTTTTTTTAGTGAATTATATATTCATTTTGGTACGGCCGAACCTTGGGTGATTTACCCTGATGTTGTACAATCTCTGAACAACTGGCAACATATAGGGATTGAATTGGGTGTATTATCTAATTCTGATTCGCGGCTGTACTCAGTTTTGCAGGGTTTAGGGTTGAGTCATTACTTTTCTTCCGTGACTATTTCCACTCAAGTAGGTGCGGCAAAACCCGATCCCAAAATTTTTGCTGTGGCTTTAGAAAAACACAATTGTTTTCCTGAAGAAGCATGGCATATCGGTGATAGTATCGAAGAAGATTATCAAGGAGCCAAAGCAGCCGGATTAAGGGGCGTTTGGATTAACCGACAGAACGATTAAAAATAAGGAAGTAGGTTGATGCAAATGAAATGGTTATTATCCATTGTAACTTTTAATGATGCCTTAATCATCACTTATTAACTTGAATTAATATTAGTTATTGCTGGTTAATAAATACTGTAAAAATAGCGCCTTGGGGAAAATTATCTTCCACTGTAATAGTGCCGTTATGTGCTTCGATCGCCATTTTACAAAATGCTAGTCCCAGACCGAGTTGGGAAACCTCTGATACTACATTACCAACTTCATACTTCTCGAAAATGGTTTGTTTTAATTCCTGAGCGATTCCCGTACCTAAATCCATAACTTGCACTTTCGCACCAGTTTCTATATACTCTGCTTTGAGAGTTACTTGTGCGTTTGCTGGCGAGAACTTAATGGCATTGGAAAGCAAGTTATCCAGAACACGCCGAAAAACAGCTACATCTATTTTAACAATGCCACCTGGTTCAGGTAATTCACTGATGAGGGTCAGGTGTTTTTGAGCAGCAATTTCCTTGAAATCTGCTACGGCTGATATGCAAATAGCACAGAGGTCTATTTCTGTGTAGTTAAGCACCATTTTACCAGATTCTAACTTGGCCATGATCAGCAGACTATCAATCAAAGTTTGCAGTTGTTGAGTAGCGATCGCAATTTGATCAATTTTCTGTTGTTGTTGAGTTGGTTGCAAGTTAGCAATCTTGAGAATTTCTGTTGATAAAACGATACTGGCTAGAGGATTTCGCAGGTCATGGACAATCATATTCACCATGTCTTCCTGCAATTGCAACAGGGTTTGTAAGTTATCGTACTGTTGCTTAATTCGCAACATCGAATGAACCCTAGCCCTTAACTCTACGCTATTAACAGGCTTACTAATAAAATCATCTGCTCCTGCGGCAATACACCGAGCTAAGTCCTCTTTAGCGGTTAATGCTGTCACCATAATAATTGGTACTGCCTGCCATTGCGGATCAGCTTTAATACGTCGGCATACTTCCATGCCATCTAAATTAGGCATCATCACATCTAGTAGTATCACATCTGGCTGGAAAGTATTCAGCCGTGCGATCGCTTGTTGACCACTCGGTGCATAATGTAGCTGGTAATTTTCTCCATCCAGCAATGTCTCAACAACATCAAAGTTATCCGGTTCATCATCAATCACCAAAATGGATGGTTGAGTTTCCATTAATAATTTTCCTACCTTATTAAAAGTTGTGAGTAGTCAGTGCTGAGTGCTGGAGCGCGGCGTTGATTCATTGTTGAGTAATAATTTTTACTTTTGTCTCTGGAATTATACAGTAAAATTGTCTGTTAAGACTATGTATAAGGGTGTAAGGGTTTCCCACATCTATACCCTTGCCCAAAGCCTTGATTTCTCGTTCTCATACCTAAGTCCTACCTATATTATCTTCCCAATTATCAATCCCCTATACCTGTAAAAGTTGTTGTATTGTTAATACAAGTTGTTTAAGTTTTATCGGTTTAGTCAAATATTCATTGGCTCCGGCGGCTAAACAAGCGGCGCGATCGCTTGGCATGGCTAGTGCCGTTAAGGCAATTATCGGCAAGTCTGAAAATTGCGGATGATTACGCAAATGGCGTATGGCTTCTAATCCGTTCATTCCTGGCATCTGAATATCCATAATAATTAAATCTGGGGATTTTTCTAGAGCAAAATCAATGGCTTGTTGTCCATTTTCTGCCAATATGAGGTCATATCCTCGGCTTTCTAAATACCCAGATATAGTATCAATATTTGCGCGATTGTCTTCCGCCAGCAAAACTACAGGTGCGATTAAAGGTGGTTTTGCTACTACGGGGGCAGTAGGTAAATTTGCCTGTTCTGGATATTGCAGTCTTTCCAGTGTAGCTTGCAACTGATTACGGGTAATAGGTTTTACTAAATAATCAACTGCTCCTTGAGCCATTCCCTTGCTGGGTTCATCAACTACTGAGGTGATAATAACTGGAATTTCTCTAGTTTCAGAGTTGAGCTTGAGTTGGGCGAGGACATCCCAACCTGATAAGTTAGGTAGTTGCAAGTCGAGGATAATGAGCGCAGGTTGGAGACGTAAAGCCTCTTCTACAGCTCCTTCACCTCGTGGATAGACAACAAACTGCATTCCCATTTCCCCCAAGTAGCGAGTTATTTGGTCAGCAGCCGGAATAGAATCTTCAATAATCAAAACTTGAGCATTCTTTGCAGGTAAACGATAGCTGGGCGATGCAACGATTACCTGCTTCTTGAGAGAATGATTCTCAGTTAAATAAGGAATGCGGACAGTAAAACAACTGCCCTTGCCAACTTCACTGCTAATTGACACTGTTCCTCCATGTAAGGATACAATCCGTTTTACCAGTGCTAAACCCAAACCCGTACCAGTATAATTGCGGTTGAGGCTGCTATCAAGTTGGGTAAAAGGCTGAAATAACTTTTTTATGTCCTCTGGGGCGATACCGATGCCATTGTCAATGATGCAGAAGCAGAGGTGGGGATTGGGGATTGGGGACTGGGGATTGGGGATTGGGAACTGGGATATTAGTTTTTCTCCCCCTACTCCCTCATCTCCCCCCACTCCCTCATCTCCCCCCACTTCCCCCACTTCTTCCAGCCAAACCTTGAGGCTTACAGCTCCCCCTTCTGGGGTGAATTTGACGGCGTTGCTGAGGAGGTTGATGAGTACTTGGCGCAAGCGGCGATCGTCTACTTGGATAATGTCAATTTGAGAATTAATGTCTGTGCTGAGGCGAATATTTTTTTTCAACGCCATTTGTTTGATAAAGCTCAGACTGGCATCACAAAGGCTCCTGACGGGAACATCGCTGATTTGCAGTTCTAGTTTGCCTGATTCGATTTTGGATAAGTCGAGAATGTCATTAATTAGTTCTAAAAGATGTTTACCACTGCGCTCGATGGTGGCGATCGCTTTTTCTTGTTTTTGATTAATAGAGCCAAACACACCTTCTAGGAAGCCTTCAGACATACCCAAAATCGCATTGAGGGGCGTTCGTAATTCGTGGCTCATGTTTGCCAGAAATTCGTCTTTGAGGCGAGTGGCGCGAGCAAGTTCGGCGTTAGCACTGGCAAGCTGTTCATTTGTTCGCCAAAGTTCTTCTTCTGCTTGTTTACGTTCATTGATGTCTGTTACCCGTACTAAATTTAAGGTACGGCCAGCTATGGTAATAGGCTTGGCGGCAATGTTTCCCCAGAATACTTTACCTTGACAAGTTACATATTCAATCTCTTGACTCCAATACCCTTTCATCTCCATTTGGGCAACGATAGCTTTTATTTCATCACCAGTAAAGGGACGGCGTTGGAGTGTCTTCCCCTCAATCCCAATCAATTCAGCTTTGTCAGCAGCCTCAAATAGCTCCACTGCCCGCCGATTACAATCTAGGGTGAGTAATGTTACCGGGTCAACCAGAAATAGAGCATCGGTAGATTCGTTAAAAATTGCCTCTCGCAAATCCCGATTGCGGATGAGTTCTTGTTCAGCTTGTTTGCGTTCTGTAATATCAAGGTTGATGCCAATTATCCATAAAGGATTGCCTTGTTCATCACGATTGACAATACCATAGGCTTTGATGAAACAAACTTTTCCACTTGGTTGAATGATGCGGTACTCTGTATCATATTCTTGGTTGTTGTACAGAACTTGCTGCATGGTTGCCCAGATATCATCTTGATCATCTGGATGCAAAAGGTTAAACCAAGCATTAAAATCGCCGCGAAAATCTTCAGAGTGAATATCATACAACTCGTACATTCGTTCATCCCAAATCAGTTTTTTATGCACGCAATCGTATTCCCAAATGCCGAACCCTCCCGAACGGACTGCCAGGGTTAGCCGTTCTGAAATTTTGCGTAGCTGCGCTTCGGCTTCTATGCGATCTTGTAGCGCAGCTTGCTGTCCACTAATATCTGTCAGTGTGCCGACATAGCCGATAATTTGATCATTTGCGTCGATTTCGGGTAATATCTGCAAGTAGTACCAAATAACACTACCATCTGGACGGAGAAATCTGCCTTTGTTTTGATAGGTTTTTCTTTGCCCTGATGCTTCAGACCATTGTCTCACCAGGCGATCGCGGTCTTCTGGATGTATGCAGTCTACATACCCTTTACCTAAAGCTGATTCTACTGCTCTACCTGTCAAGTTACTCCAGCGATCATTGACATAAATACAATTACTTTCTGTATCTAGCCGGAAAATAGCCACTGGGGCTGCTTGTGTTAATGTTGCATAGCGGTGTTCGCTTTCCCGCAATGCCTCCTGGGTTTGTTTGTGCTTGGTAATATCTGTTTGTGAACCGCTCAGCCGGATCACGTTACCTAACTCATCCCACAAGGCTTGAATGCGATCTAAGACCCAAAAGTAAGAACCATTTTTGTGTTGTACTCTATATTCTTCTTGAAAGAAGGGGGTTTTGTGATTAAAATAGTCATTCACTGCCGTCATGATGCGATCGCGGTCATCAGGATGAATCTGGCTCATCCATTGTTCTAAGCTATAGCTAATCACATCATCCGTGAAGCCCCGCATTTGTTTCCAGCGAGGCGAGAAAAAAACCTGATTAGTTTGCAGATTCCAGTCCCAAATGCCGTCATTGCTGCCATGTACTGCTAACTGCCAACTTTCTTTACTCTCTTGCAATGCTGAGAGAGTTTTTGCTAACTCCCGCACCAAAGACATCCGTTCAATAGCACGATCAACTGCCTGTTGCAGAATTTCCGGTGTAATCTGATTTTTGAGCAAATATTCTGGAGCGCCACTTTTCATAGCACCCACCAGATTTTTGTCCTCTGGTTCTATCAACAGGATGACGGCACATTGGCTCTCACTGAGAAGCTTTGATGTTCCGCCCATCATAGCTAAACTCAATTTCTCCAGAAAATTTGCACCATTGTTATTAACTAAGGAAAAATCCAGCAAAATGGCATCCGGTATTTTCTGGTAGCACCAATTTAAAGCCTCTTTTGCCGTCGTAAATTCTAGGAATTCATAAGTATATATACTGTCTTGCTGTAAATAGCGAGTTAATATCATCCGCTCTTGGGCGGATTTATCAATTAGCAGGATAGTACGAACCAGGTGATGATTCATAAATCAAAAATAGAAATGCTATTTGTTTCATCAGCAATTTGAACTCCATAACCTTAGTTGGCATAACCTCTAGGAATTAAGGAATTTTTACAGTAAAAACTAAAAATTCAGCCAATAAAATTTACTAGGTCTATATTGCCCAAGTTAATGATAGAAAATTTATGTACATAATGGTAGTTATTTTACTATTCTATTTAATGTAAATTAATACATGACCATGAAAATGTACCTAAGTAATTAGGACTTACGCAAGTGTCATCATCAAACTAACTGTAGGGTGCGTCAGCCCCAATAATTTCTTACACATTCAAAGATTTTCCTCATCTGACGCACCCTACCCCAAGTGCCAGTTGCGTAAGTCCTGGTAATTTTAGCCGTATATTTAGTCAGCAAAGTCAATTACAGCCTTTTTCAGTTGAGTGCAGTACACTTTGCAAAGTGACAGAGGCGCTTAGACTAGGGGTTAGAGGCTAGATGAATGTACCTCATCAAGGTGAAAAGTGCTGTATATGCAAAAATAAATTGGATAAATATGCTTTTTCCCGCAAATATCCCCTGAAACAAATACTATGGCAGATATCTAAATATTAGTTAGCGAGATTCAGTACCTTGATTGGGGCTACCTGCAACACTGTCTTCGCTGGGTGATTGGGTTTAGCAGTGTCTTTAGCATTAGATTCAGCCGCAGCACTAGTCTTGCGAATATCCTCATTGATGGGAGTTTGATAAAATAATTTAAATTTAGCGTTGGTCTTGTAACGCGATGGAATTGCACAAGCAAAGACGCAAGCGTGGTGTTATTCTTAGCCTCCCTGGTTTCCACAAGCTTCAGGAGGCTAGAAATCAGGTAGAGATTTTAGAAAACGATGGCGCGAGATTGACTATCGAAGAATTGAGTTACCGTACTCAACTTGCGCCTTTTACAGTTTCTAAAGTTTTGGCACGAGAGGAAGGTGTTGACAAACAAACCCTAGAATACTTCTTTAGAGCCTTTAGCTTAGAACTCACCCCAAACGATTACGTTCGCGCAGGAAAGCAGGTAGACGCACAGAGGCGCACAGGCGCACAGGAAACAGTCTTTCCCCTTTCCCCTTTCCCCCAGTCCCCAAAAAATACCGACTGGGGCGAAGCTGTTGATGTCTCGATTTTCTTTGGACGTTCCGAGGAAGTTAGTAAGTTAGAATACTGGATGATTCATGACCGTTGCCGACTTGTGGCAGTTTTGGGGATGGGGGGAATTGGTAAAACTTCCCTGTCAATCAAATTAGCACAGCAGATTCAAGGTGAGTTTGAGTTTGTGGTGTGGCGTAGTCTGCGTAATAGCCCACCTTTAACTGAACTGCTAGCCAACTTGCTACATTTTTTTGCTGATGGTCAACTGGTGAATTTATCGGAGAATGTTGATCATCTGATTTCTCAATTTATGAGCTATCTGCGATCGCACCGTTGTCTTGTCATCTTTGATAATGCTGAATCAATTTTAGCTAGTGGTGAACATTCTGGGCGCTATCAAGCCGGTTATGCAGAATATGGTTATCTGCTCAAGCAAATCGGTGAAGCGGCTCATCAAAGTTGTCTAGTGCTGACAAGTCGAGAAAAACCGCCAGAAATAGCGGCTTTAGAGGGGGAAAATTTGCCTGTACGGTCAATGCAACTGCCGGGGTTAAGTGCGATCGCAGCTCTAGAATTAGTCAGAAGCACCAGCTTTTTCTCTGGTGATGATAGCGACTGGCGACAGCTAATTCAACACTACGGAGGTAATCCCCTAGCCTTAAAAATTATCGCTACCACCATTCAAGAATTATTTGCAGGTAATATCACTGAATTTTTCGCCCAGGGTTCCACTGTATTTGGTAGTATTTACGACCTATTAGCTCAGCAATTTCATCGTCTCTCGCCCTTAGAAAAAAACCTCATTTACTGGTTAGCAATTAACCGCGAACCCATTACTCTCGCCGATTTACGGGCAGATTTGGTCTTACCAGTATCCTCAATGAAGCTTTTGGAAGCCTTGGATTCCCTAACTAGACGTAGTTTGATTGAAAAAAAATCACTTCCCCCTACCCCTGTACAGTTCACACTGCAACCTGTGGTAATGGAATATGTCACAGGTCAGTTAATTGAGCAAGTGTGTGCAGAAATCCTCGAAAATACACATAGCAAACCCCTACTGTTTCATAGCCACGCCCTAATTAAAGCCACTACCAAAGATTACATCAGAGTTGCCCAAACTAAACTCATCCTGCAACCCATCATCGAACATCTGCAACAAAACCTCCGCAGCCTACAAGCAATTGAAACTCAGCTAAGGCAGGCTTTACAAACCATAAAACCCCAATCCCTCCCCACTCCCCACCCAGAACCCGGATACGCAGGCGGTAATCTCCTCAATCTCTTCTGTCACCTACAAACTGACCTAACTGGCTATGATTTCTCTCACCTGACAATTTGGCAAGCATATCTGCAAGACACTCCGCTTAAAAGAGTGAATTTCGCCCATGCTGATTTATCTAAGTCCGTTTTTGCGACAACTTTTAGCAATATCATCACTGTAGCTTTTAGCAACGATGGTAAAACCCTAGCCACTGGTCATTTTGATGGGTATTTCATTCTCTGGGATGTGATTAATGGTCAGCAGCTAATCGAATGTCAGGCACATATAAGTTTTACTTGGTGTGTAGCCTTCAGTCCAGATGATAATACCTTAGCGACTGTGGGACAAGATGAAACTATTAAGCTATGGGATGTGAAAACTGGTCAGTGTCTGCAAACTCTACAGGGACATAGCGGTGGTATTGTCTGTGTCATCTTTGCCGATGCTGGCGATACTTTGATTAGTAGTGGCGTTGATTCTAGTATTAGGGTTTGGGATATCAGCAGTGGTGAATGCACTCAAGTATTACAAGGTCACAGGCGGAGAGTTTGGTCTGTGGCGTTGAGTCCCCAAGGCGATATCCTCGCTAGTGGTAGTGAAGATGGGACGGTGAAACTGTGGCATTTAGCTACAGGTGCTTGCCTTGCTACTTTACAAGGTCATACAGACTGGATTAAATCTCTGGCTTTCAATTCATCGGGGATACTTGCTAGTGGTAGCTTAGACCAAACTGTCAGATTGTGGGATATAAATGAGGGTGTTTGCCTGGGGATTTTAGCCGGACATGGAAATGGCATACTAGCGATCGCCTTCATCAACGATCATACTCTCGCTAGTTGTGGTATAGATTGTACAATCCGCCTCTGGGATATTACGAATCAGCAATGTCAGAAAATCTTGCACCATGCTAACTCTGTAAATGCGATCGCTGCTAATCCCCAAGGTACTATCCTCGCCTCTGGTGCTGATGATTTCTCCTTCAGAATTTGGGATATCGCCACCGGTGATTGTTTGCGAATTTTAAAGGGCAGGAGTAACTGGGTAAAATCAGTAACCTGGAATCCACAGGGTAATCTCATTGCCTCTGGGAATGAAGACCGCACCGTCAGGTTATGGACTCCCAAGGGAGAATGTTGCAACTTATACGGGCATACAGACTTAATCTTTGGTGTTGACTTTGCCCCTGATGGTCGCACAGTAGTTAGTGCTAGTGCTGACACTACCGTAAGATTGTGGGATGTAGCCACAGGTGAATGTGTCAGAGTTTTACAGGGACATATAGGTATGGTGACAGGCGTGGCGTTTAGTCCTGATGGCAAGTTGTTAGCCAGCACCAGTTATGACAACGTAAGTCGGTTGTGGGATGCAGCCACAGGACAACTTTTGGCTACATTCCCCGTCCACCTGGGGATGTCAGTCGCCTTTAGTCCCGACGGGACAAAGTTAGCTTTTGGTGGGTTTGATTATAGCGTCACGATTTGGGACATAGCCACAGGCAAACCCTACCGAACTATTACAGGTCATCATAACTGGGTATGGTGGATTGCTTTTAGTCCTGATGGCAAGACCTTGGCAACTGCTAGTTGTGTAGAGAGAATCATTAAGCTGTGGGATATTGAGACTGGGGAATGTTTGCAAACTCTGCAAGGACATGAACAAATATTGTGGGCGATCGCCTTTAGTCCCGATGGTACTATCCTAGCTAGTAGCAGTAGCGACAACAGCATCAAACTCTGGGATGTCGCCTCCGGTAATTGCCTAGACACCATCGCAGGACATAGCCATTGGGTCATGTGCGTCGCTTTCCACCCCCAAGGTAATCTACTGGTTGCGGGTGATGGCTATGCTGCCATTAAGTTGTGGGATTTAACCACAAAACATTGTATCAACACCCTCAAAGCCGAGCAGATTTACGAACAAATGAATATTCATGGAGTCACAGGTTTAACAGCAGCGCAGAAGTCAGCATTACTAACTTTAGGCGCTGATCCCATTACCCCCAAAACATGATACAAAAACGATCGCCCCATAAAGAAGCGATCGCCTAAATTTATCCGATTGGGAGTTAAATGCAGTTACTTGACAACTCCAGAAACAGCCATTAATTCAGGCTCGGCGATTTTAGGAGTAAAGAAACCTTTAGCATAGATTTTCGGGTTACTTTGGGCAATTTGCGTGTAGGTTTGGCGTATTTGCGTATTAAGGGCTACAGTTCTTACATCGTACATCTGCGTAGCCAACTTAGGATAGACACCCACACCAATAATCAACACCAAGAAGCTGATAGCAATAAACACTTCACGAGGAGTAGCATCCCGATATACTGCTTGGCTGGGTAAGAGACAGTCTGTACCAAAACAAGCTGTACCTTCATCCTCTAGATTCTCATAAGCTTCATTGTTAATGTTGCAACTGAGGTCTGCACCAGTGCCGTAAAATACTTGTCTCAACATGGACAACAGATAGATTGGTGTGAGGATCACACCTACTGCGGCGAGGAACACCATCACAGTGCAGAATGTGGGACTGTAAATGTCGCTAGAGGTAACACCGATAAACACTTTCAGTTCGCTGACAAAGCCACTCATTCCAGGGAGTGCTAGAGAAGCCATTGCGCTGGCGGTGAACAAGGCGAACACTTTGGGCATAGCTTGACCGATACCACCCAAATTATCCATAGCCATTGTATGGGTGCGATCGTAGGTAACACCAGCCAAGAAGAACAGTACCGCCGCAATCAAACCGTGAGACAGCATTTGCAGCATCGCCCCACTTACACCAACATCGGTGAAGGAAGCAATACCCAACAATACAAATCCCATGTGGGAAACGGAAGAGTAGGCGAGGCGGCGCTTCATGTGCGTTTGAGCAAAGGAGTTTAAAGCACCGTAAATAATATTGATGACACCCAAAGTTGCTAAAACTGGGGCGAAGTAAATATGAGCATCAGAAAGCAAATCCATATTTAGGCGGATTAGCCCATATCCACCCATTTTTAGCAAAACACCAGCCAAAATCATTGATACAGGTGCTGAAGCTTCACCGTGGGCATCAGGCAACCAAGTGTGTAAGGGGAAAATCGCTAGCTTCACACCAAAAGCAATTAATAATCCGGCGTAAAGTAATAATTCTAAAGCTAGAGGATAATTTTTTGCACCCAGTTCGACGATATCGAAGGTGGTGTTGTCGCCATAGAGAGCCATTGCTAGCCCTGCGACTAGGATGAAAATTGAAGCTGCTGCGGTGTAGAGTAAGAATTTTGTCGCAGCGTAGCGGCGTTTTTGACCGCCCCAAATCGAGACAAGCAGGTAAACAGGAACGAGTTCCAGTTCCCACATAATGAAGAATAACAGTAAGTCTTGAGCGACAAACACCCCAATTTGGGCAGAATACAGCACCAACATTAAGAAATAAAACAGACGGGGCTTAAGATCAACTTGCCATGCAGCAAACATCGCCAGCGTCGTCACAAACCCAGCCAGCAACACAAGCGGCATGGATATTCCATCGACTGAGACTGCCCAGCTAAAACCTAACTGAGGAACCCAATCATATTTTTCCACTAGTTGAAACGTTGGATTGCTGGCATCGTAATGCTGCCAAAAGGTGTAGCACATTAAAATAAAATCCGCGATTCCTACACCCAAGGCATACCATCGCACGAGCTTGCCGTCTTTATCAGGCAACAGGGGAATAAATCCAGCAGCAACGAGTGGTAGCAATATAATCGCGGTCAGCAAAGGAAATCCATCCGCTATCATGTTATTGAGCAAAAATACTTATTGGTGAATAGACTTATTATATTAAACTTTGTTAAATTTTTTTTATAAATATTTACCGCAGGTTTGCATTGAGCCAAAGTTATCCAATAGTAAAAAGCTGATGAATATTATAGATAAGCGAAGGCAGGAGGCAGTTGACAGTTGACAGTTGACAGTTGACAGTTGTTATTCTCCCTCAGATCCCCCATCTCCCCCAGCTCCCCCATCTCCCCCAGCTCCCCTTTCCCCTGCTATACTTTATTGCCGACGCTACCAGAGAACCTATGCGCCTACAAGATGAACCTGATATTCCTGCACAAATCAACATTGTGCCGATGATTGATGTGATTTTTGCCATATTGACATTTTTTATTATGTCAACATTGTTTTTAACACGCTCAGAAGGCTTACCAGTCAATTTACCCAAAGCGGCGACGGCAAAACAACAGCAAGTACCTGCAAAAGTGACAATCACAGTAGACGAACAAGGGGCGGTTAGTTTGAATCGTCAACCAATTCTCGTAGATTCTTTGGCTGAACAGTTGCGTAATTTGATGGGTAAAAACCAGGAAGCCTTAGTAATTATTAATGCTGATGAAAGAGTAGGACACGGTAAAGTAGTGGCAGTTATGGATCAGGTGCGTCAGGTACAGGGTGCAAAATTAGCGATCGCCACCCAAAAACAATAAGAGTAATTCGTAATCGTAGAGGCGGACATCTGTACGCCCCAAAATACCCCACCCGCCTCTTACACAAACAAAACTTATTCACCGTTGTTGTCGTTATTATTCCGATTATTGCCGAAAAATGGAAAACTTAAATTCCTCGCAGTGCGACGGTAACGCCTGATTGGTTTTCTTGTTTGTCGCCTAGTAATTCTGTCAATAGAATCTTCACTGTCATCCCCTGCTGTAGCATCGTTGGGTAACTGAGTTCTCGTTTCCTCTTTACTTCTCCACCAAGCAATTATCCAACCTCCACCGATAGCGCCTATTCCGCCTAGTAAGATACTCATGGGTGTTGAATATCCCATCAATGAAAAGCCCAGCAACAAAAATAACCAGTATTTTAGCCCTGCATCAATACCATCAGAAGAAGCAACTACAGGCGCTTGCGGGCTATTTTTACTAGCATTAGTAAACCAGCCCAAGGCGAAACCACCAAGGATTCCCAGAAAAATACTTAGAGATACTGGCGAACCTGTCGTTATTAAAATAAATATTAAAAATGCTCCGAATATCAGTTGAGAAACAAATTCGGGAGTGAAGTTAAATAGGTTGTTGTTGTTAGCCATAGATGAACTCAGGGGATAGGGGTGTAGGGGTGTAGGGGTGTAGGGATAAATATTTTTTGTCCTACACTTCCTCCCCATAAATACAGTCTCGGTAACTTACCAATTACCCATTACCAATTACCTGTCCCAGTTGTGTCTGTGGTGGTTGTGTTGTATCCCAAGTTATGACGTAGGATAGTTCTACATTAGTAAAGGGTTCAGTTTGCTTGAGTTGAGCAGTTAATAAATCAACTGTAGCATCAGCAATATCGCCAGTACGCTTCCTTAGCCTTTCTTCTACAACATCTAAGGGTGCGGTGCAGTAAACTATTTGCAAGGGGAGTTGATGTTGTTTAGCTTGGGCGATCGCTTCCTCTCTTAAATTTTGCTGATCATATTTAGCATCCAAAATTACTGTGTTACCTTGTTTAGCTAGTATAAGCCCCAAGTTTAATAATCGCGCATAGGTCTTTTGGGTCATTTCTGGGGTATACAAATCATCATCACCACGTTCTAATAAAGAAATTCCCCCCAAGTGTTTACGAACTGCATCTGAGCGAATATGAATTGCATTAAATTGACGGGCTAAAAATTTTGCAGTCGTACTCTTCCCAGAACCAGATAACCCCGACATTAAAATCAGCCTTCCTTGTTTGGGTTTGGTGTATTCCCAAGCCAGTTTGTAATATACAGAAGCTGTTTTACTCGCTTCTTCCTTCACCGTCGCGGGAACACTGGGATCATCTAACAAAAACGAAGTCACCTTAGCCCTGACATAAGATTGACGAATTAAATAGATAGGTAGAATTTCTAACCCTTCCCAGTCGCCAGTCTGTTCTAAATATGTATTTAAATACGCATTACTCAAGTCTGGACGTTGCTGTGCTTCCAAATCCATCACAGCATAAGCGACATCGAACATGGTATCCACAAACCGGAAAGGCTCGTTAAATTCAATACAATCAAACAGAAGAATTTTATCTCCCCATAGACAGATATTTCTCAGGTGCAAATCTCCATGACATTCCCGAATGTAGTTATTTTGCATTCGGTGCTGGAATAATTCTTGTCTGTCAGCAAAAAATTTCTCTGTATATGCTTTGGTTTCGTCAAATTGTAACTGCGTCTGAGGGCCACCGATATATTTCTCGGTTTGCTCATGATTTTCATCAAACGCAGCTCTAACTTGAGGTACTTCGCCAAAACTGCGAATGTAATCGTTAGTCTCAGTTTTAGCATGGTATTGAGCCACCACCTTGCCTAACTCTTCCAGGTGTGACTCAGTTAGCTTACCTTGGGCGAAAAGTTCGCTAAATAAACCCTCTTGGGGAAACTGGCGCATTTTCACCACATACTCGACAACTTCACCTGTTCCCCCTAAAATGTATTGCTCACCTGACAAAGTGATGGGTAACACTTCTAAATACAGTTCACCTGCACCTCGTTGATTTAAGCGCAGTTCTTCATGACAAAAATGTTTGCGCTTTTCTAAGGTGGAAAAATCCAAAAAGCCAAAATTCACTGGCTTTTTCAGTTTATAAGCATATTTCCCTGTGATTAGCACATAGGAAACGTGAGTCTGAATTAATTGAATAGGTTCTGTTACTTCATGGGGATAAAATCCAGGTTGTAACATCTGTTGAATGAAGGCGGGAAGAGTCTGTTCTGTCATGGGTATTTTCAGTTCGTAGTAGGGACTTTAGTCCCGATTTTGTTCGTTTGATTTTTGGAGAGGGGACTAAAGTCCTCACTACAAGCAGCAAAAAACCAGGGTTTAACCCCTGGTTTATCAGCAATTATCACAAATTTTCCACTTGCTTTAGCCTTTGGCTGTGGCAAGAAAGCTGATGTGATATGGTGTACCCTTAGCTGGATGCACTTGAACTTCTTGCAGAACTGTTTTACCAGTCCATTGCAGTTCGGGAATGCTGAGTTCAATTTCTGTTTTTTTCACAGCAGCAGCTTTGAGCAATCTTTCAACTACTTTGGCATCAACTACCAAAGAAATTGATTCTCTACCGTTGTGTCCGTACAAGTTAGCGGGAATAAGTCCAGAGCGGCGCAAAGCATTTGGTTTGCTGCCTTCTGGCCGTTTTTTAGTTTCGACTGTCAGAGGCATAGTTTAATCAGTTATCAGTTATCAGTTATCAGTTGTGAGGCAGTGCGTTGGGCGGGTTTCCCGACTTAAAGCAACTGCCGAACCCGTAGGGTCATTAGTCATGAGTCATCAGTCATTAGTCACAAAACTCTGGACTGTGGACTGTGGACTATGGACTATGGACTTTTGACTAGGCACTTAGCAGGGTCGCTGGTGTGCCGTCGGGGTGCAGTAAGGCACGTTTTGGCCCGTGAATTGGGTCTTCGACGATGATGGTTTGATCGCGGCTTGCGCCTAATGAGACGATCGCAATCGGGACTTCCATCAATTCTGCTAGGAATTTGAGATAGTCTAGTGCTTGCGGGGGCAAGTCTTCCAGGGTGCGACAGTGGCTCGTTGGCACTCGCCATCCTGGTAAGGTTTTGTAGATGGGACGACATCTAGCAAATTGACGCGCACTGGTGGGAAAATGATCGCAGCGATCGCCGTCGATTTCATAAGCTACACAAACTTGAATTTCCTCTAATTCGTCGAGGACATCCAATTTAGTGATTGCCATACAATCCATGCCGTTGATTCGCACGGCATAACGACCGATAACTGCATCAAACCAGCCGCAGCGCCGCTTACGTCCGGTGGTCGTGCCAAATTCCGCGCCGCGATCGCACAGTAATTCGCCTAACTCCCCATCTAGTTCTGTGGGGAATGGCCCTTCGCCGACTCGCGTGGTGTAGGCTTTGGACACTCCAATCACCCGATCTATCATTGTCGGGCCTAGTCCTGTACCTACGCAAGCCCCCCCAGCTACTGGATTAGACGAGGTGACATAGGGATAAGTCCCATGATCCAAGTCTAGGAGTGTGCCTTGTGCGCCTTCAAATAATATGTTGCGCCGTTTTTGAATTGCATCGTATATTTTTAACGATGTATCCACAACATGAGGCCGTAAGCGTTCTGCATACCCCAAATATTCTTTGATTACCTCTTCAGGATCTAGGGGAGGCAGATTGTACAGCTTTTCTAAAATGACATTCTTATAATTGATTGTCCATTCTAACTGCTCGCGTAGCGCTGCCGAGTCCATCAAGTCTAAAACCCTAATCCCTGTACGCTCAGATTTATCGGCGTAGGTAGGGCCAATCCCTCGACCAGTGGTTCCAATTTTATGGCTGCCGCGCCGCTCTTCTGATGCCTTGTCAATTAGCCGATGATATGGCATAGTGACATGAGCTGTTTCAGAAATGAGCAGATTTTTAGTAGAAATATTTAAACTTTCTAATTGGTCGAGTTCTTTTATCAAAACTTGTGGATCGATGACTGTACCACAGCCGATCATACATTCCGTATCGGGGTATAGAATTCCAGAGGGAATTAAGTGTAGTTTAAAGGTCTGACCTTTGACTACAATTGTGTGTCCAGCGTTGACACCCCCCTGGTAGCGTACCACCACATCTGCGGAGCGGCTGAGTAAGTCAGTTATTTTACCTTTTCCTTCATCGCCCCATTGAGCGCCTATTACAATGACGTTAGCCAAGTGTTTATTTTATTGAGGTAAAGTTTCCACAAAGAACCATTATCAACATAATTGGCGACGAATGTCAAGGGGTAGTTGACAGTTGACAGTTGACAGTTGACCGGAAGAGGCAGGGGGGAAGGGAGCTTTCTAGCAGGGGGAGCAAGCCCTTCCCCCCAACGCGAGTGCAAAGCGGAACATGGGTACAAGCCCCGCCCATAAGCGGGCGCTTGACCGGGGCGGAGTACAAGCTCTGTCTTGGTTTTCCCCCTTGCTCCCTGCCCCCTGCCCCTTTTCCTCTTGTTGACAGGAGGCAGAAGTTTAAATCTTTGCTTACTACCCACGTCCTAATTAATTCTTTAATTTTGAATTTTGAATTTTGCGGAAAGTTTCCTACGGCGGGTTTCCCGCCGTAGGAAACTTTCCCAGACGAATTTTGAATTATTTGGTTGGTTTTTGATACTTACCGGGATATTTGCGTTGGAAATAGTCTTCCATCACTTGTAAGATCATGGGCGCAGCAACACTACCGCCGCCGCCGCCAGAATGTTCGGCAAAGGCAACAATGAGAATTTCGGGTTTATCAGCTGGTGCATAAGCGCCGAACCAGGCATGATTTTGTTTTACTCCTCGCTTCCAAGCTTCTGCTGTGCCGCTTTTGCCGGCGACTGGAGGAAGTGTTGGCTGATTTAATACTTTGCCTGTACCGTCAGAAACTACTTTACGTAAACCTTCACGTAAAAGTTTCATGGTTGTTGGCTTCATTTTTACAGGTTCTCGCCAACTTTTGGCTTCTTCATTATCTTTAAGTAAATGTGGTTGAACACGGTAGCCGCCATTGGCGGGTACGGCAAACATGACAGCAACTTGTAAAGGTGTAGTTAATAAAGCACCTTGACCAATCGACATATTAATGGTGTCGCCTATAGTCCAAGGCATTTTCCAGGCTTTCTGTTTCCATTTCTCATCGGGGACTAAACCTCTAGATTCCTCAGAGACAAATTCAAAGCCTGTTCTTTTACCAAAGCCATATTTGCGCGTCCATTCGATTAAGGTGGGGCCGCCGACTCCCCTACCAATTTGATAGAAGAATGTATCACTACTCCACTGCATCGCCCCAACAAAACCCAACGGGCCGAAGCCTGCGTGATTCCATTCACCAAAGCGAGTTCCACCAATCGTTAAGGAACCGTAGGTTGGCAATATTGTGTTGGGGGCAAATTTTCCTGACTCTAACCCAGCCGTCTTAGTGACAATTTTGAAGGTGCTGGCGGGAGGAAATGCACTCAAAGCACGATTAACTAGGGGATGTTCTTCACCTTGTACAGATTTCCAGTCTTTTTGGCTGAGTTTTTGTTTAGAGAATATGTTGGGGTCGAAGGTGGGGTGCGATACCATTGCCAAGACAGCACCATTTTTCGGGTCAATGGCAACGATAGTACCATTGCGATCGCCTAAAGCTTTTTCCGCCGCCTTCTGCATATCCAAATCTATAGTTAAGCGTATATCATTACCCGCTTTGGCTTGCTTTTCCCCTAAAACACGTAATGGTCTACCAGCCCCATCAACTTCTACTTGTTGACCGCCCCATTCACCCCGTAATAATTTCTCATAGGCTTTCTCCACACCCATTTGACCAATCACATCACCCAAACGATAACCCTCGGCTTTCCTGGCTTTTAACTGTTCAGCCGTCAATTCCCGCGTATAACCCAACACATGAGCTAATTCTCTACCGTGGGGATAATAGCGAACAGCTTCTGTATGTATTTCTACATCTTTGAGTTCATTTTCATATTCTTTGATGGCTGTAATTTGGGCTTCATCAAGATTCCGGGCAATACGAATGAGTGAAGAAGAGTTAGCACCAGCCTCTTGTAATTTTTGCTCAATATCTTCTAGAGGAATCTCTAAAATCTCCGCCAACCGAGGCCCGACAACCGACCACGAGGGCTTAGTATGTGCCATCGGCCAGAGGTAAATAGAACGAGGGTAGCGTGTACTAGCCAAAAGTTTTCCGTTACGGTCAAAAATATTTCCTCTTTCTGGTTGTTTAGGAATGACGCGCACCCGGTTCGATTCAGCTTTCTGCTTGAACTTAGAACCTTCGATAATTTGTAGGTATACTAACCGCGCACTGATTCCAGCCGTCATCAGCAGGGTAAATATAATTAAAAATGCTGACTGAAAACCCTTGCCTACAGTTCGATTGTCCTTTTTGCCTAGAAATGAAGATGGTTGCAATAACGCCATAAAAGTAAATTAATTGCTCAAATAATAATATTTGTATACAATCTATTGTCCTACATTGCCATGCAGCTATTCAGTTATCAGTTATCAGTTATCAGTCCTGACGGCGTATGGTGGGGCATAAAGAAGTGCCGCCCTAGCCTTCCACCAATTGGTTTGGTTTTTCACCAACGTATTTAACTGATAACTGTTCACTGTTAAAAATATAGATTGGAAGCCACGCTCAACTGTACGGGAATCTTTTCCATGATTCTTTAGAAATGACGGTAATAAAGCCATAAGTTAGATAAAAATTTACGAATACAGGGATGTCTTGTATATAATTCCCAAAAATTACTATAGCTATCGAGGTTGTAACAATTCGGTATGTTGGGGGCTGGGGATTGGGGAGATGAGGGAGTGGGGGGAGATGGGGGAGAACAAATGTCACCTGTCACCTGTCACCTGTCAACTGTCAACTGTCAACTGTCAACTGTCAAAAGAGGCAGGGGAGCTTTCTAGCAGGGGGGATGTAGTAACGGATCTTGTTCTCCGACCAATCGAGAACGCCCTGGAAGGGCGGGGCTTGATACCCATGTTCCGCTCCGCTTGACGGCTTTGGGACAGGGATTGCTCCCCCTGCTCCCTGCCCCCTGCCCCTCCGCCTCTTCGGTCAACTGTCAACTGTCAACTGTCAACTCTCAACTGTTGTTTTGGGCAGAATAAAATAAAGCACAAGCAATAAAGAGTCTAATCGACTACATTAAATCACAATACTATTTAAAATCACGGCATTCTACTAATGAATATGGCTCAAACTGTAACCCAGAATACCAGGGGCATAAAAGCGCTTCAACCGCTTGATGTTGAACTGCGTGGTGTGTTCAAGTTTTTCAATCAAGAACCGGCGGTGCATGGAATAGATTTAGATGTTAGGCAAGGGGAATTTTTTAGTATTTTAGGCCCTTCTGGTTGCGGCAAAACCACAACATTACGTTTAATTGCCGGATTTGAAAGTGTTGACGCTGGTAAGTTATTGATTCAAGGTCAACTTATGACTGATATTCCCCCCTATCGGCGGCCAGTCAATACTGTATTTCAAAGCTATGCCTTGTTTAATCATCTTAACGTTTGGGATAATATCGCTTTTGGCTTACGTCTAAAAAAATTCCGTAAATCGGAAATTGAAAGTCGAGTTAGGGAAGCTTTGAGACTGGTGAAAATGGAAAGTTTGCGATCGCGTTTTCCTAGTCAACTTTCTGGTGGTCAGCAGCAGCGCGTGGCTTTGGCTAGGGCTTTGGTTAATCGTCCAGCTGTGGTGTTGCTGGATGAACCTTTGGGGGCGTTGGATTTAAAACTGCGTAAGGAAATGCAGGTCGAGTTATCGAATTTACACAAAGACCTGGGTTTGACTTTTATTATGGTGACTCATGACCAAGAAGAGGCGTTATCGTTAAGCGATCGCATCGCTGTGATGAATCAAGGGAAAATTGAACAAATTGGCACACCCAGTGAAATTTACGAACATCCTAAAACAGCCTTTGTTGCTGATTTTATCGGTGATACTAATTTATTTAGTGGCGAAATCACAGCATTAGAAGCTGAATACGTGCAAATCGTCACGAAAACTGGACTCACAATTGTTGTCGCCCGTGCTGAGGACACACCAACAGAATTATTAAAATCTGTAGTTGTCAGTGTTCGCCCAGAGAAAATTCAACTTTCCCTTTATCAACCTAGTTTAGTTAATAACTGCTTTGAGGGCAGGTTAGTAAATGTGATGTATTTAGGCACGCACGTTAATTATGTTGTGCAATTAATTAACGGCATTAATATTAATGTTTTACAACCTAATACTTTAGGTAATTTACCACACCGTGACACACCGATTTACGCTTGGTGGGGAGAAAGTGATTGTTTGGCAATTAGTCATTAGTCATTGGTCATTGGTCATTGGTCATTAGTGATTGGTGGAACATAAAGATGTCGAGTAGGAGGTTTCAAGAATTACGGGTTTATCAATCGGCTGAGAGACTAGCTGATGATATATAGAAAATTGTTGAGAAATGGGAATCCTTACCTAAAGAAACAGTAGGTAGACAAATTGTCCGCTCAGCAGATAGTATTGGTGCGAACATAGCAGAAGGCGTAGGCAGAGGAAGTTATCAAGAGAATCGAAGATTTATCAAAATAGCAAGAGGGTATTTATATGAAACTCAACACTGGCTAAGGCGAGCATATAAGCGTAATCTGTTAATCAATGAACAGGTAAATAGTCTAAAAATAACTATTAATGAATTAGCACCCCAATTAAATGCTTACCTAAAATCAATCGGCAATCTTCCAGATGATTTATAACCAATAACCAATGACTAATGACCAATGACTAATGACTAATAGAAGAAAATTTTTACAAGGAATCACTGCACTTTCTAGTTTATCTTTAGCCAGTTGTGGTTGGAGATTAGCTGATGTGCGGGCTGTTGCGGGTTCTGGTCGCAGCGATCAATTGTATCTTTATACTTGGACACAATATTCTGATCAAAAATTATTGCAAACTTTTAGCTCTCAAACTGGGTTGAAGGCGCTTGTAGATGTTTATGATTCTAACGAAGTGATGCTAGCTAAACTGCTGGCTGGCGGGGGTGGTAGTTATAGCCTGATTTATCCATCTGACTATATGGTACAGAAGATGGTGGAACGGGGTTTATTAAGAGAACTAAAACACGATCGCCTAATCGGTTTAAATAGTTTATTACCCCAATTCCAAAATCCTAGTTATGACCCCAAAAACCGTTATAGTATTCCTTTTAGTTGGGGAACTACAGGGTTAATCTATAATTCGGAAGTTCTCAAACAACCGCCAAAAGATTGGGAATATCTCTGGCAAAACCAACAGTTACTCAATAAGCGCATGACTTTATTAAATGATGTGCGTGAGGTGATGGGTGCGGCTTTGCGGATGTTGGGCTATTCTTATAATTCTACAAAAGAAGATGAAATTAAACAAGCTTATGAAAAATTGACTATTCTCAAACCTGCGATCGCCACTTTTGACACCGATGCTTGGAGAAATCAAATTTTAGCAGGTGATTTAGTATTAGCTATGTGTTATTCATCCGATGCTATCAAAATTATCAAAGAAAATCCTAAGTTGAAATATGTCATTCCTCGTAGTGGTTCTTCCCTCTGGACTGACACAATGGTAATTCCTAAATCCGCACCTAATTTAGATGGTGCTTATGCTTGGATTAATTTTATTCTACAACCAGAAGTAGCAGCTAATATTAGCGAACGATTAAAAATTTCTACTCCTAATAGCGCTGCATTTGAACAATTACCTAAACAAGTTAAAAATAATCAAAATTTATATCCTCCCTCTTCCATTCTAGAAAAATGTGAACGCATCAGCCCCGTGGGTGCGTTTGAGGAAGTTTACGAACGTTATTGGACGCAATTAACTAGTAGTTAGTCAGTTGACAGTTATCAGTTATCAGTTATCAGTTATCAGTTATCAGTTTATGTCCCCTGTCCCCTGTCCACTATCCCCTATCCTACAGTGACTACAAAAATACGTGATATTTCAGATGATATTGTTGGACTTGAGAAATTAAATCGTCCACGGTTCAACTTTATTCAACCTTTGGTATTGTTAGCACCGTCTGGTGTTTGGTTATTACTTTTGTTGGTGTTACCAACATTAATAATTTTTCAGTTGAGTTTAGTACCCAATATTCGACCAGGGGATATAGTTAACCCTAGCGGATTTGATAATTATATTCGCATAGTTGATCCGCTATATTTACACGTTATAGGGCGATCGCTTACTTTAGCACTCGGTACAACGGTCATTTGTCTAATTTTAGGTTTTCCGGTTGCTTATTGGATTGCCCAAATAGCCCCTCAGCGTTGGCGGAATTTACTGATATTAGGCTTTGTTTTACCTTTATGGACTTCTTCCCTACTTCGTTCTTACGCTTGGATAACTATTCTTCGTCCTACGGGTTTATTAAACAGTTTGCTTAGTAGTGTAGGTTTACCCACTTTAGAATTACTTAACCGTACACCAGCTGTTTTAATTGGCATGAGCTATAGTTTACTGCCTTACATGGTGTTGATTTTATATGCTTCCCTGGAAAAATTAGATAGGCGGTTACTAGAAGCAGCCGCAGATTTGGGTGCAAATCCTGTGCAAGCCTTTTGGAAAGTGACAGTTCCACAAATAGCGCCTGGAATCACGGCTGGTTGTTTACTTGTGTTAATTACAGCCTTGGGGGATTTTATTGATCCTGAATTACTGGGTGGTGCTTCTAGTATGACGGCGGCGCGGTTAGTTTATAACCAATTTCTGGGTGTTACTCAAAATTGGGGGTTTGGTTCAGCTTTGAGTATGACATTAATTTTGGCTGTGAGTATTGCGATCGCTCTTTTAATTAAGTTCGGCGAACCTACACCCAAGGAGTAGGAAATAAACTTTTGTAAAGAATTGCCAATTCCTTACCTTGCAACTGCGATAACCCTTCAGATCATTCAGAGGAGGACTGGTGCTGTGATGATATTCAAACCTAAACTAATTGGGTCTGGATAATCTCTATGTCTAATGAATTTATTAGCTGGGTGCAAGCGGCTTTAAGTAATCCCATTGAAAAGAGCAAGCTATTACAGCAACCTCAAAAACTCCAGAAAATCATGAGCGATATTCCGGCGCGTCAATGGTTATTTGAGCAAGCCTGTCAAACGGATGATCCCGATTTGGCAATTCAAGCAAAGGATTTCATTATCAACATGATGAAATTTTCCAGGTTGATTTGGTATGGTGCTGGACAGATATCGCCAGATATTTATGAGGAAGCTTTATCACGCACCTGGGAATGGTTTAACAAGCAATTGTGTCTAGAATACAACCCCGAAAAAGGTAGCTTTGTTACTTGGTTTAACCAAAAGCTAAAATTCCGAATCTTAGATGTGATTCGGGAACAGGAAAGAGAACGTAATAGACGCTTACATCTTCCTCCCGATGAAGAAAATAATGAATGGATTTTTCCGCCTGCGCCTGAGCCTGAACGTTGGCATGAAACTATTCAAGAATGGCTAGAGTTAGTGCAGCGACATTCACAGTTGAGAAATTGTCGAATGCAAAATCATCCTGATATTAACTGTCAGTTTTTATTGATACAAATCTTGCAGATGTTACGCGACTATGGAGAATTTTCTTGGCATAGTTTAGCTCAACAGTATAAAGTCGATCAGTCTTCATTAAGGAGATTTTGTAAGACGCGGTGCTTCCCTCTTTTTAAACAGTTGTTGTCTTAATAATATACCGCAAAGTCCAAACGTTTTTTTGCTATGCACCATGATTGAACCTATCACAATTGCGATAACATCTGCTGACCGTAAGCTCGCTTATGAGTTTGCTCAACAACAGCCAACGCGAGAGCGATCGCAACAAGTTTACCGTAATACTTTAGCTGTATTAGTCACACAGCGTTGTTTACAAATGCTAGGTATTGATACAGATTTAACCGCTAGTCATAGCTGGAATCCCTTAGAACAGCAGTTAGAAAATATTGCAGATTTATATATTCCTAGTTTGCAAGGATTTTTAGAATGTCGTTGCTTGCAAAGGAGCGATCGCAAATGTTACATTCCCCCAGAGGTATGGTCAGAACGTCTGGGTTACGTGATAATTGAACTTGATGAGCCTTACAAAGAGGCTCAAGTTCTAGGATTTGTGGAATCTGTCTCTATTGCAGAACTACCACGTAGTTATTTTCAAAGCCTTGATGTGTTGCTTGATTGTTTAACCTCATTACCACAACCACAATCAATGGTGCAACTGAGTCATTGGCTCAAACGCACCTTTGAATATGATTGGCGACCTCCCAAACAGTTGCGGAAAATGATGAAAGAACTCGAACCACAACGCAGCGATGTTTTTATTCGTCAACGGGTTGAACAACTATACCGCCGACAGTCTCCTCGTGGAATACAAATTCCCCATCATATCAATCCTCAAGAAGCTTTGGTAAATCTCATCCAAACTACCCCCGATGATGAGATTCGTTGGCAATGTGCAGAATTGTTGTGGGAACTAGATCCCAAACATCCAGCTTGTCCCGTCATCAGTGCCAAGGATTTAGGAATTTATCTCTTAGGTCAGGCTATAGTGTTGATAGTGGGGATTTTGCCTAAATCTGATGGTAGGATGCTAATTCTGTTGAGGTTGTACCCTCCCGAAAAACAGTCTCATCTACCACCTGGGTTGAAGCTCAAAGGACTAGATGAGGAAGCAAATGTATTTTTTGAGGTGGAATCACGCCAGCAAGATGCCTATATACAATTTAAGTTTACCGGAGATAGAGGCGATCGCTTTACGGTGTGTGTTGTCCTCAATGATGCTAGCTTTACTGATAATTTTGTTATTTAACTGATCATTAATTGATTATTGCTTAGTTTTACAGAATCATGCTTATCTAATAAATAAATTCCTTACCTGCATCTGCTCTGTCTTGTTTATGGTTTCATCATCTTCTAAACGTCAAACTCCTGAAAATGTTGCTGTCGTAGTTGAGTTTAGTGACGGAAGCTTCGACGAAGGTTTTTCTGTGAAGCTTCTGATTTTAAAGGATGGTAGGACTATTCAAGAAGATGATGATTTACCTATTATTCCACCTGCACCGCAAATGCCACAGTTGTATCACGATTGGCACGAAATTTCGCTGAGAAACAGTCGTCAACTGCAAGCGGTTCCTGCACAGGTAACGAACGTAGGCGCGTGGAAACAAACAGTCAAAGATTTAGAAAAGACTTGTGACCAATGGTTTAAGAATTACGCCTTCAATAGCTTACGCGATCGCATTCTAGCAAATACCAGAGTCAGTGCTGATCAATCTGTCCCCATTATCATTAGATGTAAAACCAAAGATGAAATCCTTCGCAGGCTTCCTTGGCACACATGGGACTTATTTACCAGACTTCATAGTGCTGAGTTTGCCTTATTTACTGGATTTCGTCAGCCAGTCTCTACCCTAGAAGCACCAGTGAAGGTATTAGCCATCTTTGGCAGTTCTCAAGGGGATCTACAACTAGAAAAAGACGAAGCAGCATTAAAACTTCTAGAACAGCGTGGAGCGCAAATTACTAAGATATCAGAGCCTGATGAAGAAACTCTTTCTCATCTGTTATTTGATCAAAACTGGCAGATTTTGTTTTTCGCTGGTCATTCATCTAGTGAGGAATGCAGTGGACTGATTCAAATTAATGATAGCAAATCTTTATCGTTAGATACTTTACGTAAAAGCTTAACGACTGCTGTTAGACGCGGTTTAAAACTAGCAATATTTAACAGTTGTGACGGACTAGGAATTGCTGATTTTTTAGCTGATTTGAAAGTTCCATCTGTAATTGTGATGCGAGAACCTGTACCAGATAAGATTGCTCATCGGTTTTTGCTTTACTTTTTGCAAGAATTTTCTGAAGGTACACCCCTATGTCTGGCAGTGCGGAAAGCACGCGATCGCCTAGAATATTTACAAGAAAATTTTCCTGCTGCTACTTGGCTACCTACAGTTTGCCTCAATCCTAATCAATCAGAGTTTGTTTGGCCGAATATAACTGATAATCCACAACCTGATCCAATTATTCCAGTTCCTCCAACTCCCCCAAAAAAAGGCATATCATTACCTTTGCCTCTGCGAATTATGCTAGGGTTGGTTGCTGTGGTGGGAATTTCTATAGCTACCTTAGCTAAAGTTAACCCATGTCTAATTTTTCCCTCAACCTGCACAAAACCAATAGATATTTCTCACAATGATATCAACAACTATATTAGCTTTGGTGAAAAACCAATTGCTAATAGCCGAGTCAAACTCAGTGAACCATATCTTTTATTAAAACAGCAAGGTATTACAGCATTTTCTCAAGGCAGATATAGCGATACTGTAAATATTTTTGATAACCTGCGTAATCAAGCAAAATTAAATAAATCTGCTCCAGGTTTTAGTCAAGCAGCTTTAGCCGCACTCCAAGATCCAGAAATACTCATTTACCGCAACAATGCTTTTGTCAATCTCCGGCATCAGCAACAAAAAAACTCTCCAATTTATACGATTGCCGTTGCTGCACCATTGAATAACAACTTTGGATTAGATATCCTGTTTGGCGTGGCACAAGCCCAAGATGTAGCAGTTAATCAGAATAACATCAACTTACAAGTTGTGATTGCTAACGATAACAATAATCTTCGCCAAACACAGCAGGTTGCCGAAGCCTTATCTAATAAGGACAAAATTTTAGCTGTAGTCGGACACTATACCTCGCCTAACACCTGTGCAGCTTTAAAAATTTATTCTCCTAAGTCTTTAGTGGTGATTTCTCCTACCAGCACAGTAGTTAATTTCCAATCAAATCCCGATTGTTATGATCCAAATAGAGTCTTCTTTCGCACTGTTTCTTCTAGCCGAGTAGAAGCGTATAGTTTAGTGCGGTATCTAGTCGAGGATTTGAAAAAGCCTGTGCGTAAAGTCGTTGCCTTTTACAACCCCAACGAAGGATTTAGTAAGGATTTGCATGAACAATTTGAGCAAGTAATTAGAGCATTTAATGGGCGTATTGTGGCTAACTTTGACTTATCAGACCCCAACTTTGATATTAGTAAACTGCCACCAGAAGTAGAGAATGCAGATGCTTTGGTACTATTGCCTGATGGCGGTACGAACAATAGTATGACATTGCAAAAAGCAATTGAAATTACTAAATTGAACAAAGGAAAGAAGCCTATTTTAGCCGCTAATCCTATGTATCTCCAAGAAGTTATTAGCGAAGCTAAAAATGCTACAGTTAATAATATATTTTTGGCAGTGGACTGGCATCCGAAACAGTGCGGTGCAGAAAAGTTTAGAAAACAGACAAATGAATATTGGGGTGGAGATTTGAATCGGAGAACAGCCTTAGCATACGAAGCTGTTCAAGCAGTATTACAAGCGATTAAGCTATCAGATACACCAGTCACTCGACAAGAGATTAGACAGAAATTGTCGGAAACAGGTATTCAACCCAGTACCGCAGCCTCTAGCGACGTTGTGAAAGACACACCAATTAGGTTTGATGCTAGAGGCGATCGCATGGAATTTACTACACGAGTGATTGTTACTGTCAAGGAAGTTAATAAAAAGTTATCTTTTGAAATAGTCAAAGACATTTCCTGTCCTGCAAAGTAATTGATTTAGTGAGAAGGTTTGAAGTAAAAAGTAGGAGTTTCCCCAAAAATAAATTATTTTCTAAAGTTTTGTAAATTGATTGACAATTTTCACCCTAGCTGACGATATTCCCTTGTCAAGGTAATAGCATTTTGAATTTCAGATATGGAGTAATCCATGATGTTTCGTCAAATCATTCAAAGGGTGTTGCTGTTTTTTACAGCAGTTGTTCTCAGCCTCACGTTTTCTCTGCATCACGTTCAAGCTCAATCAGTGCCTTTTTATTGGGAATTTATTAATGTTGATATTGCTGTGCAAACTAACGGTGATATGTTAGTCACTGAAACCCAAAAATATACATTTACAGGCGACTATAAAAATCAACGATACAGGTATATTCCTTTGGACAAAGTAGACGAGATTACCGACGTAACAGTATCAGAAAACGGTAAATTATTAGCCAGTGAAACAGGTAGAGAAAATAATCAACTTTGGATTCGTTGGCAACATCAACTTAACCCGCCCGAAAGCCATACATTCGTCTTAAAATATCGTGTTATTGGTGGATTACACATTAACGGTAATGATGCTCAAGTTTACTGGAAAGCTATATTTTCCGACCGTCAAGCCCCTGTAAAACAGGCACAAGTAAGAGTAGAATTTCCTGAAAAATTTGCTGCTACCATCAAGGATTTCCAAAGCTTTGGCACATCGGCGAACATCCGCAAAGTCAATGCAAAAACGATTGAAGCTGTAGCTCAAACCGCTATAGAACCAGGACAAGAGTTAGAAGTGCAGGTGACATTTGATCGCTCAGGTACTGATATAAAAACCCCTCAATGGCAAAATTCTCAGTCCGATTCTGGTTTGTTTGGGTCAATTATGAGCGTATTAATGTTTCTGTTATTCTTTGGGTTCATATTTTTTGGTGGTAGTGGTAGTAGCAGTTACGGCGGTGATGCTGGTGGCGGTGATGGCGGTGGTGGCGATGGCGGCGGTGGCGATGGCGGCGGTGGCGGTGGCGGTGATTAACTAGTTCGTAGTAAGCATTTTAGTGCTGGGAGATGAAAGACTAAAGTCTTTACTACAAACTTATTTCCCCAATCATATATAAGTTAAGAACGCCTAACATTTAAGCAACACCATTCTTTCCGCTTCCACATGGTGGCGACAACCCAACCATTTTTTGCTAAAGCCTCAGCTACAGAGGTAGATTGCTCAACTAAAATACCGCTAAATATTGCCCATGTACTCGGTTTAGATATTTCGCTAATTTCTGGCAATAATTGAATGATTACTTCAGCTAAAATATTGCAGACAATTCCATCTACTGGGCGTTCAATTAGTTTCTTTAAAATGTCTACGCTACCTTCGGCTGGGACTAAGCGTTCTGGGCTGACATCATTGAGTGCGCGATTACTGAAGGTTGATTGTACTGCTAAAGGGTCGGTATCTACAGCATAGGCTTTTTCCGCACCTAACAACACTGCACCAACCGAAAGGATACCAGAACCGCAACCAATATCCGCAATTACTACAGATTCTTGTTTACCACCTTGACTGAGAAAAGATTTAGGTACTTCACTCAGGCGCATTTCTAGAGATTCTAGGCATAATTGAGTAGTTGCATGGTTGCCTGTGCCGAAAGCTACACCAGGGTCGAGGCGAATTACTAACCTATCTGAGTTTTCCGGTAATGGTAGCCAGGCGGGGTTGATGAGGAAGCGATCGCCTATTTCCTGTGGATGCCAATATTGCTTCCAACTACTCGCCCAATCTTCCTCATCAATTAGCTGCCAAGTCAAGCTAGGCGCAGATAAACCTATACACAGCGCGTCTTGTTGCAACCACAGCCCCAAAGCCGCCAAATCTAATAACTGTGCTTGAAATACTGGCAAGTAACCCTTAACTAAGCAAGACTCACCTTTACTCTCACTAGCTGTTCCCCGACAACCAAAATCTTCCAACCGCCAAGAAACAGAGTCTTCCAGCGCCGGCTCACATAAAATCTGTAATTCCCACCAAGTGTTTGCCATGTTTAAGTGCTGAGTGATAATTGTTGTAGAGACGTTGCATCCAACGCCTCTACAGGATTTATTTGGTGCAGCTGCTCATAGAACTGGTATCAGCACACTATAGAGTTACTGTATAAGCATCTCGGATGCCAGGGACTTTGGTAATTTCCCCCAAAATGCCATCGGGTAAGGGATCATCGATGCTCAGAGCCATTACAGCATCACCACGGACGATTTTCCGTCCTACCTGCATACTAGCAATATTGACATTAAAGCTACCCAATAGGGAACCTAATTTGCCGATGATTCCAGGCATATCGCGGTGCAAGGTAAACAGCATATATTTGCTGGGGGGGACGTTAATTGGGAAGCCATCAACGTCGGTAAGGTGAATTTCTTTCTCACCTAATAATGCACCAGTGACGGAATGAGTTCCTAACGTTCCTGTCGCTTCTAGGCGTAGGGAACCAGCATAATCACGGGCGGAAGCGTCGCGAGTTTCGATAACGCGAATCCCCCGTTCCTTGGCTTCTATGTTGGCGTTGACGTAATTTACCCGTTCGCGCAGGGCTTGGTGAAGTAGTCCTTTGAGTGAGGCAATAACTAAAGGCTGACTCTTGTTGGTGGCTAGTTCCCCTTGTAAGCGAACTGTGAGTAGTTCTACTCTACCGCCTGCTAGCTGTCCTACCAACTTACCCAAGGTTTCCGCTAGTTCCATATAGGGCTTGAGTTCTTCCAACACATCGGGGCCAAGTCCGGGGATGTTGACGGCGGAACGTGCAGGTAAACCCAGCAGGACATCGCGGATTTGTTCGGCTACATCAATTGCCACATTCACCTGGGCTTCTGTAGTAGATGCACCTAAGTGGGGTGTCAGAATAATATCTTTACCAACTGTCCGCAAATCTGACTCACCCAAAGGTTCAGACTCGAACACATCCAACGCCGCACCCGCAATTTTTCCTTCTTTGATAGCTGCGGCTAAGGCTGCTTCATCAATGATGCCACCACGGGCGCAGTTAATAATCCGGGCGGTGGGCTTCATTTTTGCCAGGGTTGTGGCATTTATGAGATGGGTGGTTTCTGGAGTTTTGGGGATGTGCAGGGTAATATAGTCAGATTGCTGCATCAGCAAATCTAAATCTACCAACTGACAGCCTAGTTGTTCTGCCCGTTCTGTAGAGATAAAGGGATCGTAAGCCAACAACTTCATCCCCATTGCTTTGGCTACTGTCGCCACATGGGAACCAATTTTGCCCAAGCCGACAACCCCTAAAGTTTTTTTGTAAACTTCCGCACCCACGAAAGTTTTGCGATCCCACTCGCCGCGTTTGACGGAAGCGTTAGCATCGGGGATGTGACGAGACAATGACAACATCATTGCTAGGGCGTGTTCGGCGGCGGCGATGGTGTTTCCTTCGGGGGAATTGACGACAACAATTCCTCGGCGGGTAGCAGCCGGAACATCGACATTATCCACACCCACACCGGCACGACCGATGATTTTTAGCTGTGTACCTGCTTCAATGATTTCTTGAGTAACGCGCGTACCCGAACGAATCATTAACGCATCATACTCACCAATAATTTCTATTAATTCTGCTGGTTTTAGACCTGTTTTGACATCAACGGTAGCGACTTGCGAGAGAATGTCAATGCCAGCCTGGTCAATAGGATCGGAGACGAGAACCTTAGACATGATTACATCATTTATATAGTGACAATTGCTGCACAAGACTTTTTAGTTTAGTCTTTATTCGTTACAATTCAGCAAAAAAATCTGTGTTTTAATAACAATTTAACCTTAGTAGTAAGGGTCTGGAGACTGGGGATAGGCTCAAAAGTTGCTGGCTATGAAGGTTTGATGATTCTATGCTGTAACATATTTGGCGATCGCTATCCATTCATTTTAATGCTTAAGGGTTCCCATGATTTATCACGGGCGATCGCCTATATTAGGGGACTCTTAACAGGTGATAGGTGACAGGTCAGGATTTTATGGTTGATCAATCTCTTAACCGATGTGGCGATCGCTTAACTCTTAACTTTGGCAACTTTTAAGTATTTTACACCCCTACACCTCCACACCCCTACACCCCTATAAATCGCTATAATGCTGATGAAAACACTGGCGTAGAAGATTTGGTGTCACCAGTTATGTTAAATTTGAACCTGCCAAGATACTTACCTTCAGCCGACGAACTACCCGACTCTGATGATGCGCCAGTGGATAATGAACTGCAAGAACTCATCCCCGGCTTACTTAAAGCTATTCTGCTGATACTTTGGGCGGAACGCATGGATTGGTTTTTTGGGGTGGATATG
>DATNQO010000183.1:0-38489 GCA_036704005.1 Leptolyngbyaceae cyanobacterium | reverse complement strand
AGACTTGCAATAAACACTTAGTCTTCATGAAATTATTATCATGCCGTAGTTGCAATGACTGCGGCATTTTTTATTTATAGCAGGGGACAGGCTCAAAAATCTTATGGTTTATACCAATTCAAAAAATATTTGCAACACATTAGACTTCTTGCATAAATCTTTTTTTGTCTCACGCAAAGGCGCAAAAACGCAAAGAAAAGAACGCTAAGAACGACTTTTGCAAGAGGTCTATTAGTTCAGTTGACAGAGGTTAAAGCCTTCTTCCTTCCCCTTACCCCTTACCCCTTACCCCTTACCCCTTCCCCCTTTTCCCCTCACTCCCTGGAAAACTAGGAAATGCTTGGTATGAAAGGGCAAAATCGAGATAGTATTTTAGATCAGTGCCAAGCCCACATTGTGGGCGAGTTCGTCATTTCCCTTTTGCTTCGTTGGTGAGCAGTATGTCACAAAACCCTGACGCGCCATCTTCCTCCACGAATCTCCGCGCGATCGCCGAGACTTTTCGCCTAATTGGTTGGATTAGCTTTTGGATTCAGTTAGTCTTAGGTGTTGTTTCTGGTGTAATTTTACTGTTGTATGCTGCTTCTAGCCAGAGAACAGGGAGTGGTGGTAATAATGCAGGAGCAGGTTTTGGTATTTTCTTAGCTTTGGTGGGACTGGCGGCTTTGGCTGTAGGGGTTTATTTAGCCTTCCGTTACACTAGGCTGGGAAGACAACTAGTATCTTCCAATCCCAGTAACCGTCCTCGGAAAAGTGACACCGTGCAGGTTGTGCGCTTCGGAGTGATAGTAAATTTGGTAGGAATACTCTTGACTTTGTTGGGCGCACAGGCGATCGTTGGAACTTTAGCAACAAGAGCGCTGACCCAAGCTCAATTTCTCTTCACAGCACAAGCTAATCAACCCTTTATCAGTGGTTTAGATATGTTTGTCGTGCTAGCTAATATCCAGGCGCTGACAGCGAATTTTGCCGGGCTAAGTGGCTCATTGTGGCTACTCAATCGCCTCAACCGTCCCTAAATTGATTAGGACTTACGCAAGTGTCATAATCAAACTAACTGTAGGGTGCGTCAGCGCCAATAATTTCGTACAGATTCAAGGATTTTCCACATCTGACGCACCCTAACCCAAGTGCCAGTTGCGTAAGTCCTGTTGATGTTGAGAGCAAGTTGAATTTTTCCCCTGCCAGTTTGCCAAAATTAATATATGCTGAAATCTTGTATGTTAACTGTATTGATAAAGAAAATCATAGGCGAAAAACTGAGAAAAATTTGTGCTGGATATTAAGCAAATACGGGAAAATCCGCAATTAGTTCAAGAACGGTTGAATAGTCGCAATGGTAAGTATGACATTCAGCCGATATTACAGTTGGATAAGCAACAACGGGAATTGGAAGCCAACCGCAGCCAACTCCAAGCCCGGAGTAATGAAATTGGTAAAATCGTCGGACAGAAGATTAAATCTGGGGTAAATCCTCAAGACCCGGAAATTCAATCTTTGCGGGATGAGGGTAATGCTGTGAAAGCGCAGTTAAGTGAACTGGAACCGAGGGAGAAAGAACTCAAGGCAGAAATTGAGCAACTTATACTCGCAATTCCTAATTTACCTAGTGATTTTACGCCTGTAGGTAAAAGTGAGGAAGAGAATGTAGAGGTGAGACGTTGGGGTGATGAGTACATACCTCAAAACCCGAATATTCTCCCCCACTGGGAAATAGGCGAAAAGTTGGGTATTCTCAATGTGGAACGAGCGGTGAAAGTAGCTCAAAGTCGCTTTGTCAACTTGATAGGGGCGGGTGCGGCTTTAGAGCGGGCATTGATTCAGTTTATGCTGACTATGCAAACTCAAGCTGGGTATGTAGAAGTTAGTCCGCCACTGTTGGTTAATAGTGCATCTTTGACGGCGACTGGTCAATTACCCAAGTTTGCGGAAGAAAGCTTTAGATGTGCTGATGATGATTTGTGGCTAATTCCCACAGCAGAAGTACCCGTGACGAACCTGTACCGGGGCGAAATTCTCGCGGCTGAAGATTTACCTATTTACCACTGTGCTTATACTCCCTGTTTCCGCCGGGAAGCTGGTAGTTATGGGCGAGATATGCGGGGGTTAATTCGCCTGCATCAATTCAATAAAGTGGAGTTGGTGAAATTTGTTCATCCCAGCACTTCCTTTGATGAGTTGGAAAAATTGGTGGCGAATGCGGAAGCAATTTTACAGGCTTTAAAGTTGCCTTATCGAGCCATCAATTTATGCAGTGGTGATTTAGGTTTTTCATCGACGAAAACCTATGATTTAGAGGTGTGGCTACCTTCTTCTGGTAAATATAGGGAAATTTCTAGCTGTTCCAACTTTGTAGACTTCCAAGCACGACGGGCTGATATTCGGTTTAAAGAAGCAGGGAAGAAGGGGACTCAGTTTGTGCATACCCTCAATGGTTCCGGCTTGGCTGTGGGGCGGACAATGGCAGCTATTTTGGAAAATTATCAGCAGCCTGATGGGACAATTGAGATACCTGAAGTGTTACGTCCTTATCTTGGCAACCAGGATACTTTGACATCCACCGTACTTAAAAATTAGCCATTGGTTCCAAAGTAACTTGTTGTTATCTGATTTAGTCACAAAACTTACAAACAGCCTGACAAAACCAATCTCAACGCCAACAAAACAATCTAGATACTGGTTGATTAAGTTGTTACTTTGGGTTCCAATTGCTGATTCAATTGTGCGGTTCATATTGTCATTGTTGTTTTAGAGACAAATAATCTACATAAACATTGAAATTTGCGTAGAGCTACCCAACAATATCTTATAAATGTTGGGTAGTTTTTTTATATACAAAGTTAGTTAATTTTGGTAATTTTGGTATTATAATTTTTTCTGGTGTTAAAAATTAATATTTGAACTTTTTTAGCCTAAATTTTATAATTGGAATTACTAAAATAAAATACAAGTGGCAATTTCATAAAGAAAAATATCAGTAAACAAGATGTTAACTCTGAATTACCCACATATTGAGAAAATTGAAAATCAACCTGCGAGATTACAACGTTTGCCTCGGATTAGAGTAGCGCAAATTGTTATGGACTATCTTGCTTATGGTTGGTCAGTAGAGGAAATGTGTCGTCAACATCCTTATTTAACCCATGCTGAGGCTCATGCTGCTATGGGTTATTACTTTGATCACCAAGAAGAAATTGATAAAGAAATTAAAGAGGAATGGGAACAAGTCCAAGAAAGTGTTAAGCAATCTGTACGTTCTCCATTTTACAGCAGAATGAAAGCAAAAGGACTGTTGTAAGTGGCTATTGCTCTATATATGGATGTTCACATACCTCAAGCTATCACATCTCAATTGCGTCGTCGGGGTGTAGATGTGTTAACTGCTGCTGAGGATGAAACACAAGAACTGCCTGATGATAAATTATTAGAGAGAGTGACCGAACTTAAGCGAGTTTTATTTACTCAAGATATTCGTTTTCGAGTCTTAGCTGAAACTTGGCAGATAGAAGGTAAAGAGTTTTCAGGATTAATTTTTGGACATCAGCTTGGTGGGACAATTGGACAATTTGTTAAAGATTTAGAGTTGATTGCTAAAGCTTCAGAAATCGATGAATGGATGAATGTTGTTGAATATATTCCTTTCAAATAATTATTATGATTCAGTTAATAAAAATAACGCCCAAACTATAATAAGAAAGTAACAAAGTTAATGACGGCAAGATTCCTATTCTTCAAAGTTACGAAGCAATTTATGAGAATGGTCAAATAAAGTGGATATCAGAACAGCCACAAGTTAATACTGCCCATGTCATTGTTACCTTTATAGAAGAAATACCATCAAAGAAACGCCGCACTGTCCCTGCATCTATTGCAGGTAAAGGGAAAACATTAGGTGATATAGTTAGTCCTATAATAAATGAATAAAAATAAGTATTAGAACGACTGATTCATCAGAAGTAACTATGAAGTCATTAAAAATAATTGTCACTATTACTAGCGATCGCCAATTATTAATCAATTCACCTGTAGACTTACCAGAGGGTGAATATAATGCTGTGCTTGTACTAGAAGATAAACCAATCCGTAACATTCAAACTGCTATCCAAGAAGCTCAGGCGATTGTGAGAAAATATATTCCTGCTGGTAGAGAACTTTCCCAAGAGTTGATTGAGGAGCGAAGATTGGATGCTAGGGGTGAGTAAATTTGTTGCGGATGACTGATGAGTGCAATCTCTAGACCTGTTGCCAAGCTACTACAATAAGAAGATATATCCGCATATTTTTGATTAATTTGCTTTATGTCAGTTTTAGCAGCGATCGCAGTCTTGGCGGTATTAATCTTGGTACACGAGTTGGGACATTTTGTCGCCGCGCGTTCTCAAGGTATTCATGTCAACCGCTTTTCTCTTGGTTTTGGGCCTGTTCTGTGGAAGTACCAAGGCGCACAAACTGAATATGCTGTCAGGGCTTTTCCTTTGGGTGGTTTCGTTGGTTTTCCCGATGATGACCCCGATAGCGATATTCCCCCCAATGACCCGAATTTGCTGCGTAACCGTCCTATTTTAGACCGGGCGATCGTCATCAGTGCAGGTGTCATCGCTAATTTAATTTTTGCTTATATGCTACTGGTAGCCCAGGTAGGCTTGGTTGGTATTGGTCAAGCCAGTCAGCCAGGGGTGTTAATTCAGCAATTAGCGCCAGAGGTGAGTGCTGTTGCTACCGATGCTGGACTCAAACCTGGGGATGTCATTCTTGCAGCAAATCAAAAGCAGTTCGGTACTTCCCTGCAAGAAATAGACGCATTAAGAGACATTATTAAAAATAGCCCAGGTAAATCTATTCAACTGCAAGTTGCCCGTGGAGACGAAAGGCTATCAGTTAATGTTACTCCTGAAGCCAAACCAGCAGGTGGTAGCATTGGCATTGGGCTTGCGCCTAACGGTAAACTAGAACGCCGTCCTGTGAGTATAACTAAAGCTTTAAGCGTTGGTGCTAGTGAATTTCAGCGCATTGTCATCATGACATTTAAAGGCTTTGGGCAGCTAATTACTAATTTTGGCGAAACAGCCTCTCAAGTAGCAGGCCCCATCAAAATAGTCGAAATTGGCGCTAATATTGCCCAAAATGATACAGGTAGCTTGTTCTTCTTTGCGGCTTTGATTAGCATCAATTTGGCAGTGATCAATATTCTGCCCCTCCCAGCGTTGGATGGCGGACAATTAGCATTTTTACTAATTGAAGCTGTACGCGGTAAGCCCTTACCTAACCGCATTCAAGAAAGTGTCATGCAAACTGGCTTGGTGCTACTGTTGGGCTTGGGTATTTTCCTCATTGTTAAAGAAACCACCCAGTTAACTACGCAGTTGGAGTGGGTACAAAAATTGTTCCAGTGATTACTACTAAGCGCAAATCTCTTCCTAAAAAGCAACGGGCGTTAGAAATTCTCTCGCGCCTGAAGCGTCTTTATCCTGATGCAACTTGTTCATTAAACTACACCACACCAGTACAGTTGTTAGTAGCAACTATTCTCTCTGCCCAGTGTACAGATGAGCGAGTGAATTTAGTCACACCTGCTTTATTTGGTCGCTTTCCTGATGCGCCTAGTTTAGCCAATGCTGATTTAACAGAGTTAGAAAACTTAGTACGTTCTACAGGTTTTTATCGCAATAAGGCGAAAAATATTCAAGCCGCCTGTCGGATGATTGTAAATGAGTATAACTCTGTGGTTCCTAATACGATGGAACAGTTGTTAAAACTGCCTGGTGTGGCGCGGAAGACGGCAAATGTGGTTTTAGCTCATGCTTATGGTATCAATGCTGGGGTAACGGTGGATACTCATGTGAAGCGCCTTAGCCAACGTTTGGGTTTAACTAAATATCCAGACCCTATCCACATTGAACAAGATTTAATGAAGTTATTACCGCAACCTGACTGGGAAAATTGGTCAATTCGGCTAATTTATCACGGTCGTGCTGTCTGTAAAGCCCGTTCTCCTATGTGCGAGGCTTGCGAACTGGCGGATTTATGCCCATCTAAGACGAAAATAATTATTGTGGGATAGTTGAGTAGAAATAGAGGCGATTAGCCATTCCTAAATGTAGAATGGAAAATGCTGTCGAAATTGTTGACTTGATTTATGGCAAAGAAAAGCATGATTGAGCGCGAAAAGAAACGCGCTAGGTTGGTGGAAAAGTATGCTGCAAAGCGGGAAGCTTTGTTAGAAGAGTTTAGAACTACTGAATCTCCTCTAGATAAGTTAGAAATTCACCGCCAAATCCAACAGCTACCCCGCAATAGTGCGCCTATCCGTCGCCGTAACCGTTGCTGGGTAACTGGTCGTCCTAGAGGTGTTTATCGTGACTTCGGGCTATCTCGGAACGTCCTCCGGGAATGGGCGCACGAAGGTCTTTTACCTGGGGTTGTTAAGTCTAGCTGGTAGTTTATTGGTCATTAGTCATTAGTCATTAGTGTTTTTTACTATGGACTTTTGACTATGGACTGGATTTATTGTCCACAGCAACGGTCTATACCTAGACTTTCTAAGAGTAGATCGCTAACGGCGTTGGCGATCGCAAACTCTCCATAAAAGCTTTTGGAAAAATCAAAGGCCTGCATCTCTGTGACAATGGCAATTACCAGAGAACCAAGGTCGTTTTCACCTTCCATTCTTTGGCGGACAAAAATTTGGGCTGCACGTTGAGCAATTTTCTGGTTGACTGCTTCGGGAATAAATTCTGTATCTAGCCACCTTAATAAACGCTCTTGCAACCATTCACCTTCAAGGTTTGGATTGGCGGCTGGTGGTAGGGTGATGGGTGGTATAGGTTGTGTCATATTCAACAAACGCAGAGGAACGCTAAGGGAAACGCAGCGAAAAGTTCTGTAGGAGGGTTAGCCCGACCTAAGAAACTTTTCAAGACAGAGGAGCGCGGAGGATGAGTGATAACATCAGACTGCGTTCCTCTGATATTTTTTATTTTTATATGCAATATGATATCGCCTCTATTATTCAAGGTTATGCTCAAGGCTATTTTCTCATGGCGGACGACAGCGATCGCCTGGGATGGTATGGTAGCCGCGATCGCACTTTGATACCTTTAGATGAGCGATTTCGCTATCCTAAATCGTTACAACGGGTTTTGAATCAAGAAAGATTTTCCGTGGCGATTAACCGCGATTTTGCGGCTGTTGTGGCTGGTTGTGCTAACCGCGAGACTACTTGGATTTCTCAGGAATTACAGGAAATTTACTGGCTACTTTACCAGACTGGTTACGCCTATAGTTTTGAAACTTGGCAAGGTGATGAGTTAGCTGGGGGGATTTTAGGAATTGTCATTGGTGGCGCTTTTATTGGCGAGTCGATGTTTTACCGCATTCCCGACGGTTCTAAGGTAGCGATGGTTAAATTAGTTGAAAGATTACGCCAAAGGGGGTTTGTTATGTTTGACGCGCAAATGATGAATCCTCACTTAGAAAGATTTGGTGCTTACCGCATTCAGGATAAAGAATATAAAACCTTACTGGAAAAAGCGCTATTAACTCCTTGCACTCTAATTTAACAGTTATGGCAGGGGACAGGGGACAGGTGACAGGTGACAGAACAGGGATAGGGAATAAATAATTGCTTTCTACCACTCCCCATTACCAATTACCAATTACCCATTACCAACCTCCAAGATATGATAAGTCTTTAAGCGCAAATAATTTTCAGTGCAAATTACTACCTCTTTCTGTGTAATTTTTTCTACCCTTTTAGGTGGATGAATGACTCTGTAAGGTTAAGTAGAAATTAGTTATAAATCTAATGGAGGTCAAGTAAATGGCTACAGGTAAGGGCAATTCTCAAGAGCCTATCAGCAACTTAGAGTATGACTTTATTACCGTTTTACAAAATAAGGCGGAAGCGGTTAGAGCTTATGACAAATATATCGAAGATGCACAAGCCGCTAACTCTAAGCCTTGTGTAGATTTATTCCAAAAATTGCGTCAGTCTGATATTGAGCAAGCACAAGAAATTCGTCATCATTTACAAGAAGTGATGCAAAAAGGCTCAATGTAATATTCTTGGGTAATAGGTAATAGGTAATAGGCCTATTACCTATTGCTGGGTTTGAAAGGACTAAAGTCCTTACTACAAACTTATATTTAATTAAGTCTGTCTACTTACCAGTCTGTTACCTGTTACCTGTAACCTATCACCTAATATGAGTTTTGATAATGGGTAAAGATTGTGCTTGAGGGGCTTGTGCCGAAAACTCGCAAATTGATTGAAAGGGGCAGAAGCGACAGTGATAACCAGGATTTGGTGGGAATATTTCACCGAAATCTCTAGCGGCATCTTGATATTTTTGTACGTCTTCTTGGTGCTTTTTAGCAATATTTATTAGCTCAATCTTTAAATCTTCTAGCTCATTTCTCTTCAAACTAATTAACTCTGATTCTTGACAGAGTTCTAAATTATAAAATGATGCGACAGCTTCTTTACCTGGGTAAAGGTAATGAGCGGCTAATAAATAAACCAACGCTTGCCTTTTATCAAAAGCAGCTTTACCTGTTTTAAAATCTAATATATGTAAGGTGTGGCGATCGTCGGACTCTATGAAAACACAGTCCATCGCTGCATATAAGCGGAAACGATTATCTTTCTGTTCAATTAAAATCGGTTTGGGAAAGCCTTCATCGCCACGAGTTAATTGCAGAATTTTTTTGCCCAATAATAAGGGAGCATTGTAATATTTCTTAAGAATTTGTAACACTCTTTGTTGAACTTGTATTGTCGAGTGACTTAATTTCAACAACCGTGCTACCTGCTCGACTCCATCGGAACTAGTTAACAAATGGCGATTATGATGAAACTCATACACACCTTTTTGCGCGAGGATGCCAATTCGCTGCGGTGCGGTAGCATTCGCTAGTAGTGCTTTAACTTCTGGTTCGTTTTGACGCGCCTTGATAAACCCCCGTCTCATCTGGCAATGCCAACGTTCTTGCCCTATGGCTGGGGCAACTAAAGACCAGAGGTGGTAACTAACAAACAGTCGTTCGGGGGTTGACATTGGTCAAGAGCAGTGAGAAAAAATACGGTGGAGGATGCTTGCGACTACGCACGCTTTGCGGGAAGCTTCCTATAGTGTTCAAATAGATGGGAGAAAGTGGCAGACATGAGCGCTAGTAGCAATTCCGGCAAGATAAAGTTTGGTACTGATGGATGGCGAGGCATTATTGCCGATGACTTCACTTTTCCCAATGTGCGGAAAGTGACAAGAGCGATCGCAAGTTATCTGGAAACAGCCTACTCAAAAGATAGACCTGTTCTCATTGCCTACGATACGCGGTTTTTAGCTGATCAGTTTGCCCAAACAGCAGCTCAAGTCTTGGCTGACTTGGGCTGGAATGTGAAAATTACTGATCGGGATTGCCCCACACCAGTAATTGCTTATAATGCCCGTCACCTCAATTCGGCAGGGGCATTGATGTTTACGGCTAGTCATAATCCAGCACCATACTGTGGAATTAAATATATCCCTGATTATGCTGGCCCTGCCACTCCAGAGATTACTGATACTATTGTGGCAAATATCGAAAGTGCATCGGATGAGTTGCCATCTGGCAAACCATCAGGTTCGATTTCTACTTTCGATCCCAAACCGGACTATCTCCAGTTTATTTACACATTGCTGGATGTGGAAAAAATTAAAAGCGCCCAACTTAAAGTCAAGTATGATGCGTTATATTCTACATCCCGTGGCTATTTAGATGAAGTTTTGCAACATAGTGGTACACAATTAGAAAGTTTCCACACTTGGCGCGATGTTCTCTTTGGGGGAGGAATGCCTGAACCCAAGGGGGAACAGTTGGTTGAATTGGTCGAAGCTGTCCGCAACGACCATGCAGATTTGGGACTGGCGACGGATGGCGATAGCGATCGCTTTGGTATTGTGGATGAGTTGGGTAATGTCCTCACCCCCAATACTGTGCTGTTAGTCCTGGCACGTCATTTGATTAAAAATAAAGGCAAGAGTGGCGCTATCGTCCGCACAGTAGCCACAACTCACCTACTAGATAACTTCGCCGCTAAATACGGTTTGACGATTTACGAAACCCCTGTAGGCTTTAAATACATTGGAGAAAAGATGCGGGAAACTACCGTCTTGATTGGAGGTGAAGAATCAGGCGGTTTAAGTATTATTGGACATATTCCCGAAAAAGATGGCGTTTTAGCTGATATGCTGATTGCCGAGGCGATCGCCTACGAAGGTAAGCCCCTGAGTCAATTGGTGAAGGAAGCGATCGCGGAAGCTGATGGCCCCTTGTATAATAATCGTCTAGACTTACACTTGACAGAAGCACACAAAAATGCTGTGATTGATTCCTTTACCAAAAATCCTCCTTCCGAGGTAGCTGGGGTGAAGGTGAAGGAAGTCGGGCGTAAGGACGGGATTAAGCTGTATTTAGAAGAAGGTAGTTGGGTATTGCTGCGTCCTTCTGGTACTGAACCATTGGTACGGGTTTACCTGGAAACTAACTCACCTGAGAAATTAACTCAGTTGGCGCAAGCAATGGAAAGTGCGATCGCTAAGTTAGGATAAAAATCTCAGCCACAGATGAACGCCTATGTTCATCTGTGTGTATTTGTGGTTAGTTGTATATGAAAACTTTTGCTCCTTTGATTACATCTGTAATTGTCGCTGTTTGGGTGGCGGCGATCGCAATTATTTCCGTCCAAAATGCTACGCCTGTATCGTTAAAGTTCTTAACATTTCAATCGGTGCAAATACCAGTGGGTTTAGTGCTGGCTTTCAGCGCTGGTATTGGGTTAATTGCTATGGCTGTGTTGCAACCGCTTTGGGGTGTGGCTGGTTCTGGGGGTCGTTCTCGGTTGGAAGATGATGCTGAGTTTTTTGTGGATGATGAGGAGTTCTAGAGGGTTTTTTTTTTAACGCGGAGGGGCGCGGAGGTTAGCGCAGAGGGGCGCAGAGTGTTTATTTTGTATTTATTGAGCTTTAAAATTCTTCACAACAAAAATTGCCCATAATTAAGCCAATTAGCTATTCGCGCTCCAGTAATATGTACGAATGTGCATACAATAGATTGAGATGGTGTATCAGTGGGATAGCAATAAAGCAAGAGAAAATCTCCGCAAGCATGGAGTTGACTTTGCTGATGCAATTGCGGTGTTTTCTGATGATTTAGCAATTACCATTACATATGAACGTTTTCAAGAGGAGAGGTTTATCACTATTGGTATTGATGCTTTTGGGCGCATCTTAGTAGTCGTCTATACATGGCGTAATGGTGAGATTCGGTTAATTTCTGCCCGTCAAGCTACGCGCTATGAAAAACAGCAATATGAAGAGGGATAAATGATGGAAAAAGAGTATGATTTTAGCACAGGTAAACGAGGAGCGATTGAGCCTGCGACACCAGGTAAAACTCGTATTACAATTCGCTTAGATGATGAAATATTAGACTGGTTTCGTGAGCAAGTTCATTTAGCTGGTGGAGGAAATTATCAAACTTTGATTAATAATGCTTTGCTGGAATACATTCAGCAGCGTCGTGAACCTTTGGAAGAAACTTTACGGCGTGTTTTACGCGAGGAACTTGAGCGAATTGGAAAATAAGCGAATTGTAGAGATAAGTTTAATCTTACCTCTACAAAAGCTATATCAAGTAAGCTTTAATTAATATATTCACAAAATCAAAATGTCCATTCATGGTTGGGGTCGTTAAGTGCAGCACGGACAGAGGCTAAATTAGCTAAGTCCTTGAATGGACTGGATTTAGCTATTTCTGTGATGGAGTTTAAAGCAAGGGCTAACTGTTCGTTATTAGCGGATGCGATCGCACTATCAACCACAGCAAATAAAGAGCGATCGCAATTAATATACTCCGCTTAAATAGCCCTGGGGTTAGGGAGGATTATTAGACTTTAAAAATCCGCCCTAGCCCCTAACCCCTATGTCCAACAAAAATTAATAACTAAATCGTCAATACGCGCTTTTTCAATTGTAATTCCACGCGATCGCCTGGATGCGGATCTAATACCTGTGTAGGCAAGTTATTTTTTTCTAGTAGCGAGCGGAAGTCTGCAATACTTCCCTCAATTTTGAGTATTTTGCTCAATAAGCCTTCATAAGTGGTTTCTTTGGCATTAGCTGTAGAAAGCATAACTTGTGGTTGCAACCATTTAGCAACTTCCAAGGCGCTGTTACTACCCTTAATAATGCTCCCAATTAGGGGTAGTACCACATCAAAAATAGGTGTAATGATTACATCAACTGGTGCTACTTGTTTTAACTGTGGAGAATGATTTCCGTGGGGTTCGTAGTAAAGGGTTAACCCAGTTGCTAATTCTTTGACAAAATAACTATTCTCAACCAAAGTAGGCCCGACTAAAGAACCAGGAAAGGCTTTAATTTCTATCAAATTATTGAAAGTAAAACTTTCACCATGAGCCAAACTGGTGATAGATGTAAAACCTAAACCTTGCACAACTTTTGCCGCATTGGGAGAAGCTACCACTGGAATATTCCGGTTAAGTTGCTTTAGTGTTGGTAGGTGAGCATGGTCTTCCAAACCTTGAGATAAGAGAATTAGGTCAATATTCTCTGGTATGGGGAGTTGTTGAGAACGGGAGCCTTTAAAGAACCAATCTAAATTCCCAAAGGTCAACACGTCAACCAGCCAAGGATCTATCAGTATTCGCTGTTCGCCGAATTCTAGCAGCCAGCTGTTGTTGTCAAACCAAGTTAAGTACATAGCCACAGGATAATAACGCTGATTTCATTGTGGCATTAGTGCGATCTGACGCACCAAGGTTGTCTGTTGAGATTGGGTGTAAGGGTTTTGAACATCTACACCCTACACCCTTGCCAAGCTACTCTAGAAATTAGTTTGATAATATTCTTCAATTGCGCCCACAGCTTTTAATAAGGGCGAATCTAGAGGTTCAACCCAATCAGCGACTTCACGCGCTAACCCAAAGGTTGAGGTTCCTGCTGATGGTTCAAGTTGACCAATTAAAGTCTGACTTCTGATTGATTGCAGGACTCTAATGACATTATTTAAACGCTCTGGGTTTGCTAGTTCAGGACGCATCTGTTCTGCTATGTTCAGCGCTTGTTCTATGAGCTTGAGCAATGTTTCGGTCTTGGTTTCCATGAATTTTATTGACAGGTGAAATCTTCGACAATAAGATTTTCTCCCTCAACCCATTTAATATTGGGATCTCTTGTATCCTGAATGAAGGTTTGTTGACCTCCCCCTGGGTAACATTGTGAGGGATTTTGAGGGGCAACAATGCCTTGATAAACTACTGTGCCAGCTGGTAATGTCACTTTTAGCATGGTGGTAGCTTTGTTGCCCCAGGATTGATTGAGAGCTAGATTCCTAATTACTTCTACGTTTGTTTTATATTGGTTTGTAGTTAAATATCTACCGTATTTATTTGTACTGCTACTATAGTAGCGATAAAAAGTCTGGGGCTGTTCTAAAGTGACTGCCTGACATTTAGAATCAAGGAAAGTAACAGCAATTTCTGTTGGCAAAGGACAGGAAACTGCAACTTCTTGAGCTAGAACTCGCGGTGAACTAAATAAAGGGGTTGATAGACTGAGAAAGCTTAAACCAATAGTTACAGATACTGACTGAAATTTCATACAGACCCTTTCTAACGAACTTTTGAGGAAAATATTTTATTAGTAAAAAAGTTTACCATCTATTGGTATAGTTAAACTGGCTGGCAAATAGCAGAAGTTTTGTACAATTGTGTGCCTGTGCGACGATGCTCCGCCCCGCCTTTCCTTCGGAACGCTCCGCGAACGGCGATCGCCATCTCTAAAATTTGCCAGATGCAGAAACTGTGATTCTCCTACCAAATGCCGATAATTTTGCGTGATTAGGCGATCGCACAGCAATAATCTCTCAATTCCACAGCTTTCATGCAAGGATAATTCACAAATTTTAAAACCAAATTTTTCAGATAAAGTGGCAGCATTTATACTGAAAAATTAAATAACAATAAACATTTTATGTATAGTATTACTTCTATGCTAAAAAGCAAGATTGTTAAATTTGATTGCCCAAAAAAATCAAGTGAGGACTTATAACCCTAAGCCCTCACTTGTATAATGACGAAAAGTATTGTTGACTGTTAACTAAATTATTAAGGTAAAATAAACCCATACTTCCGTAGCACAGCCTTAGCTTGACTGTTAGTAGCTAAGTATTGGGCAAAGTCCTTAGCCGCCTCAACATTTCTGCTACTTTTGACTACTGCTAAAGGATAAGTAATGGCAGAGTGGTATTTTTCATCAGCAGCAACTACAGTTTTTACTTTGTCAGAAATCCTTGCGTCAGTGGCGTAAACCAAGCCTGCGTCAGCATTACCACTTTCTACCGCAGCTAAAACTTGACGCACATTGTTAGCGTAGACTAGTTTTGGCTTTATTTGAGGTAACAGTTTTAACTTCTGTAATACTTGTTCTGCGTATTGTCCAGCAGGAACGCTTCTAGGTTCACCAATAGCAATTCGCTTAATGCGTTCATCTCTTAAGTTGAAAAAGCTGGTAATACCAGTTGTATTCCTTGGCACAACTAATACTAGACGGTTCTTTGCTATGATACTTCGTGTACCAGATACAAGCAGCCTCTTCTGTTCTAAAGCGTCTACTTGTCTTTTGGCAGCAGATATAAATATGTCTGTTGGCGCACCTTGTTCAATTTGCTGCTGCAAAGCACCGGATGCACCAAAGTTAAAATTAATGTTGACATTGGGCTTACTCTGTTGGTAGAGAGGCTTAATTTCTTCTAGTGCATCTTTCAAACTAGCAGCCGCAGACACCAGTAGACTAACGTTTGATTGTGCTACTACAGGAGAAGGAGGGAAAAATGGTAAGCCCACTACTAAAAACAAACTAGCAAGTGCTGTACCAATAAAGGCAAGAATGTTTCTTCGTTTCATAGAGAACCGTGTTTAGATAGACTCTTCTTCAGAGGATGGCGGCTTGGTAGGATCGTACTTAGACAATTCCGATATGTACCAACCTAATTGGTAACATTATGCCAAGAAAAGAACAAGGATGGATCACTTTTCAAACATCAGAAGAGGAGCGCAAGATTCTAGAAGAGTTCTGTCAGCAGTCTCAGCGTACCAAAACTGAGATTTTGCGGGAACTTGTGCGCGGACTCAATCAACCCCCACCGCCGCAAAAATCAATACCAACCAAACAGGCGCAGAAGGTGGAAAAAGAAGCGACTGAAACTGTTGAGTTGGAAGTTACCAGTTCCAAAAGACCATTAAAAGTTAGTTCGCGTAACATTCTCAAAGGAGTTGTCAAAAAAGTTGTCACAGGAGCTGTTAACAGCGAGGTGACATTAGAAATTGTTCACAAAGTTGAATTAACCTCGATTATTACGAGAATGTCAGCCGAGGAGTTAGAACTAGCTGAGGGTGCAGAAGCCTATGCAGTAATTAAGTCTAACGATATTGTGATCGCTAGGGAGTAGGAACTGGGGGCTGGGTATTGGGGACTGGGTATTGGGTATTGGGGACTGGGGACTGGGAAAGCAGAGGAATACATTTTACTCAACACGGCTGAACGCCCCGCTACTGCTAACAACACTCATGACTCATCACTCAGCACTTCCAACTTTCATGTAGTAGGATAACCTGTCTTTGAAAGTTCGGTTATGCGAACTCATAGATGTAAATCAAACTGCTAAATTTGTTGATAGTTGAGCAACATTTGAGATAGTTACTATGAGTAATGATTCCCATCGTAATCCAGAATATTTTGCTAGTGAAGCACTTAACAATAATGGGCTGTGGGAATATGTGCAATCTTTGAGTCCGCAAACGGTTAAACAGTTATCTAAACCTGGTTCAGCAGAAGTTTTGCAATTAATTCAACGTGCTGTTGTGGCAACTTTAGGTAATTTGCCTCATGAGGGATTTAATACAAATATTACTACCAGTCGTGAGGAGTTGGGTAAGCTTTTAGGTTCGGCAATGGTGGATGGGTATTTCTTGCGTAATGTAGAACAGCGCTTGGAGTTGGAAAAATCATTTTTACCTCCCAGTAATGAAACCTCAACTCACCTTTATTTAATAGGTGAAACTCCGGTTAATGGAGATTTGAACGAGTAAGTGGACATAATTAGAGGTTGTTTGAAAAGCCGGAAAGATGGTAAAAAAGTTTTTTCAGTATAAGCTGTGAATAGATAATAGACAGCACTAAAAGAGCGATATAGCGCTTCCTAATCTGCTGAGGTACTGAGTACATCGCTAATAAAATTAGTAAAGCCTTTGCGTCCCTCTGCGTTTCAAAACATTGACTCTGTAACTCACTTAGCAGAAAAGCGCTATATGATTCGGCTCATGGTGAGGCGGCTAGCATAATTTTTGACTCTTCAAAACTTTTCCAACAACCTCTTAGGAACAATCTAAATTTTCATTTAGTCGTTGATACCAAAACTGAGAATTTAAACTATGCTTAATTTCTGTAAAGTTACTGCTTTGTGCTTAACAAGTTTAAGTTTTTACGGTATCACTGTATCAACATTATCAAAAGCTGCCCTTGCTGGAGAACCAATTATCGATAGAAACTGCCGCCGTCATGAGAGAACAAAAAAAGTATTCCAGCAAATACCACCACAGAATCGAGCTATAATATTAATGACATCTTCTTTTCAAGTTAATAATCAAAAATACGCTCTACAATTACTAAAGTTCTCCAACTCTACCAATGTTTTATGTCTTTGGAAGCCTAATGCTAGACTACCACAAAGGTTAAAAGACGTGTCAATTATTCAAGATAAGGTAATTGAGAAAGTTGAAAAAGAGCCTTCTCGACCAGCAAATTATATAATTACAGTCAAAGGCGAGAAAACGGAAGATATTTTAAGAACAGCTTATCGATTAGACCTAACTAATCCTGAACAACCAAAGGTGACACCGTTAATTAGAATTTACAAAAATTAGACGGAGATATGTTTCTGTAGAGGTTTATCTACTTTCTCATGCTCTGTATTGTGCAAATTTGAGAAAAGCAAGAGGGGAGTCTGTTTATTTTCAGTATGGTTGTTGAGACTGGTGGAAAATAATCAGGCTCTATTTATTTGAGCGATCGCAATTAATTCATCTGATTACGGCGTATAAAATATAATCTGTAATAAATATTACACTTAGTGAAATATTAGCACTGCTTATCAAAATCAATTAAATGTTTATATTTACGAAGGTAAGCAGATTGACTGCTTAAAGATACGCTAGTCTTAGACTGTAAATTTACAAAAGCTTAAATATTCATTAGTTTATTTTTCGCAATTAACAAATATTGATTGCGGTTATCTGCCACCATGAGAATCTTATTGGTAGAAGATGACGAACTGATGGGCGAATTACTTGTTAAATCATTAACAAGTCAGCACTATACTGTTGATTTCGCCAAGGATGGACAAGAAGGCTGGGATTTAGCCCAGTTATATACTTACGACTTGATTTTGCTAGATTTAATCCTGCCTAAGCTGGATGGAATTAGCTTCTGTCGTCGGTTACGAGCTGGCGGCGATCAAACACCGATTCTCCTATTAACAGCCCAAGATACCAGCACTACCAAGGTAACAGGTTTGGATGCTGGGGCAGATGATTATGTAGCTAAACCTTTTGATTTTCAAGAATTATTAGCAAGAATCCGCGCTTTATTACGTCGGGGTGGTTCAGCTTTACCGCCTCTGTTGGAGTGGAATAACCTACAACTTGATCCCAGCACCTGCGAAGTCACCTGTGACGGAAAACTCTTGCATTTAACGCCTAAAGAATACGGCTTGCTGGAACTGTTTTTGCGTAACAGTCACCGGATTTTTAGCTGTAGTGCTTTAATAGACCATTTGTGGTCATTTGAAGAACCGCCTACGGAAGATACCGTTAGATCCCATATTAAAGGATTGCGGCAAAAGCTGAAAGCATCAGGAGTTAAAGAAGACCCAATTGATACGGTTTATGGGATTGGGTATCGGCTGAAGCCAGCGCAGGTAGTCGAGAAAGAGGAATCAATTACAGAAAAAGTCGCCCCTGATGGTTCTGTAGCTAATCAGGTGGAAAGTGGGGTGACAAGAGTTTGGGGAGAAGTTGTAGAAAAAATAGAGGCGCGAGTAGCAGTAATTGAGCAAGCTTCTACTAAGCTGCTACAAAATAAAGCTAATGAGGAATTACGGTCAAAAGCCAAGCTAGAAGCTCACAAGTTAGCTGGCTCTTTGGGAATGTTTGGTTCTGATGAGGGTTCCCGCCTAGCCCAAGAAATCGAATTGTTGTTAGATAATGGTAAGACACTAAAACCTGCTGCTAAGAAGCATTTAGGGCAAGTGGTGGGAGCATTACGCCAAGAATTACAAAATTTGAAATCTGGGTCTAAATCAGAAGTATTACCAGTTGAACCAGAAGCAGACGATCGCCCATTGTTATTAATTATTGATCAAGACCAGAAATTTGTTCAAGAATTAGTCAAGGAAAGCCAAAATCAGGGGTTGAGGGTGGAAACTGCGCCAGATGCGATCGCATCTCAACAATTGATAGCGAAAAATCGGCCAAATTTTGTCCTAATCGACCTTTCCACCGCTAATAATCCCGACAATTCCCTAAATTTATTAGCAGAACTAAGTAACTGTACTCCTCCTGTACCTGTTGTTGTCTTTACTGCTCAGGACAGTTTACTCGACCGAGTGAAAGTTGCTCATTTAGGTGGCAGAGGTATTTTACAAAAACCTGTAACGCCATCTCAAGTCCTAGAAACGGTCAACCAAATATTACAACAATCTCATGCCAGAGAAGCACGGGTGATGATTGTAGACGATGACCCGCAAATATTAACTGCACTCCAAGCTTTACTTAGTCCTTGGGGAATCAAGGTTTATACCCTGGATAATCCCCGACGGTTTTTAGAGGTAATGCAACTAGCAGAACCAGAACTGTTAATTATAGATATGGAAATGCCAGGAACTAGTGGTATAGAATTATGCCAAATTACTCGGAAAGAACCCCAATGGACTAGTATACCAATCTTATTTCTCACCACTCACAACGATACCGCCACTAGACATCAAATATTTGCCGCAGGCGCTGATGATTATATAAATAAGCCAATTGTCGAACCCGAACTATTAGCGCGGATTCTTAACCGCCTAGAACGCACACGTTGGTTAAGAAGTTTAGCAGAAATTGATACATTAACATTTGTAGCAAATCGCCGCAAATCTACGCAAGAATTAAATAAGTATATTGAGTGGAGTGATGCTCACAAACAGCCTTTAAGCTTCGCTATTGTAGAACTGGATGACTTGAAGCAAATTAATTATACCTATGGTCATTTAGAAGGCGATCGCGTCTTATCCCGGTTAGGAGAACTGTTAAGACAGACGTTTCATAGCCAGGATGTAGTCGGGCGCTGGGGAGGTACAGAGTTTGTTGTAGGTATGGCGGGTATGACCAAACCTGAAGCAGTCAGGCGGTTAGTGGAAGTTCTGAAAAAATTCCGAGAAATTGGATTTATCGATGCTAATAATCAGACTTTTTACGCTACCTTCAGTGCCGCAGTTGTCGCCTATCCTCAAGATGGCAACACATTAGAAGCACTTTACCAAGCTGGTGATGCGGTTATCAACCAAGCCAAGGCGGCTGGTAGAAATCGAGTGTTAAGTAGTTGAAGGGGTGCATCGGCCTACTGAAATGTTTCTATAAAAAATTCTTTTTATCGGCGTTTATCGGCGGTTAAATATTCTTACAATACTTCTTCTTCTAAAGCTTTCTGAGCAATACGAGTAACATACACTGTTACAGCCACGGTAGCGATAAAACCGAGAATCCGAATCGCCCATTGTAGAGTGGGGTTGCTTGGTTGTGATTCTGTACCAACCATTGCTAGATTTCCGGCTAAAGAACCAATATAAACGTACATGATGGTTCCGGGAATCATGCCTACAGAACCAAGAAAATAATCTTTTAGGGAAACTCCGGTAATTCCCAAGGCGTAATTTAATAGATTGAAAGGAAATATCGGCGACAGTCTTGTTAATAAAACTATCTTTAAGCCTTCTCTACTAACGGCTTGATCTATAGCTGCAAATTTTTTGTTGTCAGCAATTTTTTTAGCTACCCAACTTCTAGCTAAATACCGTCCTACCAAAAATGCAGATGTAGCGCCAATAGTTGCACCGACAAAAACGTAAACAGAACCCCAAACTACACCAAAGACAACACCAGCGCCTAAAGTGAGGATTGACCCTGGTAAGAATGCGACTGTAGCAATAATATATAGTGCCATAAAGGCGATCGCTCCCACGCTGCCCAATCCATCAATCCATTGCAGTGCATCACGTAAAACAGCTTGGGGGTTAAAAGCAAGGGTATTGGCTGATGCTGGTGCAGGGTTGACGAGGAAGGCTATCGCTACCACCAATGTTAAAGTAAATAATCTAAACAACTTATTTTTCATCACTTTCTGCCTTCCACACTTTGGTTTAAAGCCCTTTGAGCAATTTTGGTGATATACACAGTCACACCCACAGTTGCTATCAATCCCAACCCTTGCATTATCCATTGCCACATTTGCGTTTCTGGCGTGACTGGTTGATGATTTGTGTTAGTTAGAGCTAAATTCCCAGCCAGAGAACCAATATAAACATACATGATAGTTCCCGGCACAATTCCCAAAGAACCTAACATATAATCTTTTAAAGATATTTGAGTCACACCAAAAGCATAATTTAACAAGTTGAAAGGAAATACAGGGGAAAGCCGAGTCAACAGAACAATTTTCCATCCTTCCTTAGCTACAGCTTGATCAATAGCTTTAAATTTTGGATATTTTTCTATTTGCTGCACCACCCAATTTCGCGATAGATAGCGCCCAATCAAAAAAGCTAAAGTAGCGCCAACAGTAGCCGCTATCAACACATAAGCTGAACCCCAGAATACACCAAATAAGCAACCACCTTTCAGGGTGAGTAGAGAACCTGGAATAAATAATAAAGTTGCTAGGTTGTAAATAATCATGTAAACAATAGGCCCTAAAACACCAAGACCTTGCACCCACAAAATTAATGTTTGTAAGAGTGCCTGAATATTAAATTGTCGCGTCAAAATTATTAGGGCAATGATTATTAAACCTATCAATAATAGTTTATATTTACTATTGAGCCGATGCTGATAGTTAGGAATCATTAGATTAGCTGCGTTTGTCAGTTGTTGTTACTCTGATTTAATATGCCATCTCTCTATATACATATTATGTATTAATTTTTTATAAAAATCTTATTATATAAGCAACAATACTTGCAAATAATTACCACTACGAAAGACAATCAAAGCGGGTGTTGTATCTGCCAGTATTTTGCATCTGTTCTATGATGAACTTATGTGTTTTAACAAAACCGTATACCAAAGAGAAAATCTGTGAGGCTGTTTCATGTCTGAAGTCAATTATCAACAGCCAGTTAGTATGGTAGCTAAACTCATTGAGATGTACACTGCGGGAAGGCGTGATTTTAGCCGTGCCGAATTGGGTGATGCTAGTTTACAAGATGCGAACCTCAAAGGCGCTGATCTCAGCTATGCTGATTTAAGTGCAGCTAACCTCAAAGGTGCAAATCTTCGAGGAACTGATTTAAGCTTTGCCGATCTCAGTCAAGCTGACTTGCAAGATGCTGATTTGCGAGGCGCGTTATTAATGTCCGCTAATCTCCGCCAAGCTAACCTGCAAGGGGCAAAGTTAGAGAAAGCTGATTGCGATCGCAACACTCATTTTCCCGAAAATTTTGATTTAGTCAAAGCAGGTTTGCAAATTAAAGAATCTTGAAAGAAACAGAAAGCAGACTGAATCAGTGAACAGTTATCAGATTATGTTGATAACTGTTCACTGATAACTGATAACTGATTTAATAAGGCGGATAACTAAAATCATCCTCATCAGGATAAATATAAGAATTAGAAGCCCCAGCCATTGCCATTTTTGGAGTTTCTGTTCTTACAGGTTCTTTGCCAAACTCTTTGTAATCTTCAAAAGCTTTACAAATAATTGGTGATTCTGGTGCATCAGAAGCGATTAAATACCTTGTTAAATTTCCCACATTTGGATGTTCATAATCTACAGTTGAAGCTACTAAAACTGTATTCGGTTCAATCCCTCTTTCTTCGCATTCAATAATCGGGCAGAAAATGCCGTGAGCATGAAATAATGGACCTTTTGGCGTTATGGGTTGCTTGCGGTATAAAGCATAAGCTCTTTCCAGTTCCGCCACAAATCCCCCTGTTACCCTGCCTTGTTGATATTCACAATAGGTTTTACTAAAACTTGCCCCGGCTGCACCATTGAGGGTTAATTGTAATGGTGATTCATGTAAAAACTTCTTATTTTCACCTACTAGGAAAACCAAGTAACGTGTAAAAGTTTTAAACTTGAGTTTGTCTGCCAGAAAGGCATCATAATTCTCTTTTAGCGTTCCTAATTTGATACCCGTTTCCCTATCTTTAACAGACAAAGGCCCCCGCCGTACTATGACTATTCGGGGAGTAGAGGTAATAAAAACTGTTTCTATACCAGAGCTAAACTCATGTTCCACCTGTTGCCAATTGTCATCAGGCTGGAAACCAACAGCTTGAGCATTATCTAACTTAATTGCTAAACCGTGGTGTTGAATGCCATCTGTGCCATACCGAGGGTTAATCATCTGACACCAAGGGATGACTTGAGAAGGGGGTGCATTAAATTTCTCGTCCTCAAAGTCGAACTTAGCAGATGCTTTCATCGTTTTAGGCTACAGGTGTTTTGCTAGAGATGTTATCGGTACAGCGCCAAGGCTGTGAAGCCAGTTCAAGAAACTAGCTCGTTGCTTTTCCAGATTAAGACAGAATCCTTCTATGTTGCAATCCCTGTTTTGTTTTTTAACAACAAATTTACCTTTGTTTGATCCGTATTTCTTTATCCTACGGCTATTTACGAGGATTTACGCTGTTAAATAAATATAAGGCGGAGATTGTCAAGATGCCACAGTAAATATTTAACATTCCTTTACTATAGTGACTCGACAAAGCGATCGCTAGGCATAATACAAATAAAGTATTACCCTTTTTAGCTTATCTATGGCTAACTCACAAACTAAACTACCTACTGAGGCTTGGGTAACAGCTACCTGGGATGAATATGTTCAAATAGTGGAAAATCCTATATATGAGAAAGCCAAGGGGTATTACTACAACAGCAAAATGAGGATGGAAATGCCGCCAGTAGGTAATGATCATGCCAGCGATCATACTATTGTGATTGTTGCTGTCAGTATATACGCAGCTATCAAAAGCATCCCTATGAATGGGAAGGATAATTGCACCTACCGTAAAATTGGCTCTAGTGAAGCCCAACCAGATATTTCTTATTATATTGGCGAAAATGCTGATGTAGTTCCTTGGGGTACTTCAATTATTAGCCTAGATAATTATCCGCCTCCCAATTTAGTCATTGAGGTTGCTAATACCTCTTTAGCAGATGACAAAGGTGAAAAACGACTGCTTTATGAGGAATTAGGAGTAAATGAATACTGGATTATCGATGTCCAAAATGTGCAAGTGATTGCTTTTGCTATGGAAAATGGTGGTAGTCGAAGAATTACTCAATCGCAGGTGTTACCAGGACTGGCAATTTCCCTTCTGGAAGAGGCTTTGCGGCGTACTCGTGCCACAAATCAAAGTCAAGTTGTAACTTGGTTATTATCTCAATTTCAGAAATAGTCATTAGTCATTAGTTAATAGGTTATTTTCTCCCTCATCAAAGCATCTCAATCAACTTGTGATTGTTAGCCGCCAATATTAAATTGAAGGGGAATTTTAATAATGAACTCAGAGCCTTGACCTAAAGTAGAAACACAATTTATTTGCCCACCGTGTTTTTCTGTAATAATCTGATAGCAGATAGACAACCCTAATCCAGTACCTTTACCTACAGGTTTAGTGGTAAAGAATGGGTCAAACAGTCGCTTTTTTACTCCTTCTGGAATCCCTGTTCCATTATCAGCAATACCAATGACTACTTGCTGATCATCTGTAACTTCCGTCCGAATGGTAATTTGAGGATTTCTATTTGTTTTACTATGGACTGTTGAATCTTCCAAAGCATCAATAGCATTACTGAGAAGATTCATAAATACTTGATTAAGCAAACCAGCATAGCAATTAACTAGAGGCAGATTGCCATATTCCTTAATAACCTTAATATTGTGATGAGTTTTTTGGTTCTTGAGTCGACTTTGTAAAATTACCAAAGTACTATCAATACCTTCATGAATATCAACGGGTTTTCTCTCAGACTCATCTAAACGAGAGAAATTCCGCAAGGAGCAAACAATTTGGGCAATGCGATCGCAACCACTCTGCATAGAATTGAGTAATGCAGGTAAATCGCTGCTAATAAAGTCTAGTTCACTTTCGGCGATCGCAGTTTTAATCTCTGCGACTGGATGGGGATAGTAATGTTGATATAAATTAATCAAGTGTAATAATTGTTGACTGTAGTCGATAGCATGGACGAGATTACCAGCAATAAAGTTGATGGGATTGTTAACTTCATGAGCAATACCTGCAACTAGCTGACCTAACGCCGCCATTTTTTCATTTTGTAATAGTTGGGTATAGTTATTTTGCAGATCACGAAATCCAGCTTCAGCTATGTGAGATTTTTTTTCTACCTGCTGTAGTCTTGTTAAGGTCAGAGCATGAATTTGGGAGTTAGCGAGAAGTAACTGATGAAAATCAAGGATTTTATATTTTCCTGATGCACTTTTGAGTAAAATTGGTTCATAAACAAATTGAGGCGATCGCTGCAATGCTGCCTGAGTTGCTTCTGTAATGGGCATATTTGCAGCATATATAAACACTTCTGGCTGAAGAAAACTATAAAGGCTTTCAATCGGTCGCATCGAAAACAACCCAAAACTGTAGGGGCGACTCATAAATTCAAAAAATTTCTGTCTGGAAATCATCCCCACAAACTGCTGTTTATCAGTCAAAATAATTCCAGGTAATAAAGGTTCACCTTCAAAAAGACTCATCAATTTATTACCCGGAACATCGATTTCCACCTCAACATCCCACCCAGGTAATTCTTCTAACTTAGAGTCTAATTCCAGGCTCAAGTCCTTAGTATCTTCCAGGCTGTGGCTACAGAATATCATTTTTTGTTTGCCCTTCAGGTATTCTTACTGCTTTTCATTGCTGAACTTTAGTAGTTGCAATGAAAAGCAGAATTGCCATACCTATTCTGCCCCAAGAGGGATGACGAATATCTTCAAAAGTTATCCTCTATACACATTTAACTAAATCTTTAATATGAGTCATTAGTCATTAGTTATTAGTCATTAGTCATTAGTTTTTCTTCCCTGCTCCCACCCTACGAGAAACAAGTTACATCCCCCAGTTGGTGAATCTCGACTCCGAGGTAGTTTAGTTTCGGCTTCTCTGCGAGACGCTACGCGAACGCTCAACTACCGCGTAGTCGAAACTCGATTACCGTGTAGTCTTACCACTCCGTGGAAGCAAGCTATGCGTTAGGGACTTCCAGAAATTAAACTATTCAATGAGTGAAAGCGTAGAAGCTGATTATATTCTTCCTCCCCTGCTCCCCCTGCTCCCCCTGCTCTCCAAAGTGATTGTATATTTTTTTAGTTGGAAGTCCCTTAATGTCTCCATTCGCGGAGCATTCCGGAGGGAAGGAGAACCATATCCTCCCCACCTCCTCACGAAAACATCCCCTGGTTGGTAAACCAGGAGTGATGCACAGGTTAAAAGCACCTTTACAAGCGTTGGAGTAGGCTTAAGCCGTGGGTATCAGTACCGCAAGTATTGTAAAGTCCGTACTCTTGAGCTAGGTTTTGTACTTGTTCTGATTCAATTACGCTTGGCTTCCAAGGGTTGGGGTTGTTGTAGGCGTAGAATGTCTCTACACCATCAATCCCGTATTCTACAGCAGCCGGAATTAAGTCAAAGTGCGATCGCCGATAACGTGCAGGGTGTGCTAATACTGCTATTCCTCCGGCTGCGTGAATCGCATCAATGACATTCCCAGCTTGATATTCTCTATCTGTAGTCGGCTTTCTTTGCAGATAGGGCTTCATACTAGAATGTTCTGTTTGGAACGCATAAGCCAAAATATGCACTTCTACATCCAACAGGTTGGCGTTAATTTCTACACCACTCCATAGGTGAGGAATTGCTACACCAGGATTATTCCATCTCCAATTCTCTAACCAAGCTTGTCCAGCTTCATACCCCCCTATCGTATGATGGTCAGTGATAGCAAAGCCCTGTAGTCCGATAGCGATCGCCTGCTCTAACAACACATTAGGCTGTAATTTGCCATCCGAATAAACCGTGTGCATATGAAAGTTAAATAACTTCGGACAACTTTGAGCATCAATTGTCTGAAATACTTGCTTTAATAGTTCGGTGGAAGCAGATGTCCGGGCAAAATTGATAACCATAACCCCCTCTAAATAAAAATACTCGAATCCTGACAAACCAGCACACCATATCTATAAAAGAGACACAACTAGCACTCACGATTAGTGCTAATAGTTAATTCCTCTAGTAAATCAATTGAAATTTTGCAATATGTTAAGACTACGTTAGCAAATCTCAATGGTTCTGGTCATGAGTATTTTCAATCACATTGATAAGAAGTAGTAACAAATATTGCTATACTTCTGTTTTATTACTTAAACAAATATTTAGATAAATAATAGCTTTTATCAAGAAATAGACAATTATCAAGGCATGAAGAAACATCTGCATTTGTAGCAAAAAGAACATAAAATTTACAATCTTCACAATTTACTTGGTTTGTAGTCAGCACTTTAGAGCTTCAAATATTGAGGAACTAAAGCACTCACTACAAACATATGAATGCGGCAACTGTGACAACAACAGATTACTATTACAAAACGACAAAAATCAGAATCTCGTTTCTACTACTTCAAAATTAAAAAACCTCATGTTCAATACCACGCCACCATTCCCCTAAATTCATCAAATCTTCGTGAATATCAGCTAATTCCTTAGCATAGACATCCTCTGGAATGATATCTCGGTGTTCCTGTAATTTTTTCAAACGTAGTTGCACCAATAGCCACGGCTTGGCGATGCTATTGGTTGATTCCATGTATTGTGCTAATTCTTTGCTATCCATGTATTTCTGATGACTGTTCAACTACTTTTTATGATAGATGAGGTCATTAGTCATTAGTCATTAGTCATTAGTCATTAGTCATTAGTCATTCTCCCCTCACTCCCTCATCTCCCTCATCTCCCTCATCTCCCTCATCTCCCTCATCTCCCCAAAATAGCACTTGACTCTCTAGCTAACTGGAGAGTTCACAATAGAGTCAGCAGAACGCTGTGGAGACGATATTGAATGCTACGCCTTTATGTAAAAAATACCTTTTTGACTTTTGGCTTTGTAGTGCTGACATCCCTCACAGGAGGGGTGTTGACTGCTTGTTCTACAAATTCTCAAACCCAAACCGAAACCTCTCAACCCACTGCAACTGATGCTAGCAATAAGCAGCATCATCATCACAGCCAAGCAATGAATTTAGGCCCAGCAGATGCTAATTATGATTTGCGCTTTATTGATGCCATGATTATGCACCATCAAGGGGCTGTGGATATGGCGAATGTTGCACAGCAGAAGTCAAAACGGACGGAGATTAAGCAGTTGGGGGCTGAGATTATCAAAGCCCAAAACCAAGAAATCGCGCAAATGAAGCGGTGGCGCACAGCTTGGTATCCCAAGGCAGGGGATCAAGCAATGGCTTATGATGCGACAATGGGTCACATGATGGCGATGTCATCCGAGCAACAGGAAGCGATGATGATGAGCCAAGATTTAGGCGGGGCTGATGCTGAGTTTGATTTACGCTTTATCAATGCGATGATTCCCCATCATGAAGGAGCGGTGGTGATGGCGCAAGATGCTTTACAGAAGTCGCAACGCGCGGAAATTAAGAACTTGGCTCAAGCAATTATTAAAGCGCAGCAAGGGGAAATTAAGGAAATGAAACAGTGGCGGACTGCTTGGTATAAAAAGTAGTTTACGACAAAAGCGATCGCCTGGGTGCAAGTTAGGCGATCGCTTGATCATGGGAGTTTGATATTAAGACAGTAGACAAGTTAATTCATACCTGAGATAAGGCAGATTCAACTAATTTTTTAAATTTCATATAAGCTTCTGGTGCGGTTAAAGAAATTTCATGATTTTCTTTAATTTTGGATTTTGAATTTTCAATTGATTCATCAGGAATATAAAATTCTTGACTATCAGAGTAATGATGTACAGTAAAAGAGGGAATCAAACCCAATTTGATAGCCTTTTTTCCTAATTCTTCTGCCTTTTCTGCTAGAGTGATGCCGTCATGGAACAAGTAGTTACTCATAGGATTTATAGAGATTATTTAATGTTTTGGCAATTTGTCGTTATGAGGAGTTGAAGGCTTTTTACTCCTGCTCATTTCCTCTAATGCTTTTATAAATGACAAATTTGAGGAACTTGTGAGGAAGAATATAGGACTCATACTTGATTTTTGAAATATTACGTAGGGCGATGCACTGCCCACCATATCATGGCTTTGGTGGGCAGTGCATCAGCCTACAGATACTACATATACTGAGATTTTTTCAGAAATCAAATCGGATTCCTATATCAATATTAAGTGAACTCACACAGTTGTCTATCGCCTTAATTTTCAACGCAGAGGAGCGAAGAGAGTCACGCAAAGTAACGCTGAGATATAAATATTTTGTTGAAAATGTTTACTTGTATTTACAAATAAAAAATATACTTAAAATTCAGTAGAGTTTTGTTAGTAGTGAGTGGTGAGTGGCTTTCATAGATTTTCCAACCGTCTGTAAAGAGACAGAGGTATTAGAGGATGTTTCAAAAGTCTCTAGTGATGTATCAAATACTTTTATACCCCTCCCTAACCCTCCCCTTTACAAGGGGAGGGAACAGGATTTTTCTTGTTTCCCCCCTTTGCAAGGGGAGCCACTGCGTTGCGGGGGTTCCCCCCGTTGTAGCAAGTGGCGTGGGATTAAGGGGGGTAACAATGTAATTAAAATCACCTCTAATCACTTTTAAAACAACCTCTTAGAGAATACCAAAAAATAAATCATCCAAGTTGACTGTTAGTGGGGTGAGTCAGTATCAATATTTTCTTGGTATGGCTAGGGTTTCTCTTACTGACGCACCTTACATTTTGGATATTTTTTTATCTGGAAGCCCTTAAACCAGGCCCAAAAAACAACTGAGATACGTAGTGTAAATAAATTCTCAAATTTAGTAAAAATGTAATTGATTCCTCACAAATTCCTCATAATTCTTATCTTAATATTCAGACACAGCTAAGTGCTGGTTACGTATACTTGTGATTAGCTTGTCTCTAAACCTATCTTTATGAACAATTATTTAGATTTAATCTACAGAGATAGCCTGTTAAACTCCCTGAGTTTAGAACATCTGCGAATTTTTGAAGCAACTGCACGACACAAAAGTTTCACTCGTGCAGCCGCAGAACTGTACACTACCCAGCCTTCGGTGTCGCGTCATATTAAACAGCTAACGGAAACAATTGGTACACCACTGTTGGAATATGTAGATAATCGTATTCAACTAACACCTACCGGGGAAGAACTGTTAATTATCTACAAAGAAATTTTTCAATGTTTAAGAGATTTTGACACAAAGCTGATTGATTTAAAAGATATAGAACAAGGTCAATTAAAAGTCTCTGCTGTCAGAACCCTCAAGTATATCATGCCTAGATTACTACAATCATTTTGCCCACAGCATCCTCATATTAGAATTGCACTTGAGTTTACCAATCATGAAGAAATTTTGACAAGAATACAGGAAAATATGGATGACTTCTATATTCTTGCCTACCCACCAAAAAAAGAGGATTTTGATATCAAACCATTTCTCGATAATTCTTTGGTGGTAGTTGCGCCATCAAATCATCTTCTAGTGAATCAAGCATATATTTCCTTAGAGCGGTTGGCAAAGGAAAAATTTATTATGCGAGAGAAAGGTTCAGAAAATCGCATAGCTGTAGATACTTTGCTGGCGCAACATGACACAAAATTGCAAGTGAAATTAGAGGTAAATAGTAATAGAGGAGCTAAACAAGCAGTGCTTTGCAGTTTAGGTTTAGCAGTTTTATCGATATATACATTAAATCCAGAATTACAACAAAATCAACTATCTATTCTCAATGTTGAGGGGTTCCCAATTGTTCAGAAGTGGCAAATACTTTCTCTCAAGAATAGGTGGCTATCTCCTGCTGCTATTAATTTTTTAAAGTATATGCTGCAAGCAAGTCTAGGCAATAGAGATGATAAGTTTCTACTCAGTGCAGGCTGAAATTGTGCCAATCCAACTCATAAATTTTTTAAATGATACTAGAAATTCCATAGGTAAATTATTCAGCTAGCAAACTATATCTATAGTATAAAAATTTGTCTACCTTTAGTTAGAGTTAATAATACCTAGTTATCGATATTCTAAGTAAATAAGAACACGAATTGATACGGCTGATGAAAACACAGGTAGATGGATTTATCTGTGTTTTTTTGTATTTGTACGTGTTGAGATTCTAGGAGCTAAGCGCACCCTAGAAAGCAAATAAAAACTCTACCCACGAGGGGATAGAGTTTTGTTAGTGGTCATTGGTCAATAGTGAGTGGGTTTGATACGTTTTAATTCCACCCATAAAGGGATTGTGAATTAAATCAGTGCAAATCCACAACTGACCCTATGGGTTCGGCAGTTGCGCGATTGTCGGGAGACCCGCCCAACGCAGTCACGGCCTTACAAATGACACAAGCAGTACAAATAAATCAAATCTTCATTTAAGGGGTGAATATGTCAGAATTAATTCAAGCAGTCTTAGATAGTGAAGAGAAGAATGATTTGCGTGCTTTTATTAGCGAGTTGCGTCAGCAAGACAAAAATTACCTGCTGCGGAATGACATCCTGAATGTATATAGTGAATACTGCTCTAAGTCACAAAAACCAGAAACTTTTTATAAGTTTTCCAATTTAGGTAAACTCATCTACTATACTCAAGAAATAATTCAAGAAGATTCCAACTTTTGCTTTATCATTCGTCCCAAAATTGCTAGTCAAGAAGTATATCGAATTACTTCAGAATTAGCGGCGGAATCGATGAATGTGCAGGAATTGTTGGATCTGCGCGATCGCCTAGTCAACAAATACCATCCCAATGAAGGCGACCTGCTAGAATTAGACTTCGGCCCCTTCTATGACTACACCCCAACCATCCGCGACCCCAAAAATATCGGTAAAGGTGTACAGTATCTCAACCGCTATTTATCCAGTAAACTTTTTCAAGACGCAAAACAATGGCTGGAAGGTTTATTTAACTTCTTGCGCCTGCACAATTACAACGGTATCCAGCTACTAATCAACTACCAAATTCAATCACAGCAGCAATTATCACAGCAAGTTAAAAAAGCCATCAGCTTTGTGAGCGATCGCCCCGATGATGAACCCTATGATCAATTTCGTGTACAATTGCAAACGATGGGTTTTGAGCCGGGTTGGGGTAATACAGCAGCCCGTGTGCGCGATACCTTAAGCATTCTTGATGAATTGATTGATTCTCCCGACCCCCAAACCTTAGAAGCCTTCATTTCGCGCATCCCGATGATTTTTAGAATTGTCCTAGTATCAGCCCACGGTTGGTTCGGACAGGAGGGTGTGCTGGGTCGTCCCGATACTGGTGGTCAGGTGGTGTATGTCCTCGACCAAGCCAAGAACTTAGAAAAGCAACTCCAAGAAGACACAGAGTTAGCTGGTTTAAGTGAGTTAAACGTCAAACCCAAAGTTATTATTCTCACCCGTTTGATTCCTAACAGTGATGGAACCCTTTGCAACCAAAGATTAGAGAAAGTCTACGGTACAGAAAACGCTTGGATTTTGCGTGTCCCCTTGCGGGAGTTCAACCCCAACATGACGCAAAATTGGATCTCTAGATTTGAGTTTTGGCCTTATCTAGAAACCTTCGCCATCGACTCACAAAGAGAACTGCTAGCAGAATTTCATGGCAAACCAGACTTAATTGTTGGTAACTATACCGATGGTAACTTAGTTGCGTTCCTGTTAGCGCGACGGATGAAAGTTACCCAATGCAACATCGCCCACGCTTTGGAAAAATCCAAATACTTGTTTAGTAACCTCTACTGGCAAGATTTAGAAGAGAAATATCACTTCTCATTACAGTTTACGGCTGATTTAATCGCCATGAATGCTGCTAACTTTATTGTCAGCAGCACCTATCAAGAAATTGTTGGTACACCGGATAGTGTAGGACAATATGAGTCTTACAAATGCTTCACCATGCCGGAACTGTATCACGTGGTGAACGGGATTGAGTTATTTAGCCCCAAATTTAACGTTGTCCCGCCTGGGGTGAATGAAAATTCCTACTTCCCCTACACCCGGACTCAAGATAGAGTAGAAAGCGATCGCGCTCGTTTGGAAGAAATGTTGTTTACCCTCGAAGATCCTAGCCAAATCTTCGGTAAACTCGACGACCCCAACAAACGCCCCCTCTTCTCAATGGCGCGTCTTGACCGGATCAAAAACCTCACCGGTTTAGCCGAATGTTTTGGACAAAGTAAAGACTTGCAAGAACATTGCAACTTAATTTTAGTTGCAGGTAAGTTGCGTGTGGAAGAATCAGGCGATAACGAAGAACGAGATGAAATCGTCAAACTTTACCACATCATCGAAGAATACAATTTGCACGGGAAAATTCGCTGGCTTGGTGTGCGCCTTTCCAAAAATGATTCTGGTGAAATTTACCGCGTCATTGCTGACCGTCAAGGTATATTTGTCCAGCCTGCATTATTTGAAGCCTTTGGTTTAACAATTCTGGAGTCAATGATTTCCGGCTTACCAACCTTCGCCACTCAATTTGGAGGGCCATTAGAAATTATTCAAGACAAAGTTAATGGCTTTTACATTAACCCCACCCATCTAGAAGAAACAGCCGAAAAAATTGTTAATTTCGTCACTAAATGCGACCAAGACCCCAACTATTGGCATACCATTTCTCAGCAAGCAATTAACCGAGTATATAGTACATATACTTGGAAAATCCACACAACCAAGCTGTTATCCTTAGCCCGAATTTACGGCTTCTGGAATTTCAACTCCCAAGAAAACCGCGAGGATTTATTGCGCTACCTTGAGTCATTATTCTATTTAATCTACAAACCCAGAGCGCAACAATTACTAGAACAGCATAAGTCTAGGTAATTGGTAATTGGTAATTGGTAATGGGTAATGGGTAATTGGTAATTGGCGATTTTTCTTCCTATTACCCATTACCCATTACCGACCTTCACATATATGACTATTGACTATCTCGTCAATGAATACCAAGTATTAGTCCCGACTACCCCATCTACTACAAGATTGCGCTGATCTTGAAACGCTTTCACAGCCGTTTCCGTCAGCGCACCAAAATTACCATCAACTCGAATAGCATAGCCTTTAGCTATTAATAACCTTTGCAAAGCCCGGACAGCAAGACCAGAATTACCAAAACGTAGTGTTGGTAAATTGCGACGAGTCGTAGACCTTCTAGCAATTACAACTCTGTTGCGAAACCTTTGGGATATCAGACGTGGTTCACGGGGAAATTTGACCCTGACCGCTTGAAAATTGTTGAATTCAGATAAACTATATATGTCTTTTGCTACAACTTTTTGTGTATTTTTTAAGAAAGATTTGTAATTTTCTGGTTGGTAATTAGCTTTAATATTTGAGGAAACTTCACTAAGCCGTGTAAATTCAGGTGGCGTGATTTTAGCACTTGCTACTAATTGATATGATTCACCCTGTGTTAAATTTTTCCCGCCCTCGTCAAGCTGAATTGTAGGCTGTTTGGGTACAATGGACGTAGAAGGTTGTTTTGTTGCTAATACGCCCGTCATCAGCAAGACAATTTCATTCATGGTATTTGATGTCAATATGACACATAATTCCCTAGACATAAAAAAATAAATTTTTCCGGAATCAGGCGTACCTAAATCTCATGAGTTAAATTTTGAGCAATGACAAATTATTCAGAATACATTGACAAAATCCTGAATATATTATCTTTGGTGACTTTTAATTATTAGCTACTAATTGTGCAGCATAATTTTTTACAAGACATGATTTTTTTGATACTTCAACTTGTAATATCAAGTTCGGCTAATTACTTATAATATGGTTGTTTTGGTCGGTAATTGGTAATAGCTAATAGGTAATTGTTTTGAGCCATTACCGATTACCTATTACCCATTACCAGCCCCCAATATATGATAAGTATTTAAGGGAACTTGATATAAGCTGTGTTTATTTTGATGTCAGCAAATTTTCTCTTAAGTCCTCTAGTTAACTGTTCAATAACAATAAACTCTAGATAATTAGAAATTTATTCCACCTTAAGCCGTAGATATTCAGGCGGATTTTTTTGGTTTGGTATCTAATAATTACATATCGTTTAATCAGTAAGGTTTCTTATTTTCTGAAATATTTTACCTTCTGAATAAACAGGTGGTGGGCAATGCCCACCCTACTAAATTTGTAGCTATTAAACCTCTTGCATAAGTAGTTTTTATCGGTATTTATCGGCGGTTAATTATTCATAATTTGGGACTTTTGCAAGAAGTCTATTGATTTCCTTTGCGTCTTCTCTACGTTCGCGGAGCGTGTCGTAGACAGACGCTACGCGAATGCGCCTTTGCGTGAAATAAAAAAGGCGAACCCATGTTCGCCCCAAATACTCATTCCTCTGTGTCTTCCTTCGGGTTCACCAGTCGCCTGCGGAGGGAAACCCTCCTACAGCGCTGGTTCACTGTGTCTCTGTGGTTAATAAAACCTAAATCTTCGCCTCTTCCCTGACCAACTTATCCCAACCCAAATCTTTCAAATTATTATTCCGACGTAACGGACGAGTCACCAATTCCAAAATGTCACGCGCATTGCTAAAACCGTGAATTTGAGCAAAAGTAAACTCCACCGACCACTTAGTATTAATACCCCTGGCTTCCAATGGGTTAGCATGAGCCATACCAGTGATGACTAAATCTGGCTTCAACTCATAAATTCGCTGTAATTGATTATAGTTATCTGGTTTCTCGACAATTTTCGGCAGAGGTACGCCCATTTCGTGACAAGCCTGTTCCAACATTGCCAATTCAGCCGCTTGGTAACGCTTATCCATGTAAGGAATGCCAACTTCCTGAACAGTCATTCCACAACGCACTAAAAACCGCGCCAAGGACACTTCTAATAAGTTGTCACCCATGAAGAACACAGACTTACCACGAATTAGTTTTACATAGTCTTCCACACCCGCCCAAATTTGCGCTTCCCGTTCTTCCAAACCTTTAGGTGTGATCCCAAACACAGAGCAAATTTTCTCTATCCAGGCGCGGGTTCCATCAGGGCCGATAGGGAAGGGTGCGCCGATGAGTTTGCATTTGCGGCGACGCATCAAGGTTGTGGCTGTACGGCTGAGGAAGGGGTTGACACCAGCGACATAATATCCTTCTTCTAGCACTGGTAATTCTGTAAAACGTTTGGCGGGTAGCCAGCCGGAAACTTTAATACCTTGTTTTTTTAATTCTAAAGTTAACTGAGTCACCACAGGATCTGGCAGAGAACCGAAGAGAACCAAGGGAGGATGGTCTACATATTCAGATTCTTCTTGGGCTACATCTTCTTTCTTCTTACCAAAGTTGAGCAGCTTTTGAATGGCATTACGCTCATTTTTCTCCGCCTCAGCTACTGGCGCTTTATCGGGACAACGGTTAGCCATTGCGGCGAGAACTGTGTCTTCCCCTTGGGTGAAGGCGTAATCTAAGCCGTTAGCACGGGCGACTACAATAGGTATGCCGATTTCGCCTTCCAGCTTGGGTGCTAGTCCTTCCAAGTCCATTTTAATGATTTCGGTGGTGCAAGTGCCAATCCACACAATGACGCTAGGGTTGCGATCGCGCTTAATTTGTTCGCACAATCTTTTCAACTCCTCATAATCATTCAACTGTGCTGAAATATCTCCCTCTTCCAACTCTGCCATTGCATAGCGGGGTTCTGCAAAAATCATTACCCCCATCGCATTTTGCAGGAAATACCCACAGGTTTTAGTGCCAATTACCAAAAAGAAGCTATCTTCAATTTTTTGGTATAACCACGCCACACAGCTAATTGGGCAGAAGGTATGGTAGTTGCCAGTTTCACACTCAAAGTTTAAAGCTGCTGGTTGTTGCGCGACGGTCATCTTGGTTATCTCCCCTTTTGGATTAAAAGCAGGAATTGGGTGGAGTCGGAACTAGTCTCTAGTCCCTAGCCCCTACTCCCTTTCTTTGGCACATAGCACCAACTACCAATCCCTTGTATTATGCGTTGGGGAAGAGACGGGCAATTTCTGATTCATCAAAAACGCCAGCCGGTAATTCTTCACCCAAAAAATCGTTATTATCTTCGGTCTTTTGCAGCGATGTCTCATCACCCCAAACATCGGATAATACGTCACTGAAAGCATTTTCGTCTGGTGTGTTCAATTCACTGAGAATTTGTTCTTCCAGGTTTTCTGTTGATGCAGTGACGGTATCAAAGTTAACTTCATCAAAATCTGCTGTTTCCTTGCCGTTTGTATGCTGGAACTGATCCTGTAATTTAGTTTCGTGGGTGACAGAAATTTCATCCAGGTCGTTGAAGCTTGATGTTGTTGACTCAATTATCAGAGTTTGATGTTCAGAATCTAACCCAAAACCATTTGTTTCGGACACTGCCAAGGTTTCATCTTGGATATTGTCTTCAACTGTTGACTCGTACTGATGACTGACTGTTTCTTCTTCAACTACTGAATGATGACCGAGGGCGATGTCTGGGTCAAAATTTAACTCCAGCACTTCAATTAAGGTATCGGCATCAGGATTCAGTTTGGAGAAGGGAAACATTAGCTGGGCGAGTTTCGGTTCCAGTGCGTTGACTACCCCCAGGATGAGGTAAGAAGGTGGTCGCTTGCCACCGTCGGGTGTATAAACTGATTCCACTTCCATGTGGAGTTTGATCCAGTCACGGTTAGCTTGAAAGAATTGCAGCCACTTCTGTTTAATTGAATCCGTAAAGCTATTAAAGAAAGCCATAATTGACCCCATCCTGAAAATAGATGATTTATACAATCATCAAGTCTAATTCCTCTTCAGGATTAGTAACCTGGGGTTTACGCGGATTTAAATAAAAATCTGATAATAAAGTGAATAATTCACGATCAGGGGCATCATTGGGGACGACTCCTTCAGGACGTGCCAAAATCTGGTCGGCAATGTTGAGGTAGTAGTCGCAAACGTAGTTCAGGGAAGGATCTGACTCTGCCATTTCAAATAAAGTCTTACCCTTAACGCGGGAAACGCGAATATCTTCAATTAATGGTAAAACTTCCAATACTGGCATTGGCACGGCTTCCACATATTTTTCAATCAAGTCGCGCTTGGAAGTACGATTACCAATTAACCCAGCTAAACGCAGGGGATGAGTTCTGGCTTTCTCCCGCACTGAAGCCGCAATTCTATTAGCGGCAAATAAGGCATCAAAGCCGTTATCAGTAACAATCATACAGTAATCGGCATAGTTGAGGGGTGCGGCAAAACCACCGCAAACCACGTCACCCAGAACATCAAACAAGATGACATCGTATTCATCAAAGGCGTTGAGTTCTTTGAGTAATTTTACTGTTTCACCTACGACATAACCGCCACATCCAGCACCCGCAGGTGGGCCACCAGCTTCAACGCAGTCTACACCACCATAGCCTTTATAAATGACATCTTCTGGCCAAACATCCTCGTAGTGATAATCTTTCTCTTGCAGGGTGTCGATAATTGTGGGAATTAAAAATCCGGTGAGGGTGAAGGTGCTGTCATGTTTGGGATCGCACCCGATTTGCAGCACTTTCTTACCGCGTTTGGCTAGGGCGACGGATATATTACAGCTAGTTGTGGATTTACCTATTCCACCTTTTCCGTAGACTGCTAGTTTCACTGTGCTTGCCTCTTATCGTTTTTTATCAAACCTGTGGCTAAAACATTTGCCTTCACCTAGCCGCAGTTGGCAATGTGTGAGGTATGTGATCGTGATTATTGACGAAATCACAGGGAAAAGAAAGAGGTGGTAAATATGAAAAAGCTAGATAATAGCTATTTAAAAAAGATAAATGTAATTTTGAGTAGCTGATTGAATAATTTAAGCTAATTTAAATTTATAACTGATTATATCGTTGTTTAATGCTTATAAATATAAAAAGAGTAACAAAAGACAAAAAGCTAAATTTCTTGTAATTCAAGAGTTTTGCCAGATTTTGCCCAGTCTGGG
>DATNQO010000182.1:0-33860 GCA_036704005.1 Leptolyngbyaceae cyanobacterium | reverse complement strand
CTCTGACCCCATCCCGAACTCAGATGTGAAACGCTGCTACGGCTACGATAGTTTAGGGGTTGCCCTACGCCACAATCGCTCGGTGCCAGGTTTATACTTCTCACAAAAAAGCGCTCTCATCTTTTGAGAGCGCTTTTTTGTGAGATACAGGACTTACGCAACTGGCACTTGGGGTAGGGTGCGTCAGATTCGGAAAATTCTTGAATTTGTACGAAATTATTGGGACTGACGCACCCTACAGTTAGTTTGATTATGACATTTGCGTAAGTTCTAAGATAGTGTGATTTAGTTGCTACCCCTAATTTCATCGTACTTGGCACGTACTGCTTGTATGTCCTGCCACATTAACCATTTGGGGCTACCTTGTTCCTTTGAAGGGTTACGTAATAGGTAGGAGGGATGAAAAATGGGCATACATAAATGCCCTTCCCACTCAAGCCACTGACCACGAACCTTTGTAATGGCGCGTTTATCTCCGGTAAGACCTTTGACGGCGGTTGCACCTGTTAATAAAATAATTTTTGGATCAATAAGGCGTATTTGTTCTAGTAAATATGGTAAACAAGCAGCCATTTCGTTAGGGGTGGGAACTCGGTTATTGGGTGGACGGCATTTATTGATGTTGGCAATATAGACATCTTGTTCAGTAGTCAAGTTTACTGAGGCTAGAATTTTATCTAGCAACTGACCTGATCTACCAACGAAGGGTAGACCTGTTTCATCTTCATTTTGACCTGGTGCTTCTCCGACGACCATGATGGGTGCTTTGAGGTTGCCCCGTCCGACGACTGCATGAGTACGAGTGCTACCTAATTCACAACGCTGGCATTGATTGCAATGTTGTGCCAATTCGCTCAGGTTTGTATAGGTTCCAGGGGGAACGGGGATTTTGGCATCTGTGGGAATCAGCTCTTTTTGAGCAAAGTTAGACTCTTCGTTAAAGAGGCTGAGTTGGATTTCGCTACTCATGAAAATCTGGATAATTGGCGCAGTAGCAGTGAATGTCTGAGTTTAATGGGCAATGGCTCTATGATATTTCTCAGACAGATACTTTTACTGAACACTGATATTGATTAGACTTTTATTGTATCAGTGAATTTCGTGACTGATACAGCTAGGTGAAGTGTAGTTTTTCTGTGGTTTATCGTAGGGTCGGCAAAAAGCCAGTCTACTAGTATCAATCCCATGATTTAAGTATTTGTGGATGTGCCTGGTTGGTATTGTATTGCTTTGGCGTAATCTCCTAATGCGTAGCAGGCAATTTTGAGGCTGGTTAGTGCTTGTTCTTCAATGCGGTGGTCTTTGAGGCTTCTCGCTAATAATAGGCGTGCTTCATAATATGTTATTGCTTTGCTGTGGTTACCTAAAGCTTCGCAAGCTACTCCTAAACTGCCGAGAGATTGTTCTTCACTACGCTGATCTTTGAGGTCTCTGGCTAATTGCAAACGTTTTTCATAATATGTAATTGCTTTGGCGTAATCGCCTATTGCATAGCAAGCGTTACCCAGATTTTTCAGTACTTGAGATGCACTACGAGGATTATTCAGGGAAAGGGCTATTTTGACACATTTTTCATAGTAGGCGATCGCTTTTGGGTAGTTGTCCAAAGCATACCAAGTATTGCCTAGATTTTTTAGGACTTGTTCTATGCCCCAATTATCTTTGAGTTCCTGAACAATCTTCAGGCTTTGCTCTTGATACTCAATGGCTTGAGTAAAATTACCGGAAGCTTTGTATACTAATCCTAAATTATTTAAGGCTGCAACCTGGCTGCGCTTGTCTTGTAACTTTTGAGTTAGTTTTAAACAGGCTTCGAGAAATTCGATAGCTTTGTTATGGTCGTTTAAATGGCGGTAAGCGTTACCCAAATGCGACAGTACCTGCATTCTCACTGATAGGTCTGGGCTGTCTTTTATAGATAAGCACTTTTGGGAGTAAGAAATAACACTTCTATAATCTCCTGAAGTGTAAGCTATTAATGCCAATAAGGAAAGGACTTGCTGTTGTTGTTGCGTATTCCCAGCTAGCTGAAACATTTCTAGAGATTTTTCTAAGGATTTTATGGCTGCAATTAAATCTCCTGCTTGCTGCTGTTGAATCCCTTGCCGCAGTAACTTGGATGCTTCTGATGAATGGTGATCGTTTTCTTGGGAAGTCGGTAGTTCTTTCGGCACACCTTGGCCAAATTCATGGGTAATTGTGTTGCGCCTTACTTGTTTTAAGTATTTGGCAACTTGCTGAGGAACTTTATTGTTACTGTTGTTCCCTTCACTGTTTGACATTGACCCATTCCTGGTAGCTGGGATGACATATATTTAGTATTACCCAAAATCCAATACTTTTTTCATTTTGAACCGAACTATATATAATTAATTCCTAACTTAAGCGTACCTTTTTCTTGCTAGTTTTGACTTATGTCAGGTATGTAGAGGAACTAGCAATGGACAGACAATTAGAACCAGAAGTGATGGATAGTTGGGAAGAAGCTAGTGAATATGATGCAATGGACTTTACTGAGGTAAATAGTGCTTTTGCCCAAGAGGCTGTGTTGCTTGGCCCACCAGAACAGGGTTTAGTCTTGGATGCGGGTACTGGGACTGGTCGTATTCCGGTTTTAATCTGCCAGAAACGTCCTCAATGGCAGTTAGTGGCGATTGATATGGCTGAAAATATGCTAAAAATTGCTACACAGCACATCCAGCAGGCTGGCTTGGAAGAACGTATTCGTTTGGAACTGGTGGATGCGAAACGTTTACCTTATGAGGATGAAATATTTGATTTTGTTGTCTCTAATAGCCTAGTTCACCATTTACCCGATCCTTTACCTTTTTTCGCAGAAATCAAGCGCGTTTGTAAACCTCATGGTGGTATTTTTATCCGTGATTTGTTTCGTCCTGCGGATGAAGCAACTACGAATGCTTTGGTGGCGAGTATTGGCGAAGAATACGACGATTATCAAAAGAAGTTATTTCGTGACTCTCTCCATGCTGCTCTGACTTTGGAAGAAGTTCATAAATTGATTATAACAGCAGGTTTGGTGGGTGTAGAGATTTATCAGTCAAGCGATCGCCACTGGACTGCTAGACGCAGTTGGACTTCCCCTGATTAGAAACATCATTTTGTTCAACTTTAGCTAGGTAGAATCATCTATTTATTGGTGTTTTTGTATTCCATACTTGCTCAAATTCAGCTTTTGTAATGCCAAATTCTAGTAAATCGGCTTTATTTAAAGGTTTATCACACAACATTCCATAATTATCTGCGAAATGGTTGTCATCATAAGATAAGACATTGCCGTTTTCGTAAACTTCTATTTGTCGAGTAGCACATAAATCATTACCTACCTGCTTGAGTTCTATAAAGTAGGTACTAGTTCCCCAGGTATCAAACTCTCCACCAAGGGTTTCATCCCAGAACCATTTGCAGTATTTCGTTTCTTTGATTAATGAAGGCATAACTTCTCTACTCCTGATATAGAGACTCATACTAGATTATAATGGGTGAGTTCTCTATAATTTCTTCATTACCTGTAGAAAGCAGGATTTCTCGAATATCAGCATGGGTTTCAAACTTGCGTAGTACGGCTTTTCGCATGATGTCATCTTTAACTTCTGACCAATCTTGACGTAGAGTACGGGTTCTCTCACGTCCCATTTTGGCAGCTTCTTTTGGGGTTTTTGCCAAACGAATCTGTTCTAGATGAGGTGTCCCTACAAATTTTTGGGCTTGAAAGTAATGTTCACTAGTAGACCAATACAAATCATCTAGTATGAAACCATGAGGTGAAAAGTTAGAAAAACAACCGTATTGTTCACGAGTGCTGTAGAAATAAATAGTCATTGGCTGAGATATAGTGTCAGTTTTTAATATAGCGATTCTCAGTTAAGTGTGGTACATAGTTAATGTTTTTAAACGCAGAGGGACGGGGAGGAAAGCGCAGAGGAATTTCTATTTTACCTTTGTGTTTTTTGATTATTTTGTAGGAAATGCTTAAGCCTAATCCTATACTTTTATGTACGGGTTTAGTTGTCAAGGAAAATTTATTAGTTTTGATTAACTATGAATATTAAACTAGCGTTTGTCATGGGAAGTATAAATTTGGGTCACGCAGAGACACAGCGATCGCGTTATCTCTCAACTTCAGAACTCACGCGCCAAGGTTGTCTGTTGAGACTGGGTATAACGGTGTCAGGGTTTTGAACTCGGCTGTTGTTTTTTAAAGAATTTAGTGTTTTCCTCATCTGAGGGGCGGTAAAATAAACCTAATTTTCGTAGCTTCAACAGAATAATTATGGCAATGCCTTCTACACTACAACGTGCATTCACCAACCACCGCGTACTGAAAGTAATTAGCGGTTTGAACAACTTTGACGCTGATCGCGTCGCAGCTATTGTCAAGGCTGCTGAACTTGGTGGTGCGACTTTTGTGGATATCGCCGCCGATGCTGATTTGGTTCAGCTAGTGAAAAAATTAATCTCTTTACCCGTTTGTGTCTCAGCAGTAGAACCAGAAAAATTTGTTTCATCAGTAGAAGCTGGTGCAGATTTGATTGAAATCGGTAACTTCGATTCTTTTTACGCTCAAGGACGCAGATTTGAGGCGGAGGAAGTCCTGGCGCTGACTCAGCAAACCCGCGCTCTTTTACCGGAAATTACCTTGTCTGTGACTGTTCCTCACATCTTAAAATTAGATCAACAGGTACAGCTAGCAGAAGAATTAGTCAAGGCTGGAGCTGATATTATCCAAACCGAAGGCGGTACTAGCAGCCAGCCTAACCACCCTGGAAGCTTGGGATTAATTGAAAAAGCTGCTCCCAGTTTGGCAGCAGCTTATGAAATTTCTCGTGCTGTATCAATACCAGTATTGTGTGCTTCGGGTATTTCTAATGTTACTGCTCCATTGGCGATCGCAGCTGGTGCGGCTGGTGTTGGTGTCGGTTCTGCTATCAACCAACTCAACAGCGAAGTAGCTATGATTGCGGCTGTACGCGGCTTAGTAGAAGCTTTGGGAAGCGTTGAGCGTGTAACCGTCTAAAAGATGAGGGGAAAAGGTTAAAGGGGAAAGGGGAAAGGGAAGAATTTGAACCATTTTCCCCTTCTCCTATCTTCCCCCAGTCCCCAATACCCAGTCCCTCTACAAAAGAATATCCTTCAACGCATAAATCACTTGATCTTGCTGTTGGCTTGTCAGTTCGGGGAACATGGGTAAGGATAAAACTTCATTGCAGGCTTGTTCGGCAACTGGTAATTGTCCTGGCTTGTAACCGAGATATTGATAAACTGGTTGCAGATGTAGAGGGTAGGGATAGTAAACCATTGAGCCTACTTTTTTTTCTTGCAGGCTGTTACGTACTGTTTCGCGGTGTGCGGCGCTTGTACCGTTGCGTCCTTGGGTAATGACGCGAATTGTGTATTGATTCCAGACGCTAACGCCACCAGCTAATTCTTGTGGGGGAATGATACCGGGAATTTGACTGAGGAATTTTTGGTAATAGGTGGCGATCGCTTGTCTTTGTTGATTCCAAGTATCGAGATATCGTAGTTTAATCTGCAAAATTACTGCTTGAATCGCATCTAAGCGGCTATTAACGCCTATTTCCTCATATTGATAACGTTGTCTTTGTCCATGTTCCTTGATGATCCGCACCTTAGCTGCAATTTCTGGATCGTTGGTGGTAATCGCTCCCCCATCACCGCAAGCACCTAAATTTTTGGTGGGATAGAAGCTAAAACAACCAATATGCCCAATACTACCAACTTTCTTGCCATCCCAACTCGCGCCTGTAGATTGAGCGCAGTCTTCAATTACTGCTAAATTGTGAGCTTGGGCGATCGCCATTAGCGTTGTCATATCCACAGGCTGTCCGAAGAGATGCACGGGAATAATCGCTTTGGTTTTGGGTGTAATCGCCGCTTCTACTTGTTGTAAATCGAGGTTGAAGGTTGTCTCATCGATATCAACAAACACTGGCTTTGCACCGACAGCACTGATCACTTCAGCCGTAGCGACGAAGGTGAAGGGTGTGGTAATTACTTCATCGCCTGCACCAATTCCGAAAGCGCGTAACGCTAAAAATAAGGCATCTGTACCAGAATTACAAGCTACACAATCAGTAACGCCATGATAAGCAGCAAACTGTTGTTCAAAGCTTTCCACTGGCGGCCCGCCAATGTAGCGCCCAGAAGCCAGCACTTCTACAACTGCTGTACTCACTTCGGCTTCTATGGAAGCATATTGCTGCTTTATATCAAAGGCTGGGATTGAACTTAGGCTTTGGATCATGAGTTTTCATTTTCTCTGGAGATACACAGAATACATTTCAACTGTCAGTTTTGACTGGAGAAATTTTTCTTTAAAGAAACTTTAAAAAGCTGTTGCTCTAGATACGCATCCAACAAGGATTATTACTGAAATAATTCTATGGGTAAGACTTGGACTAGTGGTAAGTTATGAGTGCCTGTTCTGTAACTGACATAGGGGTGGTAATGGGTAATTGGTAATGGGTAATTGGTAATTGGTAATTGGTTACAACAGCTATGGACTATGGACTATGCAAGCTTTGATTAGGCTGGATTTGGTTGATTTGGGTATGGCGGTGGGATTGATGGCGATCGCTATTGGTTTATCTGCTTGGGAAAGATTGGGGCTGGAGTTGAATTTAGCGATCGCTACTGGTAGAACTATCCTACAGTTATTGGTTTTGGGATATGTTTTAGACTTCATCTTTGCTCTGGACAACCCTTGGGCAGTTTTAGCAATTTTAGGGGTGATGCTGACGATTACGGCGATTGTCGCACGAAATCGCATCAGTCAGAAAATTCCTTATGTATTGCCTTTGGTATGGGGAGCAATTTTCGTAAGTACTGCCCTGACAGTACTTTACACAATCTTCTTAATCATTCAACCAGATAGATGGTATGAACCACGCTATGTGATTCCCCTAGCGGGGATGGTGTTGGGAAATGCGATGAATGCAGCTGCGATCGCAGGTGAACGTCTGGTAAGTTCCCTCAATACTTTTCCTATAGAAATAGAAACTCATTTAAGTTTAGGCGCAACCCCAGCACAAGCAGTCAGCCAGTACCGCAGAGAAGCGATCAGATCGGCGTTGCTTCCTACCCTCAATCAAATGATGCTTGTAGGGATGGTAGCTATCCCAGGAATTACAACCGGACAGTTACTTGCAGGAGTTAACGCCCTAGATGCTGTATCTTATGAAATTCTAATCATCTTCATGGTTGCTGTTGCTAATCTACTAACTACTGTTTTAATTACCAAAGGATTATGTAAGCAGTTTTTCAATTCCGCCGCACAGTTGGTGAGGTGAGGGATTGGGGATTGGGGGGGAAGCAGAGGAGCAGGGGATCTGAGGAGAATAACTGACAACTGACAACTGTCAACTGTCAACTGTCAACTGTCAACCTTCCCCATCCCTACACTAGAATTAAAATTGACGTAACGTTCTCTATTAGCTAAAGTGTCTGACTCATTGCCATTGCGCGATCGCTACCTCGCCCTCATCGATGAAATTATCCAGCTGACTCTCCAGGGGAAGATTAGTTCTGTGGAGATGGTCTACCAAATGCTGCAAAAAGGTATATTAGCTGGTACGGGGGAAGTGTTTGAGTTAGTTTTGAGCGATCGCTTCGACGCTATCCAAAAGCAGGTGGATGGTGAAAAAGATGAGTTGAAAAAAGCTAAGGCTAACCGGAGTTTACGCGCTATTAAGACGATACAAAGTCAATGGCAAAGATACTGGGAACAGAATAAAGCAATCGAAGCGATCGCCCAAGCAGCGCAAGAAATCACTACAGCTTCCGTAAGTGAGCGCTTAGGCACATTTTTACGCATTATCGACCCCAACCTCAAGAATCCGCTAAATTTGTCCCAACTCCAGCAATTAGCCAAATCATTAAAACAATTTGCTCAGTTTGCACCTGATGTTGAGCAAATATCACAAGGAATTACCCGTGGTTTAGCTAGTTGGCAGAGGTTACAAGACCATTTGGTAAGCTGGATGTATGACCAAAATCAGGCTTTAGGGTTTGGTGGTGTACCTGGAGACACTGGGCCTTGGGCGACTTGGGCAAAAAAAGTTAATAGTGAAATACCCCAAGCTTTATTTCGCAGCCTGGCTGTTGAACAATCAGTCATACCATTTGTAGAACAGCATAGCAATATCACTCTGGCTGATTGGGTGGAAATAGCGCTGATTTTTCAGTATTTGCAAAGAGGGTTGGTTAGCTGGTTCGACCAACAAACATATAATATCCAAGCAGGGTCAAAACTGTCGATTTCTACTTATTTGACCTTTGCAGTGCTGTGGAGTCAGTTAGCGAGCGGTTTTCAAGGGTTCGCAGAATACAGCAATGGCTCATCACAAATTATGCTGCAAATTCTGCGTACCTTTGCCCAGCGTCCTTATTTTCCCCTCTACGGTGGGATTTTTGCGTCGTTTTCCGGTAGCTATCTGCGGGATGCTTTAGATTATTTGGATGAACCGTTAAGTAGAGTTGAGGGGACGCAAGAAAAGGCGCGTATTTTGACGCTTTTAGGCTATTCTCAGCGTGCAATGGGACAATATCAACGTTCGATTAGATTCCATGAGCAAGCATTGCAAATTGCGAGGAATGCAGGCGATCGCGCTTGTGAAATTGCCAATCTCAATCATCTTAGCCGTACTTATGTGCAGGAGCAAGATTTTGCTGAGGCGATAAATTATAGCCAGAGAGCATTAATGTTAAGTAGACAAGCAGGCGATCGCACTGGTGAGACTAACGCACTGGTAAATTTAGGTTACAGCGAAGTGATGCAGGCGCGAAAGCTGGAAAAAGTCGAACCAGAAACCTATGAAATGGCGATTAATTATTTAGAACAAGGGTTAAGTTTATCGGAAAAATCAGGTGATATTCAAAGTAAGGCTTTGTGTGTCAGTAGTTTAGGGATTGCATATTTAGTGATTAGTCAACCGCAAGATGCAATTAAATATCTGGAAGAGGGTTTTAAAACAGCACAAATTTCTGGAGATTTGTATCTCCAAGGGAGAAATTTAGCTTACCTCTCTGAAGGTTATTATCAATTACTAAACTTTGAAAAGTCTATTTACACTGGTTGTTTAGGAATGTATTTATTAGAACAAATCGCCTCTACTGAATGGCGACAACCAGCCAGACTATTGACTATTTTACAAGGGCAAATTGGGGTTGAATCTTTTCAAAATTTATTACAACAAAGCCGAGCTAGAATCATATCAATTATTGGTTTTGATGGATATGATTATATCCCGAAGTTGTTAATTCAATATCAAGAAGATATGTAAGTCAACATAAAATGTTTTAGAGTGTCAATAGATTTGGATAAATTAACCGCCGATAAACGCCGATGGGAAAGATTTGATATTTTAGCTGAGGTGATAAATTAATGTTGTTTAAAATTTAATTAAATTTCGCCATTATTGGGATAATTATCACTTTAGGAGTATTGAAAATTTATAGATAAAATTGTGATGCTATGTTAGTTGATGCTTAAGTCCTGTTTTTAATGTTATTGATGGCTGATTGCTCTGTGATAAATCTAGCCACTGCTAGATGCTGTCATCGTCTAAAAGGTCTTAATCTACAACTGTTGTACCAAGAGATACGCCCGTGGATGATATATTAGAGCGATCGCACAACCTCAAACAAGCCTTAGTAGATTTTGTGCTGGATGCAGAAGGGGCGCTAGCTGAAGCACTAGAAAGCTTTGCAGCAGAAAAATTACGTCGTGGTAGTGGCGATAGCACACAGCAAGACTTAACGGTTGATAGCTTTCTCAGTGAGGGGAGAGTTGGTGATAAGTCGCCAATAGATATATTTATTGCTAGTCATCCAGATTTACAAGAGAGCGATCGCAATTTACTCAAAAGTTGGCATCGTAGCTTTATTGGTTTATTTGCGATTAAACAAATTTTACCAGATGGCTTACAATTATTGAACTGGTTAACGAATAAATCCTATTTAGTTAAGCCCAATAATCCCCAGACATTACAAGCAATCTCTCGCTTAAAAGTAGGAGAAATTCTGCTAACTCGCATTTCGCCTGTTACAGATAATTATTGGACATTTACAAGCCCGTTTACGCTCATGGGTAAATTGGGTAAACCAAAACTAGCTGTAGCTATTGGTAATTTTAAGGAAACTTATAGAAATCATCTTTACAGTGATGCGCCAGAGTTACTAGAAGCAGCTTGGGATTCTGTATATCAATATCACCAGTATTTTGTAGACTTCTTTGGCAGTGATGAAATTACCTTACCTGGATATAAACTGAATAAAGAACTTGCAGCATTTCAAGAGTTAATTACTGATAAACGTTTAGCAGAATTAGGTCTTGATAAAATAAAAAATTTCGCTGAATTAACAGCAACAGGTGTGCAAGGCGTACAAGAAGAAATTCAAGCTGTTATTGAAGAAGCTGGTATAGATCCCAAAGTAGCTTCGCAGATATTGAATAATAAAAGCGGCAAAAACAAGATGGTAATGCCAAAAATAGATTTACCTGCGGAACTAAAAAAAGCCGAACAAGTAACAACTATTTCTCATCCCCGTTGGGGGCAAACATTTTTACCGACATATAGTAAATTTCAAGCTTTGTTATTAGCAAAAGATTGGCAAAGCGTTGAGGGTGCTGAAAAACTAGTTCGTCATTATTTGGAAGATAAAAGTATTAATGCTTTTATTTGGTATCGTTTAGCAAAACAGTATCCAAATTCATTAGAGAAAGTTTTGCAAACAGTTCTACAACGCCCAAACTTGGAAATCAGCAGTGATTTGAATGCAGTTCTGCAAGAGTTCAATAAACCTCTTGAGCCATATTTACCAGATAGTGCTAGTGTGCCACTACATCTACATGAATTATTTCAAGAAGCAGTAGCAGAAGTCCAAAAATCTCAGCCAAAAGGTAAAGGGCAAAAAAAGGTAGGTAAAGGGTTTAAATAGTCAACAGTCAACAGTCAACAGTCAACAGTCAACAGTCAACAGTCAACAGTCAACAGTCAACAGTCAACAGTAAATATTAAGGAAATTCTTATGTCTATCACACTTCTAGAGTCGAGTTCTATCGAGTCATTTTTAGGAAATGAAGCAGAAGACTTGCTTACTTATAAAGCCAAAGTCTCTCAAGACTTGTTACATTTACCGGGGCCTGATTTTGTTGATCGAGTTTGGTTAAATAGCGATCGCAATCCTCAAGTCTTACGGAATCTCCAGCTACTCTATTCTACAGGTCGCTTGGCATATACTGGATATCTTTCGATTCTGCCAGTAGACCAGGGTATTGAACATTCAGCCGGCGCATCTTTTGCACCAAACCCCATTTACTTTGACCCAGAAAATATCATCCGTTTAGCAATAGCAAGTGGTTGTAATGCTGTCGCTACAACTTTAGGAGTATTGGGTAGTATTTCGCGTAAATATGCTCATAAAATTCCCTTCATTGCTAAACTTAACCATAATGAATTGTTAACCTTCCCTAATCAATTTGACCAAGTTCTGTTTGCTGATGTGGAACAGGCTTGGAATTTAGGGGCTGTGGCTGTTGGCGCAACAATTTATTTTGGTTCAGAACATTCCACCAGACAAATTCAAGAAATCAGTCGGGCTTTTAAACGCGCCCATGAATTAGGGTTGGTGACAATTCTTTGGTGTTATCTGCGGAACAACGCTTTTAAAGGCGACAAAGACTATCACATTGCGGCTGACCTCACCGGACAAGCAAATCATTTAGGTGTGACAATTGAAGCCGATATTATTAAACAAAAGTTGCCCGAAAATAACAATGGTTATGGTGCAGTAGCTAAAGCAACGGGTAAGAGTTACGGTAAAACTCATGAAAAAGTTTACACCGAATTAACATCCGACCACCCCATTGATTTGACTCGTTATCAGGTACTCAATTGCTATTGTGGACGTGCAGGTTTGATCAACTCTGGGGGTGCGTCTGGTAAAAACGACTTTGCAGAAGCAGTCCGCACAGCAGTTATTAACAAACGGGCTGGTGGTACAGGTTTAATTTCTGGGCGAAAAGCTTTCCAACGTCCTTTTGAAGAAGGGGTGAAATTGTTTCACGCCATTCAGGATGTTTATTTATCGCCAGATGTGACAATAGCTTAAATCAGTGGACAGTGGACAGTGGACAGTGAACAGTTATCAGTGAACAGTGAACAGTTATCAGTGAACATCACTTATATCTTGCACCATTACCTCCCAAGCGAAAATCTGAGGTTGAAACCCTTATTATTTCGTAGGGTGGGCAGTACATCGGCACCTGCTTATTGAGAAGGTGCAAGATTTGAGATCACCTGATAACTGATAACTGATAACTGATAACTGATAACTGATAACTCAGCACTACTTTTTATATACATCCAACCAACCTAGAGGAAGACGTTGGCTCTAGTAAGAATACTTAACATTCAAGCAGTAGTTGAAGAGTTACAAGGAAATTTCTCCAATGTTGGAACTCAAGGATGTTTTAAAACAATTGTCCTGTAAAGTTGGGCTATTCATTTTAGCTGGGTTACTCTGGTTAATTACCTTACCTACTACTCCTGTGGAAGCGGGTGGTTATTATGCCGAGAAAAATCATCAGACAGAAGTTTCTAGACCTTATTTTAGTAATAAACAACGCAGAATAGACAGCCATGAAGCTTCCCAGCCCTATTACGGTAATAAAGACCGCCGGAAGCAAAAAGCCAATATTCGCGTTTCCGATGATGATTTTACTGCTAGCCGTAAGCAAATCAGAAGAAATAGAGGCGATTTTGAGTAGGTAAAAATTCCTTTTGTTTCATCAGCAGACGTGATAATTCACGTTGCTATGACTGTGATGTCACGTCTGCTTGATTATTTATTACGCTTTGCGTGTCAATTTTTAGTTGCTTGTTAATCTTATTTAAAATACGATTTTTTTTATATGTCCTCTAAATCCTCAGTCATACCAGGATTTATGAGTGTAATGTCGTATTCACTAGCATCTGTTTGCCCTGAACGTTGAGTATTCTTTAGTAGATAATAAATGGCACGTACTTTCGGGCCAAAAACTATTTCGTCCTCGTTCTTTAAGTCGTGGGCGGGGATTTTGCGGCCATTAATCATCAAACCATTGGAACTTGGTTTGCCTTTACCGTCACCATCTACAATTCGGTAATAATAACTATTATCATTGCCTTTTGGTAGTCGCACTAGAGTAGCATGACGGCGAGAGACAAATTGAGATACTAGACGAATATTAGCCTCTTTATCTCTACCAATAGAGTATAAAGGTTTATCTAGAGAAAATTCTTTACGACCTTGATCGTCTTCAAGAATTAGTAGATGATTTTCCTGAGTTTCTGCTGTCATTGATCAATCTTTGCCACAATCAGTTGAAGTTGGATTCATCCAGGTTAGTTAAGTATTTTTTCCTGCCATGATCACACATCGCAATCTGTGGTATTTCCAGATGAGAAAGAGTAGAACAGTCTTGCTCTACCCTATTCTCCAATTACTGCGACTTGATGAGGAGTTTTAAGAGAATTTGCGAGATAGTTAACATCCAACTATCGTTTTAGTTTAACCTGAGACAGGGACAACTAACACTCAAGTAGAAGGTGATAGTCAACAGTCAACCATTAACAATTTTACTCACTTTTAGCTAACCGACGTAATAACAAAGAGTTAGTGACTACACTGACTGAACTAAATGCCATTAACGCAGCAGCACCAGAAGGACTGAGGACGAAACCAAAGTTGGGAAGTAGAACACCTGCTGCTAGGGGGATGCCGATGGTATTATATGCGAAAGCCCAAAATAAATTCTGACGGATTTTGTTGAAGGTGGCACGACTTAGTTCAATGGATTCCACAACGTCGCTAATGCGATCGCGCATCAAAACAATCTGTGCAGTTTCCATCGCCACATCTGTACCTGATTGTACAGCAATACCCACATCTGCTTGCGATAAAGCCGGGGCATCGTTGATTCCATCCCCAACCATCGCGACTTTAGCCGCAGATTGTGTTTGTAGTTCTTGAATAAATGCTGCTTTTTTGGCTGGAGGTACACCAGCTACTACATCAGCACTATCAATGCCTAATTGTTGCGCGATCGCATTAGCAGTTTCTGGGCGATCGCCACTTAGTAACATTACCCTTAAACCCATATGGCGCAATTTGTCAACCGTAGTTTGAGCATCTGTTCTGGTAGTATCTTGCACCGCAATCAATCCAGCTAAATTCCCCCCAACTGCTACACCCACCACGGTTTTCCCCTCTGTGGCTAACTTTTGTGCTTCTTGTTGGGCTGCTTCACTCAAACTAACCCCATACCAACTTAACCAATTCCAATTTCCTAACAGCACAGTTTCACCGTCCACTACACCAGAAACACCCATTCCTGGTTCAGTATGGAAGTCCACAGCTTCGGGAATCGATAAGTTTTGCTTTTGTGCCGCTTGCTTGATGGCATTGGCTAAGGGATGGTGTGTACCGCTTTCTACTGCGGCGGCGAGTTGGAGGAGGGATTGGGGAGATGGGGGAGATGAGGGAGATGAGGGAGTGGGGGGAGATAATAATTCACTTATGCCTCCTGCCTCCTGCCTTGTACCTTCTGCCTCCTGCCTTGTGCCTTCCTCCAACACCAGACAATCGGTAACTACGGCATTACCTGTAGTGAGAGTGCCGGTTTTGTCGAAAACTATGGTGTCTAGCTGATGTACCCTTTCTAAAACATCGCCGCCTTTAATTAATAAACCGCGTTCTGCACCTATACCAGTACCTACAAGAATGGCTGTGGGTGTGGCTAGTCCTAAAGCGCAGGGACAGGCAACGACCATGACGGCGATCGCTAGTTTTAAACTAACTAACAGGGGGGAGTGGGGATTGGGCAATGGGGAGTGGTGGGTGGCGTGGCTCATCATTGGCATACCACCACCGGACATGACGACATCTGGCCAGATGTGGCTGCCGAAGAAGTACCAGAAGATGAAGGTTAATAAAGATGCGGTTAATATGGCGTAGGTGAAGTAACCGGCGGCTGTGTCGGCTAATTTTTGGATTGGGGCTTTGCGGGTTTGGGCTGCTTCTACCAAGGCGACGATGTGGGCGAGGGTGGTATCATTGCCTGTACGGGTGGCTTTGATGGCGATCGCACCTGATTGGTTGATTGTCCCTGCTGCTACCTTGTCTCCTGGTTGCTTAATTACCGGCACAGCTTCCCCAGTCAACATCGACTCATCCACCGTTGTCTGTCCAAAACTCACCTCGCCATCAACGGGAATTTTATCTCCAGGCAGAACTTGCAACCATTCCCCCACCTTTACCTGATCAGCCGGGATTTCTATAGTATTTGCTCCCAGTCCCATCTTCTCTAAATTTGGGTTAGCAATTAATCTTGCTAGTTGTGGTTGCAAAGCTAGCAGTTGCCTAAATGCTGCCGCCGCCTTACCTCTGGCTTGTTGTTCTAATGTCCTACCCAACAGGATAAAGCCCAGCATCATCACTGGTTCGTCAAAGAAGCACTCCCAACCCATTTGCGGAAATAGCAGCGCTACGACACTGGTTGTATAAGCTGTGATTGTTCCCAATCCCACCAAGGTATTCATATTCGGCGCATTACGTCGCCACCCCAGCCAGCCATCAACCAGAATCGGACGACCAGGAATTAGTATTGCTACCGTTGCTAGTCCAAAGTGGAACCAGATGTTATTTAATACGGGAATTGAGCCGCCAAGATTGCCCAAATGCCCGATTCCTGAAAAGACGAGTAGCACCCCAGCAATCATTAACTGCCGGAATGCCTTGAGCATTTGTTGGCGCTGCTTTTGTGCTGAATCTTCTATTGTTGATTCACCTGCCTGATCTCTAGGCTTGCGGGGTTGAGTCGGGAATCCGGCGGCTGTTAGTCGCTGTGCTAGCATATCTGGGTCTACCGCGCCGACTTCCGACTCTACCACCGCTACCTCTGTAGCCAGATTCACGCAGGCACTTTTCACCCCTGAATGTTGGGTAAGCTGTCGCTCTACTGCATTTACACACCCAGCACACTTCATCCCTCCAACATCCAGAATAATTTTTTCGAGTTGGGGGGTTGGTTCTGGGTCAAGCTGAGTTTTTGGCACAAGTTGCATGGCAAGTGTTGAGATCCGCTACGAAGATTATACGTTTGATGACAAACGTCTCTATTTCGAGCGTAGGCGAAATTTGGAAATATGACTGATTGTCAATAGCTTTAATTTTATTAAGACGGTTAACAGTTAACAGTTGACAGTTGACAGTTGACAGGTTATTTTCACTGTCCACTGTTAGCTGCGGCTCCAGTGTGCAGCAGTTACGTAGGCGATCGCTGCTATCTGTACTGGTATAAAAGCAATCAGGCTTTTCCAAAAATAGTGAGTTTCTAAGTTAGACATAGCACTGAAGTAACCAATACCCACCAATAAGCACATGAACCAAATCAGGTGTTTTCGTTTCATAGGGATTAGGGATTGGGGACTGGGGACTGGGAAGAAGAGGGTAAAGGGTGAAAGGGGAAGGGGAAAGAATTTGTTGCCTTTGCCCTTCCTATGGACTAATGACTAATGACTAATAACCCCTTAAAACCAACTCTGCTTATTTACTATATAAGTATTGACAAATTCTTCAGGGGTTTTGTTGAGGTATATCATACCTTCAACTAATCCTACTAGTTGCATAATTAACAAAGTAATCCCGTAGGAAAAAGTCCCACCCACTACAGCAATTACTAACATGATAAACCCTTCGACGGCATAACCTAAAATGAACTTATGAATGCCAAAACCGCCTAAAATAATACCGCAGTAGCCAGCTAATAACTGTTTGTTCGTCTGCGTAGGATTAAGATTTGCCATATTTTTTCACTCCTTAAAAATGAGTATAAAATTACAGTTTTTATTTTATTGATTTACTACAATATGTTTCGCTAGTAAATAGGAAAATTTTTAGTAGCTCACTAGACAAAATTTAGATACAACAAATATATGTGATATTCTAATAATACAAAATATCACTTGATACTATTGTCTTATTACATAGTTACATATAGTTGTAATTATATAAATTACAATACAAGTATTACAAATTGTGGGAAAAAATTACTCTTTCAAGAGAATTAATTCCAATTAGTTATGAAAATGTTTGTAATATACCACTTTCTACAGGTACATCAGTGATATCTCCGGAATTTTTTGGATATGGTTACAAGTATCAAGGTAATATATTACAACTATAGACTTTATTTAATATATTAGAGGTTTTTTATTTCAGAATCAGAACTTCATGTGTAGCAAAGTGCTGTTAGCAGTAGCGAGGCGTTCAGTCAGTGCTGAGTAGCAAAACTTTTTCTGGAAAGCTTTGAGGTTTCAACATTGCCCTAACCTATGTGACTACGGCTACAGCTAAGAAAATCAAGCAATATTTTATACTCTATTTAAGAGAAAGCGATAAATACAAGCTATGTTATGTATGGCTAGCAAATTCTGAATTTGGAATTGGTATTACCTCCTACTTTGCAGTAAATAAAACTATTCAGCCAAGCTACTTAGGCAAAAGAAAATGGATATCTCAACTATTGTGAGTTGCTGTTTCTTTGTAAACGGATTAATGTGTTGTAAACTTGTTGTTTTAAGTTGCTATTAGCTTGGATTTCCGCAGTCATTCTATTAAATTTATCAATAGTCAAACCGTAATCGCCAACGATTTTCTGAGAATGATTACAGTAATTGACAGCAATATCTCTAGCCTTACTTGGCAAGTTATTCATACTGCTCGGTTCGCTACAAACAATCTGAGGAACGTCTCTACCGCCAACGATTTTCTTAATTTGCCCGAATGCTTCTTGGCGTGCTGGCTCCATTGCTAATACAGCCTGAGCATAGCTAGTAATCTCTGTATTATTAAACGATTGATTCTGCGCGTTAGCTTTTAAGCTTCCAGCACTGACAAGCAAACTAGCACTGGTAGAAATGCCAAATAACAAAGTTTTAGCCAGTATCTTTTGCATACTAGTTGGAAAAAAAGTATGAGGAATGATCTTCATAAGGTATGACACAGACAGACAGTAAAGTTATATTAATGACTTTGAATTATTTTGGCTGATAGAAGTTCCAATAAGTCAGAGCAATTCACAAAAGATTTTTTTTAGATACGTCGGCATAATTGACAAAGTTCTATGATTTTAGTTTGCAGTGTTGCTATTTCTGGACGGCTTTGTTTGAGTATAACCTCTAGCTCTAATAACAATGGTAAACAAGAAATTAGTTGTGCTACAGAAAGTGATTGAACTTCTTGCTGGAGAAAATAGATACGTTTAGGATTGCCAATCTCCGCAGCTTGGGCGATCGCTTGCGGATTGCGTTCTCCACTTTCTACCATCAGTTTTACCCATAACCAAGTGCGAAATTGTCCAATCAAGGTAGCTACTATCCGTAATTCTGGTTCGGCTGCATTGATGAGATCAGCCAAGATAGTTAAAGCTTTAGCTGTATCACCAACCCGAATAGCTGCGGCTAGTTGTAAACTATTTTGGGTTGTATTTCTGACTAAGCGAATAACAGTATCTTCTTGGATAGGACGATCGCTGTCTTCGGCATAGAGGCGTAACTTCTCCATTTCATTGTAAAGCAAGCGTGTATCATTACCTACAGCTTCTGCTACAAGTTCTGCCGATTTGGGTGTCAATTTAACCCCCACAGTTTGAGCTGCTTGATTCACAGCTTGGATGAGTAACTCTGTCTTCCAAGGGGGAATCAGGGGAAATTCGCGAAACTCAGTAGCGAATTGCTTGAATAATTTTGTCGATTTTAGGCGCTCATCTGGTTTATTGCGGCTGGTAAGCAATAAACAGGAATTTTCGGGAATTACGGACAAAGTACGCGAAAGTTCTGCCAGCACATTCTCTGGGCAATTTTGTAATAGGTTAGTATTCATCAACCAAACCAACCGCCCCCCAGCGCCAAAGGTTGGAGTCATGACTTGATTTAACGCTTGGATAGCTGCGTCGCTGTCTTCTGGGGAGAAAGTTGTGTAGTTAAAACTCATCCACAGGGGATCAAGGATGCGATCGCGCAATGTTGTCACTGCTTTGGCGATCGCAAAGTCATCCTCACCCCAGTAAACATAAATTGGCATTTGTCAGTTATCAGTTATCAGTTATCAGTTATCAGTTGTCAGTTACCAGTTATCAGTTATCAGTTATCAGTTATCAGTTATCAGTTATCAGTTATCAGTTATCAGTTGTCAGTTGTCAGGTGATGTTCACTGATAACTGACACAACCACTCCTCAGTTTCAAGGTAGGAGAAAGAGGATTTACTTACGTTTTTATAAAATCAATTTAATAAATCTAATTACATTTGCATAAATATACTGCAAAGCTCTGAAAGAACTAATAACACTAGTAACCCAAAATAAAGCATTTACTCTGTGAATCATCATGAAACGGACTATTGGCTTGACTACTCTATTCTCATTTTTAGCTGTATTGGCAATCTCTGAGGTAAAGCCTATAAGTACAGTTATTCTTCCTCCTGCGCAAGCTAGTAGTGATAACCAAAAATGTTCTTTATCAAGTATCAAAGGTTCTTACGCAATTCAGCTAACGGGTTGGATAGGTTCAGGTGCTAGTCGTCTACCTTTTGCCTCTGCTGGTACGTTCAGTGCAGATGGTAATGGCTACCTGCAAATGGTTGATACCGCAGTTATAGATGGCGGGCAAGCCTTTCAGCGTAATTTAACAGCTACATACACAGTAGATGCAAATACTTGTACAGGCTCTGTTGTGTCTTCTATTGGCGGGAGTTTCAACTTTCAAATTATTGATAAAGGTAAAAAAATCATCCACGTCAGCACTACCCCAGGCACAACTATTAGTGGCACATCTACAAGGCAATTCTAAACTTCGTTCAGCACTTTTTTGGATTTATCAGTAGTCGAGGCTGGTATTCCTAAAATGCGGTAGAGGCTGGGTTGAAGCTCTCCGTGAACAGTCAAAAGCATCGCTTGAATTAAAGCATTGGCTTTGAGGATAGTTTCTTGAAATTCCATCTCCACATCCGAGAGAGCGACAATACCACCGCCTACGCCGATAGAAGTTTGTTCTGGTGTCAGCACGGCTGTACGAATCACAATATTCAAGTCGGCTGTACCGTTCAACCCCAAGAAACCAATCGCACCGGAATAAACTCCCCGCGCTTCTTGCTCTAGTTGATCGATAATTTCCATAGTTCTCAACTTAGGCGCACCCGTCATGGAACCACCTGGAAAAGCCATACGGATGCAGTCTGTAGCATCCATGTTAGGGGATAATAAACCTTGGATGGTGCTGACAAGTTGATGTACTGTGGCATAAGTTTCTACATCCATTAATTTGGGAACATGAATAGTCCCCACTTGGCAAACTCGCCCCAAGTCATTACGTAACAAATCGACAATCATCAAGTTTTCGGCTCGCTCTTTTTCCGAGTTACGCAAACTTTCGCATAGTAAAGCATCTTCTTGAGGAGTTTGTCCACGGCGCACAGTTCCCTTGATGGGTTTGGTTTCTACCCATCCTTGACGATCAATTTGCAGAAATCGCTCTGGAGAGGAACAGGCGATCGCCAGATCACCAAAGCGCAGAAAAGCTGAGTAAGGCGCTGGGTTAATTTGGCGTAATCTGCGATAAAACGTCAAGGGATCAGGTGTTGTGTCTGTATGCAGTTGATTTGTCAGGCAAACTTGGTAAGTTTCCCCTTCCCGGATTTCTTGCAAACATCTATAGATATCATCTTTATATCTCTGGTATGACCGACTTAAACGGAAAGTTACAGGCTGGGATGTTATGTTGCAGACGAGGGGAGGTAGGGGGGGAAGTGTCCGCAGCCGTTTCTCTGTTAGCTCAAACCAAGCTTGAGCTGATGCTGTTTCCCCTACGGGAGTTAGATAAACTAAATAGCTGGTTTGCTCTTGATGGTCAAAAGCAATTAGGCGATCGCTTAAAAGGAAGATAGCATCAGGAACAGATGAGTTATGTACTAACTTAGATCCGCATTCTGCCTTGAGTTCATAACCAAAATAACCAACAAACCCACAGTTGAAATCAAAAGGTAGCTCATCAGATTGGCAACGTCGGCGATGAATTTCCCGTTTGAGATAATCAAAAATACTCTCATGGGTACTTGTTACCTTCCCTGATTGCGTAATCATCAGTTCTTGGGATTGGGTACGGTAGCGAACTAGTAAACTGTTTGCCCCTCCACTTCCTCCTATAAAAGAGAAACGTGATAATCCGGCTTCTACTCGGCTACTATCCAGCCAAAAAGCATAAGGATCTTCCCCGAAAAGATGGACAAATACCTGTTCTGTATCGGGACAATAATCTAGTTTTCGGCTACAAATGGCAAATTCTGGGGCTTGTGTTGAAGTAGTGGAAATAGGAAAAATTTTCCTTGCTAATTTGAAGCCATATTTATCATTTTGTCCTTGTATATTTGCGGCATGATTTGAATTATCCTTTTGTGGGATGGGCAAGATGCCCTTCCCTTGTATTTTCGAGGCGCTGAGGATACCTACCCCAACAGAATCATTTCGCTTGATTGATTCTTCAGTAATTTTTTTGAAGTTTTGCAGCAGTTGATATCCATACTCACTACAAATGGATTCTGGATGGAACTGCACACCCCATAATGGCAGGTGGCGATGTCGCAACCCCATCACTAAGCCGTCTTCAGTCCAAGCGACTTTTTCTAAACAACTGGGCAATTCTTGAGAAACTAACAAGGAATGATAGCGGACAACATGGAAGGGTGAGGGTATTTCTTGGAATAAATCACAACCATGATGGTAAACATCACTCAAGCGCCCGTGTTTAGGTTCTGGTGCGTGAATTACCTTACCACCATAATAATGACCTATTCCTTGATGACCAAGGCAAACACCAAGTATGGGAACATTGACAAAATCTTGGAGTAACTGTTGACAGACACCAAAATCTTTCGAGTTTTCTGGACGACCAGGGCCAGGAGAAATTACTATATTATCAAAAGCTTGTTGTTTTAATTCATACCAGTCTAATTGATCGTTACGAACAACGAGGGGCAGCTCTCCGTTGATTTCTGCAATCATCTGGTAGAGATTAAAGGTGTAGGAGTCGTAGTTGTCAATAATTAGTGTTTTAATATCGCCCATTTGAGTAATAAATAACCAGAGTTGCATTCGTGCAGGTATTTATAAAATCATCAACGCTTTTTTAAGTTATGTAAACTACGGCGATGTACGTACGCAAGGGAAAGGGCTTTTGTTGCTGCTGGGAATGATGAAAAGGGCGATGATGAATAGTGGGACAAAAAACAACGTAACTATAATTTATGGCAGTCGTTGCATGGGTTAGGGCAAAAATGAATCATAAACCTTCTCTCCTGCCCTAATTTATTGGTGATATTTTTGACTAAAAAACAGACTCTATACTGAAATTAGAATAAATTTTTGGTTTTTCTTAATAATTTATTACTTTAGTTAGAAGCGATCGCCATCAGTAAGCGTTATTTTGCTTACTAGCAGTAGTAGTAATTCACTTTCTTGGGGACTCTCAAACCACAGGTAATAATCTGAAAGTTCGAGAGGTTCCCAATTTATTTAGTCTTGCACAGAGCAAAAACATATAATAGCGAATTTTAGGTGGCGTACTCCACACACTCCCCTAAAGGTTAGGAGAGAGGCTTCTTTTTGTTTTAGCTAAAAATATGTAAACTCGATGTTTTTTACCTACATTGATACAATTGATACTCATAGCCATCTACAAGTGGTAAGGATTTCGTCTGAACTACACATTTTTTAGCTTCTGCGGCTATTGGGGCGTGGAAATTTACTAGCCATAAGTCAAAAGGCCGTGGTAGTTGTTTTAAGGTATTTTCTAATACTTGGGTAGACTGATTTGGGTCTTTTTCTTGATGGGCTAGGAGAAACTGAGTGGTGGGTTGTGCAGACGATTCTAACTCCCTAGCTATCCCCATCATTTCCCCGGTTTGGACTAAGCTTTTGTGGGTTGTGGCGATGAGAACCGGAACTTGGGAATTTTGTTGAATTATCGGCGCTAATAAATCGGGACGGTAGTATTTTTGATAACCTAAATTAAAAACAACCGTGATAGCACTGAGCAAACCCATAAGCCAAATCAATGTCACGGCTTTTTGGGAAGTATACCAACAGGCGGCTAGGCTAGCACCCACAAGGATAATTACAGATGGAAAATAGACAAAGTTGTAACGCGCACCGCGTGTAATATCTATACCAAAAATATAAGTCAAGATAAAGAATAAAGCGATCGCACTCAAGACTACTCCAGTCAATACTTGAGTCGCCAGACGGTTTTGGGGTTGCTGTAGTTGGAATTTGTAGCCACGAACTAAAATCGGTGTTGCCCAAATCGCGAAAATTAGCATCAGCAAACCGGAAACTATGACTACTGCTAGCTGTGCTGATTCTACTGGCAGCAGCATAATCATTGTCACCCATGCGGCGAAAGCTTGGAAAATTGGGTTGAGTAAGTTTAAGCTGATGCCCTCAAATTGAATCCACTCTGTTAAACTACTGCGATAGCGATTCTCTAAAAAACCTGGTAGCCAAACTAAACCTGAGACGACAGTACCAAAAGCGACAGCATAAATGCGCCACCAAAGGGAAGAGAGAAATACTAAAGTTTTTGCTTGTTGAGATTGTTGCCAAGCCAAAAATATCAAGACCAAGGCTTCTGCACCCAGAGTTAGGGTAAAGAAATAATGTGTGGCGATGCCTAAAGCATTAATTCCCACCCAAGAGATGATTAACCAAAGCGGTATTAATATGCGGTGTTGTAGGTGGCCTGTGGCGATGACTAAGCAAGACAGGGATGCAATAACCCAGATGATGGCTAATGTGTAATGACGTGCTTCCTGTGCTAAGTAAACAGCGTAAGGTGAGACTGCCATCATTGCCGCCGCTAGCTGTCCTACTAGGCGGGAACGGAAGGCTAATTTACCTAAGCCATAAGCTAGGGGAATTGAGATTGCCCCTAGTAAAGCAGGAAATGAACGCGCCGCAAATAGAGAGACATATTTTCCTTGATTGGGGAATAAGTTCATCCACAAATGGACTAGCACAAAGTACAGTGGTGGATGGTTGTCCTCTGTAGTTAAGTTATGGGTGACATCGCCAATGGTCGCAACTGGGTTTGGTTGTAGGGGTTGCAGGAGAATATCAGGTGCGATCGCCTGATCTAGGGGTACTGGTAAAAAACTATTCCCCAAACTAAAAACTAAAGTCGCAAATTCATCAGTCCAAGGAGGCTTGGCGGTCAGGTGGGTGAAACGCAAGCCCAGACCGATGATAAACCATCCCAGTAAGAGTAGAGGATGTAACCAACGAGTGGAAATTTTAGAGTGCCAATTATACAAACCAATTTATTCCTTGCGAGAAGCCAAGCGCTAGAACAAGTTAATTTGTATATTAGACTTTCATGGACGACTTAAGTTCAGCAACTATTTCACGTCGGTAACTCGCCAGCTGAGTTTGAGGTTAACCCAGAAGTTCCAAATGGTAGCAACTGCGATCGCAATTAGGTTAGCAATGTAGCGGTTGGGAATCAGAAAATTAAGCACTAACTGCAAAACCACCACATTCAACAGCAGTCCTGCCAAACAAATAACATTGAACTTGACAAATCGCTTGAGGCGTTGATGCCATTCCTGTTGTCTGGTAGATACATCAGCAAACGTCCAAGCGTCATTCCACAGAAAATTATTGAAAATAGCTGTTTCACCAGCAATCAATTTGCTGAGAGTCACAGGTAAAGCCAAAGTTGAGGGGTCACTGAGTAAGTAAAGCAGTGCCATATCGACAAACACACCACTCAATCCCACCAAACCAAAACGGACAAATCGATCTAGAGGGAAATTAATTCTTTGCTTGACTCTACCTACACGCCCAGTAGATAAACGTAAACGTACTAGGTGATGGATATAATCTATATATTGCTTCCAGGTAACTTTACTTTCACCCTGTTGGCGTTCGCAAAAGACATAACCAACTTCGCCAATATTGCCAACATTACCCCGGCCAATGACCTCTAACAGAATTTTGTAGCCTACAGGATTGAGTGTTGCGCCTGCTATGCTACTACGACGCACCATAAAATAACCGCTCATGGGGTCGGAAACTCTACCTAAAACTCCTGGTAAAATGACCAAACCCAACACTTGAGCGCCACGAGATAAGAAGCGTCTCACTACACTCCAACTACTAACACCACCACCATCTACGTGACGGCTGGCTAATGCCAAATCAGCACCTTCGGACATTTTTGTCAATAGTTGGGTCAATACTTCTGGTGGATGTTGTAAATCTCCATCAATTACCCCTAGAATGCGTCCCCTCGCCACTTGCCAACCACGAACTACTGCGGAAGATAGTCCCCTTTCCTCTTGTCGTCGCATGACTCGTAACTGGGGATATTCTTCCGTCAAAGATTGAGCCACTTCCCAAGTCATATCGGGACTATCATCATCCACCACAATTAATTCGTAATCTCCAGGGATAAATTCATCCAAGGTTTGACTTAAGATTTCGATGACATTCTCAATATTGTCCCGTTCTTTATAGGTAGGAATTATCAGGGAAAAATATATATCCTGATGATTTGTATCAACGCTGTTAGGTGGTACATCGGAAACTTGTAGTGGGCCAGTGGGGACTGCTAATAGTTCTTTGGTTGTGTTGATATTCATAAAGGTAGGGGAGGAATTACCAGATAGAGATTATACGGTGTTTTGTTGAGTGCAGCTTTATCAGTGAGGTAGAGAACTTGCGGGATCTAGAGGTGAAATTATTTTAAACAGGTTAAATAAATATATGTATACTGTGATTTCTTAAGTATGCAGCACCTCAGTAACTTTTATGAATATAATTCCTGAAAGTTTATGAGTTTTTTAGACTTAATGGGAGATTTTAAAGTCTTGGTTAAAATTCGTACTTAATACCTTTTGTTTTTTAAGCTGCATAGAGTATGCGTTTTTTAAAGCAGAGGTACACGGAGGTTAGCGCCTTCGCGGTTAGGGTTCCCACAGGGTAGGTACGTAGAGGGTTTGTCAAGATATTTTCTTACATACTTAAATATACAGCCTTTTTCAGTTGAGTTCAGTACACTTTGCAAAGGAACAGAGGCGCTTAGAATAGGGGTTAGAGGCTAGATGAATGTACATCATCAAGGTGAAAAGTGCTGTATTTATACGGAAATATTAATAAAAATTTCCCAATGGCTTTGATGTATTTTAATAGATTCGTCAAAGCCATTGAGAATTAATATATTAATTGTGATTTCAACTATTGGCAGAACGGTTGTAAACCTTAACCGTGAAATTGTCTAAGCTCATCGTTCCTGTGATATTTTGAGTGTGTTTTATTTGAAATTGTTTTGAGAGAATTTGCTGAACTTTATTATGTTCTTGTTCTATCTCTGCTTGTGTTTTCAATTTTGACCAAACAGGATTTTCACTTTCTAACCAAAGCACACTAGAATATTTCTGTGGTTCATCTTGGAGAACTTTTTCTAGTGAAGTCGCCAAATTAGCAGGGTGTTCAGCTAATAACATTACTGGAACTTTGGGGGAACTGTAGTATGCTAAACGCAAAACATGACCCCAAGCTTTAGAGTTCATAGCGATTAAAGTGGGTTGTTGGGCTTGTTGTGTGACTAGTTCGGCAATTGAATGAAAAACTGAGCGTTGCCGTAAACTATAATCACTAAACCCAATGGTGAGATATAACAGTAACAAACTAGCAGCTATCAATGTACGCCATTGGGTGGAAATGGCTTTTTCTAACCACAAAGTTAGCAATAATAGACACCCTGGAAGAATGATGATCATGGTTCTTCCGCCACCAAAATTTAAAGTGGATTTTTTGGTGACAATATCTAACATCAAAGCCAGTAACAGAGGCAAAATTCCTAGTATTAAAGCTACTGTCAAGTTACTGCGTTCACCCTGTTGCCAAAGTTTTCGGCTAGAGGTGATGATGAAGGCGATCGCTAAACAACCAACTATAACTATACTGATTGTTGGTAAGCTTGTTACCCAGTCTCCTAATATTAAATTACTTGCTAATGTCTTAACTGTATCCTGTAAGTGAATTAATATCGCTGAACCCGCATCTTTGATAACACCAAATCTTTTTAAATCTGCACTACGAATTTGTTTAATACCTCCCCACAACATCCAAGGAATGGTTAACGCTATTCCCGCGCCTAAACGCAAACCATGTTGCCACCAATGCTTTCTGTCAAGATAAAGTACGACAATAGCTAAAGCTACTACCCAATATAAATAAAGATAAAATGTTAGCAACCCAGCAGCAACTGCACCAATTAAAAGGATATTCCACTGCAACTGTTGACGACGGGTATGTGTAGCTTTTGAGGTAGTGGGTTTTTCAATCAAATGCAGAAGTGCTGTTGCACTTAGTGTTGTCCACAAAACTAAAGGTGCATACATCCGCACATTCAGAGAGTGGAATAGATAAAAGGGGTTGAGTCCTAAAAACGCCGCTAGCAGTAACCCGCCACGATGTCCGATGACGACTTTTCCTAAACTGTAAGCACTAGCGATCGCTCCAATGCTGAATAATGTATTTAAACTCCGCATTGCTGCTTCGCTGTTACCAAACAGACGCAACCACAAATGCTGACTCAAATAAAATAACGGTGGATGAGGTTCCCCCCCCAACAAACTCAACAGTAAAGTTTTCACAGTTGAGATCACAGCCCCAAAACCAGATTCATTAGGTATGGTAAATAGCGATAGATATTCTGCCAGGGCTATGGGTACATTCCCAGGGGTTTCATATGCGCTTTTCTGTCCTGTAGCCAAGAGTAAGGATAGTATTTCATCGTACCAAAATTCTCGACCACCTAAATTTACTAAACGTAGAAATACGGCGATGGCGATCGCGCCTAATGCTAATGTTTGTAAGGAAACTAACTTGTTTAGTTTCGCAACTGGCAACCCAGGATTCATCAATATATTTGCTTATACGGTATTCTCATAATGATACCAGCAATATTTCTAGGCTTTTGTGATAATTGCGTTAAGTATAGCTAAAGAATTTTCTTAAGAAAAAATACTAAAGATTTTTGTTATTTTCAATACTAATACTATGCTAGTAAATATTATTAAATGAAGCTTTTAGCTTCTCTAAAAGTTACAGAGTGTTATTGACTGCTGGTAAAAAACTGGAAGACATTTTCGCTGTTGAACAAGCTTATGTAAAGACAAAACAAATTTGCAGTGAATACTCAGTAGGAGAGGCAAAAAGTGGTGTGGATTTTTCTGTGACTTTATTGCTGTTGTGTAAAGGCTTTAGCCACCAACCCCTTCCACCAATTGGTGTGGTGTTTCCCCAAGAAACTGATAACTGATAACTGATAACTGTTCACTGTTTACTGTTAAAGGAAGGCTAAAGCCTTTACTACAAACTTAATCTACAAATTTATTTAACTTCTGCTTGCAGAATCTTAGCTTCTTGAACAATGTATTTCTTATTTTTTTTGATTTCTGTTAATTGCACAAGCAAAGGTTTGTCTTTAGCTGCAATATTTAGCTTATTTGGGATGGTTGGTGAAGAGTAACATGGATCATAAGAGGCACATACATAAACAAAATTATCATAACCTTGTTCATGCAGTGCTAAACTCAACTTTCTCACAGCATCTGGTGTCTTCGTGAGGAAAAATATTTTGTCTTTAAAAGCTGATTCAAAACTTTGGCTGATATATTGATGAGCAACGGCTACAATTTTGTAATTATCTTTACGGAAAAAATTTAGGATATCAACAGCTTCAGCATTTCCTGCGTAATAGCTATGATTTAAACCCATGATTGTATTTGTATGAACGCCAAGAACAAAAAATGCGACAAAGACAGCGCTACTAATATATTTAATGCCAAACTTTTTGAGAGAAAAACTAGATTCTAGGAGAAATACTGTTAGTAGGCTTAATAGGGGAATCAGAATCAATAAAAATCTAGGCCCCCACTGCTTACCGCCATCACTGGGTAACAGTACAGGTACTAGAAAAATGAATGGGATAGATATCACTAAAATCTTTTGCATGACGGATGTCAGTTTTATTTTTTTATAAAACACTGACAATCCTGTAAAAACAATTATGAAATATACGATAGGAAAGTATTCTCGGAAATTATTCCACAATTTCCCTAAAATTATCTTTGCAGTTGTGAGCCTTTTTTGCAGTGAAAATTCTTCTACTACTTGTAGTGCATGAGCGCCTAGAGGATGATTATAAATCAATTTATTGGCGATAAAAAAGCCAACAATCGTAGTCAGCAAAGCAAAGATAAATAAAGTTTTTTGCTTGTCAATAATGTTGAATTTGCCTAAATTAAACCAATAGGAAACCACAATTAGCGGTAGTATAATCGCTACTAATGCCAGAAATTCAGGTCTAAACCAAACAGACAAGCCAATCAAGACACCACTAGTCACAGCTTCTTTTTTAGTAAAAGTTTCTTCGCCCTTAGTTAAAACAATTACCAATCCACTAAAAGCTAGACTAACTGCAAGTGTATGCTCCCAATACATCGCACTATACATAGTAAGCGGGGAAGCAAATATTAATGTGGCAAGACCAACGGATGTTGCTACTACACTAACTTGAAAAAACTGACAAATCCGATAGAAATTAAACCAGATTACCCAGGTAGATAATAGGGGAACTATATAGAAACCTCGATAACCAAATAAGGCATGAAAAGGTGCGGTGACTAAAGGAAAAGTGAAGGGGAATGTAATGTAATAACGATTAGCTATTTTATAACTAAAGGGTGGCTCAAATGGATACAGCCCATTATCCCAGAGGTTTTTTACCCACAGGGGTACTGTTAAATTTAAATCAAAATTTAGCTTTCCTGCACTAAGCTGTCGTGTAAGTAGCGCTTTTAGTCCAGCATCTCCACTAAAATAAATGTCATCAGGTACTTGCGAGAGTAAGTATAAGGAAAAAATTATACCTGATAAGATAATTACTAAAGCTGGATTAAATTTTGGTAATTTCATTTTGAGAATTACAGAAAAAGTTTAACTAATTAAATGAGACAAAGTTAAAACTTTAGTGCTATTGGTAAAATTTGGCCCTATTAGTAATAGAACAGCATAAGTAATATGACTTACAATACCATGTGGTCAATTATCTTGTAAAAAAAAACTGTAAAAGTTGTATAATTTTTTAGTATGGTAAATAATAAATCTGCTGTGTCTAGGCTAGTAAAGCTCAAATTTTATATAAAAATTTTTAATTAACTGTGAACTATAAGACGATTGATGCAATTCTTGAGCGTGCCTTGGTAGGGGATGATATATCGCCGCAAGCGGGAGTAGTATTACTCAAGCAAACTGACGCAGGGGCGATCGCAGCTATTCGCGCTACGGCTGACAAACTCCGCCAACTGCAAGCCGGTGATACTGTTACTTACGTGATTAACCGTAATATTAACTTTACTAACATTTGCGAGCAGCACTGTAGTTTTTGTGCATTCCGCCGAGATGATGGAGATGTTGACGCTTATTGGTTAGATTGGGCGGCTATTCTGGAAAAAACCCATGATGCGGTGCAAAGAGGGGCAACGGAAATCTGTATGCAGGGAGGATTGCACCCACAGGCGCAGATTAACGGTAAATCTCTGCCTTATTACCTTAAACTAGTGGAAACTATCAAGCAAGAATATCCGCAAATTCATCTCCATGCTTTCTCACCCCAAGAGGTGCAGTTTATCGCCAGAGTAGACGGACTCGAATATATTGATGTCATCTCTGCTTTGCAAAATGCTGGTGTTGATTCCATGCCAGGCACAGCCGCCGAAGTGTTAGATGATGAAGTGCGGCGCATACTCTGCCCAGAAAAAATTAATACCGCTACTTGGTTAGAAATTATCGGTACAGCCCATAAGTTAGGCTTATATACCACCAGCACCATCTTATCAGGGCATATTGAAACCCCAGAACAACAAATTGGGCATTTGGAAAAATTGCGATCGCTACAACAAACAGCCGTCCATCAGCAATACCCAGCCCGCATTACCGAGTTTATTGTCCTGCCTTTTGTTGGTCAAGAAGCGCCTAAATCTTTACGTCGCCGTGTAGGACGCGACCAACCAGTGTTAGCCGATGCCCTATTATTAGGTGCGGTAGCAAGGATTTACTTAGGCAATTGGATACCAAACCATCAGCCGAGTTGGGTGAAGTTGGGACTAGCTGGGGCTACCGAAGCCCTAAAGTGGGGTTGTAATGATATCGGTGGCACATTGATGGAAGAACACATCACCACAATGGCTGGTGCTGTGGGTGGTACTTGTATGGAAGTAGAGACATTGCAAAATGCGATCGCTTCTTTAGGCAGACCTTACCAACAACGAAATACCATTTATCACAAAGTTGATTCAGCAGAAAAATAAGCAAAACAGATGCAGCTAGCTGGGGTGAAAAATTAGGATTTAATATAGATGAGAGACTATTCTTTAGTAAATCCTGACATAAATTTTTTATGTCGTAAAATCATGAATAGGCATCTTGACAAGCAAGTGAAATCACGTTATTTAATTAAATACCAAGGAGGTATAAAAATAAAACTCAGAAATGAAAAGCTAATCAAAAAAATTTACTGTGCAACATTTTGACGAAGCTATCGTCAATCAAATGAAGAAATTGAAACACCGAAGTAGACCAGGTAAAATGTATGTGTTTCCAAGGTATCAAGGAAACAAAACTAGAAAAGTAAATATACTTTCTATTTTTACCTTGTCCTCCCTCGATGTTTCCTACTGTGCTAGATATGCTTAATATATAGTTTTTCATTTCTGAGAACAGTATTCTAACTATCAGTTTATCAGTATCTTAGTAAACGTCCAAATAGTATAGTCTACAAGTTTTTTAATTACATAAAACTCAAAAGTGTCAAGTTCTACCTAGCTACAAAGTTAGTAGTGAAAACTAAAATTAATGGACAACGGCGGTTTGCAGAAAACTTGTGGGTAGGATTTGGTTGTCAAGCAGGTGTTTCTCATCACTTAATCGCCGCAGCAATTAACCAAGTCTTCCAAGAAAATCAACTTGATCAAAAAGTAATTACAGGTATTGCTACTATTGATACAAAAGCATCAGAACCCGGTTTACTAGAGTATTGCAGCTTGTGCAAATTGCCTTTAAAAACTTTTAGCGCAGAAATGCTGACTCATGTTACTGTACCTCACCCCAGTGAAGCGATCGCTGCAAAAGTAGGAACCGCCAGCGTTGCTGAGGCTGCGGCTATGCTTGCGGCTTCAGCCAGTGAAAAACAGCTCTTAGGGGTAAAGCTTTTAGTTCCCAAACAAATTTTTCGCTTACCGGGGGAACCAGGAGTCGTCACGATCGCGATCGCCCATAGCCACAAATTTTGAATTAGTAACTATATTATTCAACTGATCTCAAAACGTAATTAATAAAGCTGGAAACAATAGAGAGAACAATTGAACCCAAAAAAGCAGCAAAAAAGCCTTCAATCTTAAAATCAGAACCTGGTGTGATAGCGCTAGCCAACCATAGGGTTAAAGCATTAATTACAAATGTGAATAACCCAAAAGTTAGTAAGGTAATGGGGAAAGATAAAATGCTGAGTATTGGTCGAATTAAAGCATTGACTAACCCTATCACTATAACAGCAACCAGAGCAGTTATAAAACCTTTAACAGCGAATCCCGGCACAATATGGGCAGTAATCAGCAAAGCCAACGCAGTACCGAGCCATGTCAATAAAAAGTGTTTCATCAGTTGTTGTTTGGCAGAAATCAGTAATAAATTGAGAGAATTTTTACTTTTTGACTGTAAGAATTAACTTAAGTAGAACGGTCTAAATAAATCAAGGTTTGTAGTAAGGACTTTAGTCCTGAAAAAAAGGACTAAAGTCCTTACTACGAACTCAATTGTGATAACTTTACATTCGTTAACATAATTTGATTTATTTTCAACGGCTTACTTAGTGCTGAGTTTAGATATCTTTTAAGGATGACAAACTCAGCAGATAATACTTACTTTAGCTTAACGTTGCTGGGATGATGTGCTACGCCCTGTAGTAGGCGATCGCCTTGCTAGTGCTTCCCAAGTCGCACCACCAGCCACACCATCAGGTTCTATACCATAGCGTTTTTGAGCAGCTTTGAGTGCATCTTCAGTCTGCACTCCAAAATATCCATCAACACCACCCTTTAAAAGACCAAGCTGACTCAATCTTTGTTGCAATCTAGTTACTTCAGCATTTTTCATCCCCACACGCAAAATCGGCCAGCCTTCGGTAGTGTATTGTATACCAGAAATCCGTTGAGATGGGGGTGTGGGGCTAAGGCGCGGGGCGGAAGATGTCCTTTGAGTAGTTGTTTGTTGTCTAGGAGTAGGCGTTGTAGTTCTGGGGGGAGCAGGTCTAGTTCTCACAACTTGATTAGGAGCAGGTCTTGTGTTAGCTGGTCTTGGCTCAGGTCTTGTGTTAGCTAGTGGAGTAGGAGTTGTCACTCTGGGGTTAGCTGTAGGAGTAGTTGCAGGAGTATTTGCAGACTGAGTGGGAACAGGAAAATCACTTGTTGAGGTTGCAGGCGCATTAGGTGTTGTGTTTGGTACAACAGCCGTTGATGTACCTGTTGGTTGATTAGGAAATAATCTTTGCCAAGTAGCAGCATCAACCACACCATCTGGAGTCAAGCCAGCCGCTTGTTTGAATTGAGACACAGCATTTGCTGTACTTTCGTTATAAACCCCATCTACCGCACCTGAATAAAA
>DATNQO010000181.1:0-16483 GCA_036704005.1 Leptolyngbyaceae cyanobacterium | reverse complement strand
AGCGCAACTGTTGGCTGGGCATCCCTTGGCAGATGTTTCAGGATTTGTAATTCTACATCCATTGCTCTACTTACCTTGTAGAGTTTTATCTTTCCTTTCTTCTATTCATTATATCCGGAAACTGACAGAAGAGGGATAATCCAAACAATATTGATCAATGGCAGGAGTATTACGTTTCAGATATCAAAGATTTTCACACATCAGGTAAAGTATCTTCTTCTCTTGGGATACCTATGTTTATCCTTCCTACTCAATCTAAATATATAATGCCAGATGGGAGTGATGTTAGACTACCTGTCAACAACTATGAAAAAGCTTTAGAAGACATAGAATTGTTTGTTCAAAAACTAGACTAGCTTTTTAAAAAAGGTGGGCATTGCCCACCTAAACTTTAACCAAACACGTTGGCGAAAAATTCCAGAGTTTCCTTGAGTGCTTTGATGAAGACATCAATTTCCTCGCGGGTGTTGTAGAAAGAGAGGCTGGCGCGGGCGGTGGCGGCTAAACCCAAGTGGCGGTGTAATGGTTGTGTGCAGTGATGTCCTGAACGGATGGCTACGCCTTCTTGATCTAATAGTGTAGATAAGTCGTTGGCGTGGACTCCGGCGGCGGTAAATGTCGCTAAAGCGGCTCTACCTTCTCCATTAGCGTCGGGTTTGGGGCCGTAGAGGGTAATTTGGGGTATTTGTGCTAGTTGTTGCCACAAATAGGCTGTTAACTCGGCTTCGTAGGCGTGAATTTTATCCATGCCTATATCCATAAGATAATCTATGGCTGCACCAAGGGCGATCGCTTCCCCAATTGCAGGTGTACCAGCTTCAAATTTATGTGGTAATTCGGCATAAGTAGAATGATCTAAATATACCTCAGCAATCATCTCACCACCACCGAAAAATGGCGGCATTGCTTCTAATAATTCCAGCTTGCCATACAAGAAACCTATGCCTGTAGGAGCGCACATTTTATGTCCCGATGCTACTAACCAGTCACAGCCAATTTGCTGGACATCGACAGGCATATGAGGCACACTTTGACAAGCATCAACTAAGAATTTCGCGCCGTATCTGTGAGCAATTTCCGCAATCTCTGCCACTGGATTTATACAACCCAATGTGTTAGAAACATGAACTATAGAAACTAATTTAGTTTTTTCGGAAATCAGTTGTTTAAACTGTTCCAAATCAAAAGTTTGCTCTGGTGTCAGTTCCACAAATTTGAGAACTGCGCCTGTTTTTTGGGCGACAAATTGCCAAGGAACTATATTACTGTGGTGTTCCATCACCGACAGAATAATTTCGTCGCCTTGTTGTAAGTTGTTCATCCCCCAGCTATAAGCAACTAAGTTAATAGCTTCGCTGGCGTTGCGGGTGTAAACAATTTCTTGACGGGAGGCGGCGTTGATAAATTTCGCTACTTTATCTCGTGCGGCTTCGTATGCGTCGGTGGCTTTGGCGCTGAGGGTGTGAGCGCCACGATGCACGTTGGCGTTATATTGCTCGTAATAATCCTTGAGGGTATTTAAAACGAACAAGGGTTTTTGTGATGTGGCGGCGTTGTCTAGGTAGACTAGGGTTTTGCCGTTGACTTCCTGATTTAATAAGGGGAAGTCAGCGCGGACTTTATCTGCAAGGGTTTTGGTAGGAGTGTAAGTCATTTTTTGTTAGTCATTAGTCATTAGTCATTAGTCATTAGTCATTGGTTAGAGACTTGTAACTGGTGACTGTGTTTAGGAGTTTGTCTCGTAGGGAGGGGATGGGTATTTGGTTGATGATTTCGGCGGCGAAGGCGTTGACTAGTAATTTGCGTGCGTCATTGCTGTCAATGCCTCGGCTTTGCAGGTAGAATATTTCATCGTCTTCTAACTGGCTGACTGTTGCACCGTGGGCGCATTTTACGTTGTCGGCGGTAATTTCTAATTGGGGTTTGGTGTCTACTCTGGCTTTGGATGATAGCAGTAGGTTACGGTTTAATTGGGCTGCGTTGGTAAGCTGTGCTGGTTTGGGGACGAAAACTTTACCGTTGAAGACTGCGTGAGCGCGATCGCCTACAATACATTTATGCAGTTGGTTGCTTGTACCATAGGGATGATTGAGTGCGATCGCACTGTGAGTATCCGCCAATTGATTACCAGCTATCATTGTCAAACCGTTGAGGCTGGTTTCAGTTTGTTCACCAGTCTGCAACACTTCTAAGTTATGGCGGGATATCTTTCCACCCAAGCTGACAGCGTGACAAGTATAGCGACTGTAACGGGCTTGAGTTACCGCAGTTTTGCCGATATGGAAGGCGACTTTACTATCCCTCTCAACTCTAGTGTGAACTACTTGGGCATTGTCGGCGATCGCAATTTCCGTAACGGCGTTGGTAAGGTAAACCCCCTCTGCTGGGGTGACAAACTCTTCAATTACACTCACCTGAGAACCGCTTTCCGCCACCACCAAAGCGCGGGGTTGGGAAATTGTCGCCTTCTCACCAGCCACAGATATAAATAATAGATGTATTGGTGTTTGCACGATGACATTCTTCGCTACCAACACCACCGCCACATCAGATATACCAGCCGTATTCAAGGCGGTGAATACTTCTAATGCACCTTCAGACTGTGCTAAATATTTTTGTACGCGCTCTTGCTCGGTGCTGGGTAAGGCTGATAAATTACCAACAACTACACCCTTGGGTAAATCTGCAACTACTGATAACTCAGGCGCATATACCCCATTTACAAACACCAACCGGCTATTAACGGCTTCCGACAAACTCAGCGCGGAAACATCAACTGGTTGTACTTTTCCAGCTTGAAATTCTACCTTCCGCAACTCAGATAAATCAGTAAACCGCCATTCTTCCTCGCGGGTAGTAGGAATAACTGAGTGACGCACCCAATTTTTTGCACTGTCGCGTACTTCCTGTAACCAACCTTCCGTAGGTGGTACTGTTACTTGATTTAACAAGCCCAACAGATAAGCATCCCTATCTAACAAAGCCGATGTCAAATTCACCGCTTCCGAATTAGCAATTGCACTAGGAGAAACTTGTATCGTCATTACACACCCACCTCAACAGCAGTTTCTTCTAGCAGCCAGTCATAACCGCGAGACTCTAATTCCAACGCCAATTCCTTACCACCACTTCTAATTATCTGTCCCCGCGCCATCACATGGACAAAATCAGGGATGATATAGTCGAGTAACCGTTGGTAGTGAGTAATCATAATTGTGGCATTGTCCGGGCTGGTGAGTTGGTTCACACCATGAGCCACAATTTTCAACGCATCAATATCTAAACCAGAGTCAGTCTCATCCAAAATTGCCAACTTCGGTTCTAGCAGCGCCATTTGCAGAATCTCATTGCGCTTCTTCTCCCCACCAGAAAACCCTTCATTCACACTCCGGTTGAGGAAAGCGGGGTTCATCTTCACCACTTCCAACTTTTCCTCAATCAAGTCATCAAAATCAAAAGTATCAATTTCTTCTAAACCTTGGGCCTTGCGACGAGAATTGTACGCCACCCGCAAGAAATCCAAATTACTTACACCAGGAATTTCCAAAGGATACTGGAAAGCCAAAAACACCCCAGCCCTCGCCCGTTCCTCCGGTTCCAACTCCAGCAAATTCTGTCCTTGGAAAATTATCTCCCCACCAGTCACAGTGTAAGCAGGGTGTCCCGCCAACACCTTAGAAAACGTACTCTTACCCGAACCATTCGGCCCCATAATCGCATGGATTTCACCATAACGCACCTCAAGATTTACACCCTTGAGAATAGGAGTACCATCAACCTCAGCCGTCAAATCTCGTACCGACAGCACAACGTTACTATTTTCAATAATCATGTTCTCTCTCTCTTTATTTCTTGGTTTGTAGTAGGCGCTTCAGCGCCATCTGTCAGCACTAAAGTGCTTACTACAAGCGTTAACCCACACTACCTTCTAATTTCAGGCTCAATAGTTTATCAGCTTCGACAGCAAACTCCATCGGTAGCTGATTAAACACATCCTTGCAGAAGCCGCTAATCATCATCGAAATAGCATCTTCTGAAGAAATACCCCGTTGAGCGAAGAAAAATAACTGATCTTCCCCAATTTTGGAAGTAGAAGCTTCATGCTCTACCTTACCTGTGTTGTTCTGCACTTGAATATAGGGGAAAGTATTAGCGTGGGCATTATCGCCAATTAACATCGAGTCACACTGTGAATAGTTCCTTGCGCCTTCGGCTGTGGGGTTAATCTTCACCAAACCCCGGTAACTATTACTAGATTGACCAGCAGAGATCCCTTTTGAGATAATCGTACTACGGGTATTTTTGCCGATATGAATCATCTTCGTCCCGGTGTCGGCTTGCTGCATATTATTTGTCAGCGCCACCGAGTAAAATTCCCCTACGGAGTTATCCCCAACTAACACGCAACTGGGATACTTCCAAGTAATAGCCGAACCAGTTTCTACCTGTGTCCAAGAAATCTTCGAGTTGACACCTTTGCACAAACCGCGCTTGGTAACAAAATTATAAATCCCACCTTTACCATTCGCATCCCCAGCATACCAGTTCTGCACGGTGGAGTATTTAATCTCCGCATTATCCAAGGCGACGAGTTCCACCACAGCCGCGTGTAATTGGTTGCTGTCATACATAGGCGCAGTACAACCTTCCAGGTAGGAAACATAGCTACCTTCTTCAGCCACAATCAAAGTCCGCTCAAATTGTCCTGTATCGCCGGAGTTGATGCGGAAGTAGGTAGACAGTTCCATCGGACATTTTACGCCTTTAGGAATATAGACAAAGGAACCATCACTAAATACTGCCGCGTTGAGGGCGGCGAAATAGTTGTCAGCAATGGGAACGACGCTACCCAGATATTTTTTTACCAGTTCTGGATGTTCCCGCAAGGCTTCGGAAATGGAACAGAAAATAACGCCGTCTTTGGCGAGTTTTTCTTTGAAGGTGGTAGCAACAGATACGCTATCGAAAATCGCATCTACGGCGACGTTTGCCAAACGCTTCTGTTCAGATAGAGGAATACCCAACTTCTCGAAGGTTTCTATAAGGGTGGGATCAACTTCATCTAAACTGTTGAGTTTTTCTTTCTTCTGTTTGGGCGCAGAATAATAAATGATATCCTGATAGTTTATGGGCGGATACTTGACGCTGGGCCAAGTTGGTTCCGTCATTTTTTGCCACTGGCGAAACGCTCTGAGGCGAAACTCCAGCATAAACTCCGGTTCGTTCTTCTTGGCGGAGATTAGGCGGACGACATCCTCATTCAGTCCACGCGGAATAGTGTCGGCTTCAATTTCGGTGACAAAGCCGTACTTGTAAGGTTGGTTGACTAAGGTTTTTACAGTGGCACTCATCGGTAGTGTTCTCTCGTGTTCGGTTCTGAATCTTTAAGGATGGAGACGGGCTGTGTTCTAGCCGATTCTCATCTCGTATTACTGAGTGGTGAGGTGGCTGTTAGAATGGGGGTGGAGAGTAAAACAACATAGATGTTGTTTAATGTATCTTCATTTTAAGCTAGATTAACAACAACAATGTTGTCAAAGTCAAATTTTCTTAAAAAATTTTTGGAAGAAGATGGCGACTACTCAGCAGATTTCAACAAAACAAGAGATTTTAGAGTATCTTCTAAAACACTCACAGGCAACAGCACTGGACTTGGCTACCGTTTTAGAAGTTAGTCCCCAAGCCGTTCGTCGTCATCTTAAGGATTTAGAGGCGGAGGAGTTAGTTGTATATACTAATACAACACAAGCGGGGATGGGGCGACCACAACACGTTTATCAATTAAGCCGCCAAGGGCGAGAACGGATAAATAAAGCAGCAAGCGATCGCCACGGTGATTTTGCCGTATCCTTATTGGATACCATCGCCGAAACCGTGGGACATGACCAATTTAAGACAATTTTACAAAAACAATGGCAACGCAAAGCCCAAGAATATCGCGATCGCGTCGGTAACGGTTCGCTGCGAGATAGAGTAGCTAACTTAGTCGAACTGCGAAAAGCTGAAGGTTTCATGGCCGAATATCACCCTGTAGATTCCCCTAGCGAGTCAGAGGATGAGAGATTTATCTTCATGGAACATAACTGTGCAATTTCCAACGTTGCGGAATCATTTCCCAGCGTTTGCGGACATGAACTGGAAATGTTTGCGGCTGTTCTTCCAGACTGTCTAGTCGAACGTACCCACTGGCTAATCAACGGCGAACATCGTTGCGGTTATTTAGTGCGATCGCGCAATCCAGCATCTCACACATAAATTTACTTTGTAACTCAGTTTAGTGCAGGAATCTCAGCCGATTGGTAAACGGTTTTACCAATGAGCTATTTCATAGGCTTTAAATACCAATAATAAAAATACTTATTAGTTAAAAAGAATTGATTTTATTTTTGAAAAAACTAAGTATTTGTAGAGTAGGCTTTGCCCAACAATCAAACAATGATAAGGTACTTATAGTCTCTAACCTCGATAAACTATGGATTTACCATCACAACAACCCTCAACTCAATTCCTCACGTTAGAAGAATCAGCTAAAGTAGATGCTGCCCTTCTATCATCTCCAGAGAAATTTTTAACAAGACTCACTGTCTCATCATTAAAACTCTTGAAACATATCGCCCAAGAATATGGTGTTGCTATAGAAGATTTAACCGCTCAACAAGTTATAGATTGGTTTGAGAAAGACGGCAAAATTAGAAGAGAGCAAGGGATAGAAGCATCATATTTAAAGTGGTAAAGCATGAGAAATTTTGTTTAAATCAGTGATGATTCATGAAAAAATTTGTATTTATCCATATTTATACAAATCAATATTGATAAACATTCTATCAACACTATTAGGACTTACGCAACTGGCATATTTTTTCTGTAGGGTGTGTGACTGGCGAAAATATTTGAACGTAGTCATGAGACTTGTAGCGTCACGCACCAACCACCAATTGTGACACTTGCGTAAGTCCTGACTATAATTATTCTCTAACTTATTATCTCTAAATTTGATGTATTTCTCAAGCTATAAAAACTACTAATTGCTTAAAGAAATACATCAAAAGCAGAGAAGAGTTAAATCGATATTGGGAAACTTTTACTCTCAATTTCTCAAGCGAAAGCGCACTGGCATTTTATCGGACGGATAAATTAACAGGTTTTGCTTTAATTGTTCCAGGGAAGAACGACCCTTGACCAACTCCCAGTCGAAGTAGTGAAGCAATAGTGCTAACATCATAGTTGCTTCCAGCATTGATAAATGCTCTCCCAAGCAACGATGAGGCCCTGAGCCAAAGTCTATCATTGGCAGTGAACTATTGTCTTTACTTTTATCTAACCAACGTTCTGGCAGAAATTCCTCTGGATTAACATATACTTCTGGATCTCTTCCAGCCGCAAGCATTGACCAGGATATTCTTGTACCACGAGGAATCAATTTACCCTCAATTACAGTATCACGTTGAGCCTCTAATGAAGTTGAACCGGAAGCAACCGAGTAAAGACGCAAAGTCTCCTTGACAATTCCCTGAAGATAGACCAGTTCTTTAAAACTTTCTGTATTAATACCGCCAAATTTTTGCCAAGCTTGGTCAACTATATCCCGCGCTTGTTGAAAAACCCTTTTATTTAAGCTCAACTCTCCCACAGCAAAGGATAAAGTGTGGGCTGTTGTGTCAGTACCAGCTATTAAAAATTCTACACATTCTGCTATTAATGTTTCACGATTATATTTTGGTTCTTTAGCAGAAATTTTGACTAACATTGATTCTCGAAACAAAGGGCTGACTTGTGGTAAATCTGTTTGGCTTTGTTCTCTCATCTGTAAAACTAAGTCTACACGAGGAGCCAAAAATGCTTCTAAATATTTCCTTGCTGCCCAATAATCTTGTGAATTTTTAGTTGGCAAATACTTCATCCACATCTTCTCGCCAGTAGCTTGTCGTAGGAAACGGTAGCCTACGATAGACATTGCTTCGTACACTTTGGCAACTTCTAGAGGCGGGCCTTCAGGGCTAACACTGTTTCTATCCACAGGAATACCTAATACTAAGCAAGAAATAACTCTCATTGTTAGCTCTACAAACAGAGGATCTACCTCAATTTCTTTTGGCGGTGCAGTTTCCTTTAATGTCTCAATTACTTGTTCGCAGGCTTGATTAATAATTGGTAGATATTTAGACAGACTACTAGAACTGAACTCCGGGTTCCAAACTTTGCGTCGCCACTGCCACTCAGCCCCGGTTTCTCCTATAAGAATGGGGCCACTGATATCGTTCCAAGCTTTGCGTAATCTCTCAGACCTGATTAAGCTACCATCTCTCATTCCATTAACAATAGTCTCCTCTATAACTTTTGGTTTACTTAATATGACAACTGGGGAACTGCCATTCCACATGACATACATTGAACCTAGTTGCTTGCTCCAATCAAACATTTGTTGAAACAATTTTTTTTGTTTCACTGCTACTAATATTTGCAAAGTATTTCCTAATAGCCAGTGTTTAGGAGGAGAAGGAAGGGATTGTAAAGATTTATATTTGTTCTGTTTCCACCATCGCCAAGCAATTGTTCCCGCTACGCTTGTAATGCCTAAGCCTGTTGCTAAATATGGAGATGAAGAAAAATGATTAATTTGAGTAGTAATATCTGGCAACATGAATCCGCCTTTATATACTAAAAACTTTATATTACCCAGATACTACCTTATTGGTTGCCAATTTTTTCATTACCAGTAAAAAACTAATAGCCGCAGCCCTATCAATTAAAATATTGTTAAATTATGCTATTAAATATTAAAAAGCACCTTTTATGAGGTGCTGTGAAAAAAGATTATTAAAGCTTATATTTATTAAGCGTTGTAATGCTGATTGCTGCGAGGGCTACGAACTCCAGCCGCAGCACCTATCATTGAAGCGATTAAACCTAATAAAGAACCAAATACAAACCACCACAAACCTCTGGAAGTTGCAGCAGCAATCTCACGAGCTTGTTGAGGGTCTACGTTGGGTACGTTTTGAGGTAAAGTAGCACCTTGTTGTTGTGCTTGGTTGATAACATCTCCAGCGTTGGAAGCAGCAATACCAAATGCACCAGATACACCACTAGCTAATAGCCAAGAGCTAAGTGCTAAGGTTGTTGCCCAAAGAATTGCACCATTGAGTAATGCTGTATTCCTATTCATGGGGCCGCAGGCGCGAGCTGTTACCCAACCGCCAGTAAATAGGGAAATTAATAAACCAATGGTTGACCACAATCCTACATTGTTAGCCACACCAGGTGTAATGCTTCTGGGTGCGCCTGAGCCAGCAACTGTACCAGCACCAATTGCAGCAAATAAAGCGCTCAAGATTAATTGAGTAGCTAAAGCAACTAACACACCAGAAATAATTGGCCCCCAACGAACACGGTCATGGTAATCACCAACTCTTCCCACTACCGTAGATTCAGGCTGAATCACATCGTCGCCTACTCGATTTGCGTATGACATTTGCGTATTTACTCCTTGTTACTTTAACTTGTTCAGCAAAGTTATTTAGGTTAGTTATGTTTATGCTTACGTTAAAATTAAATGGCTATTTATGCTTTTTAATATCTATCACCAGAAAGAGTTATATACTCTATCTGGGGTAGGAATAAATATATTAATTTCCTCATTATTAGATTTTGTTTAACAAAGAAAAAGCGTCTATTTTTTAATAAAAATTAATCAAACGGTATTGATTAATTTCTTAATAACTTTATAAATTAAATATTTTTTCTAGTTGATGGGTAAGTTTGAACACAAAAATACCCATCACTTTTTATTAAAATAATGCCCACCAATCTAGGTAAATTAAATGAACATCCTAACGTACTCGCACAGCAGTACCTGTGGCAGTAATCAACATGAGAACGCCTGACTGATCAACATTAATAGTACCAGTGTCAATTTCAATGCCGATAACAGCATTGGCTCCCAAACGCTGGGCGCGTTGCTGTAATTCTTCTATTGCTTTACGTTGTCCCTCTTCAAACAGACGTTCATAGCTAGCAGTGCGTCCACCGATAACATCTCGAATACTAGCGAAGAAATCTCTGAGGAAATTGCTACCATAAACAACTTCTGCGGTCACAATACCTAAGTATGAATCAATTACAGCACCTTGAATCACGTCAGTTGTAGTTAAAATCATAACTCATCCTTATAAATGACTTACTAATTAGGCTTATTTCTACTCTATCAAGTTAGTTTTGATCTGACTTTTCACGTCATATAGCAAAGCTAACGCTTAACCTAATACCAATTCTGTATGAAGCTGCGCTAAATTTCGCATCGTTTTATCATTGTGATATATGACTAAAACTAATGCAGAAATTTTAAAACAGCTAAATCAAGTTTAAGCCTTCTCCAATCACCACCCTACATTTTCAGGACTTACGTAACTGGCACAATAGTAGGGTGCGTCAGATGTGTAAAATTCCTTAATTTATCCGAAATTATTAGGTCTGACGCACCTCACAGTCAGTTTGATTATGACTCTTGCGTAAGTCCTAGCTTTGATGGATTTTAGCTAGCAGAAAAATGTTTGAAAGATAAACTCTCAAGTTATGAATGCAGACTTATTTGTTTGATTGAGTTTCAGTAGAAACTCTAGTTTTTCTGTGTTGAACGGAATTGCGGTAATTACTGATTATTAATATTTTATAAAAAGGGATAAACACAGTTTTCAAAAAGCAAATTTTTTGTTTTAATGAACAAGAAAAAAGTTCAATATAAGTTCAGGAAATTTACTGTGTACAAACGCATATCATTCATGTTGGGTGTGCTTTTATGGGGATGTGTTACTGCTGTACCTTCAGTAGCACAAGCTCAGGTTTTGGTGGTGCAGGCTAACAATGCAGAATTAAAACGATTGTTAGAGGATGGTAAGAGGCTGGTGAATGCTGGTGATTATAACGGGGCGATCGCAGTTTATCAACAAGCGGCCGCTTTAGCACCGAAAAATGCGAAAATTCATTCAGGAATTGGGTATTTATACGCCCAACAAGGAAATTTTTCCGCAGCACTAGCATCATACCGCCGTGCGATCGCCATTAACCCGAATAATAGTGATTTTTTCTATGCTGTAGGCTACATCAAAGGCAATATGGGCGACACAAAGGGCGCAAAAGAAGCTTACCGCCGCGCCATCCAATTAAACCGCAACAACGTTAGCGCTTATGTAGGTTTGGGTGTCACCCAATCTCGCATGGGAGACTACCAAGCAGCTAGTTGGGCATTTGCACAAGCAATTAAGCTTGATAAAAACAATGCCCAGACTTACGAGTTTATGGGCCAAATGTATAAACAACGTCGGCAAAATAAACAAGCAAGTAACCTGCTGCAAAAAGCCCGTGACTTGTACCAAAGACGCAATGATGCAGGCGGTGTAGCTAGAGTTGAGGCGATGCTGCAACAGTTATAGTAGGGGATAGGTAATAGGTGACAGGGGACAGGTTTAAAAGCCGTTTTTTTAGGCTTTTATGATTCTTCTATGTCTTCATCTATCTGGCAACTGCTAGGTTGAGTTAATTTAACTGCCTTCCTGTTAATTCAACAAAAATGTCTTCCAAGTTAGAGGGACGCACCATCATACCAGTTTTATTTGGCTGTTTATTTAAATAATTGTTTGCCTCTTCCAAAGTAGGGAAAAATAAATATTCCCAACCTCGTGAACTATCGTTACCTGGTTCGGTAACACTCAACTGTTTTGTTACTAAACCCTCACCGTGAACAGAACGCAGTTGCTTTAAAGTTCCTAAAGAAATTAACTTGCCAGCATCCATAATACCAATGCGTCCAGGTTTAGCAGAGCCAAAAGCATCGCATAAAAACTCCACCTCATCCATGTAATGAGTTGTTAATAACATCGTCATCCCTTGTTTATTTAAATCCCGAATTATTTCCCACAGGCGGCGGCGAGTTTGCGGATCTAGCCCCACTGTGGGTTCATCTAAAAACAGAATTTGTGGTTGATGTAATAAAGCCCTAGCTATTTGTAGTCGTCGTTTCATTCCCCCAGACAAAGTTTTTACCAAACTGTCGCGTCTATCTGTAAGTTCGACATATTCCAGCCATTGTTTAATTAATCGCTGTCGTTCTGGGTTAGCGATGTGATGTAACCTGCCATGCAGTTCCATATTTTCCCACACGCTTAAATCGCCATCGACGCTAATTTGTTGTAAAACAACGCCAATATTCCGCTTTGCTAACATCGGTTGACGCACTACATCATAACCAGCAACCTCCATCCGCCCTTGGGATGGTTTTGTAAGTGTAGTTAGCATCCGAATTGTGGTAGACTTACCTGCACCGTTGGGGCCAAGGAGAGCGAAGATTTCCCCAGCTTCAATCTTGAACGACAAGTCATTGACTACAGGGACGTTGTTGTAAAGCTTGTAAACGTTTTCTAAAAGAACAGTAGCCGTCATGAGTAAATTGATAACACCGTTTCCTTATTTACACTACCATTCCAGGCTCTTACTTTAAGTATGGGTAAACGTCTAAAATCCTAGCTGTAAGTATTCTCTAGCATCGCAAACTAATCTCTGATAGTCTTTTTAGTTAGGTTTGACAAATATTGATTTGAATAATTTTTTAGTTAGCAATAGAGTTTAATATTCTGGGATCGGAATTTACTATTAAAATTAGACTGACTACAGGAATTTATTCGTAAATTTAGTAATAACATTTACTGCATGGAAGTAGTATCACTGAGAAATAGTAAAAATTAGCTTATTCTAGGAGAAGAAAGTGAACCTATTAAATGAGGCTCAAGAACAACAACTTGAAGAAATAAGTAAATATTTACTACAAGTAAGACAAGAAAAAGGTATACGTATAGAAGAAGTAGCCGCTAAAACCAACATTAGACTATATTTCCTCCAAGCCTTAGACGCAGGTAAATTTTCTGAATTACCTGAACCTGTTTATGTCCAAGGATTTATCCGTCGTTATGCAGATATCTTAGGTTTGGATGGACAGGCTTTAGCTAAAAGTTTCAATCCTACTGTACCTGGTATTCAAGAATTTCGTCATCAGGAAACTGAATATATAAATAAAAGACCGAATATCAGGATTCCTCTGTTTGTCCCTTTAATTTTATTCATAGCAGGTGCAGCGATCGCACTTGTTTATGCCCTTAATCCCAAACTCATCACTCAATCTTTCGCCAAACAAAACTCAGCAGCTACCGCGCCAATTCAAGCTGACCCTTCGCCGCTTACCGCCACACCTCCAGCAGTCACCCCAGACTCAACAGTCACCAACTCCCAAAATTCCACCCCATCACCTACAACCGCAGTTGTAAACAGTCCCACAGCCACACCCAGCGCGGAAAATAATCCGAATGCGCCTGTAGCAGTTACCTTACAATTGCAAGGTAATTCATGGTTGCAAGTGAAAGCCGATGGTAAGACAGAGTTTATCGGTGAATTAAGCAAAGGCGATCGCAAAACTTGGACAGCAAAAAAACAGTTAACTGTACGTTCCGGGAATGCTGGCGCTGTGTTAATTTCTGTCAACGATAAACCCGCACAAATCTTAGGCGGTACAGGACTTGTGAAAGAGGTGACATATACCTCTGGTCAATAGTCAATAGTCCATAGTCAATAGTCAATAGTCCATAGTCCATAGTCCATAGTCAATAGTCCATAGTCCATAGTCCATAGTCCATAGTCCAAAAAACTGTGACAACTGACAACTGACAACTATCAACTGACAACTGTCAACTGTCAACTGTCAATTATGAAATTTTCGGCTGACTTAAATGCCAACTAGTAGACTGTTCGTAAGCGTAGGCTACTTGCAATAATTGGTCTTCTCGTAAGACTTTGCCAATTAATTGTAAGCCAATTGGTAAACCTTGGTCATCAAAACCGCAGGGGACGCTGATACCGGGTAAACCTGCTAAGTTGACGGGAATAGTCATTAGGTCATTCAAGTACATACTGATGGGGTCAGCCGTTTTTTCTCCTGCTTTGAATGCGGTGGTGGGTGCGGTGGGAGAAACTAACAGGTCAACACTTTTAAACGCATTATCAAAGTCTTGCTTAATTAATGTACGCACTTTTTGGGCTTTGAGATAGTAAGCATCATAATAACCAGCAGAAAGAGCGTAAGTTCCAATCATGATGCGCCGCTTAACTTCTGCACCAAAACCAGTGGCGCGGGTACGTGTGTACATGGAAAGTAGATTATCTGCTTCCGGCGCACGCCAACCGTATTTTACGCCATCGTAACGGGCTAGGTTAGCTGAGGCTTCTGAGGGGGCGATGATGTAGTAGCTAGGTAAACCATAGCGGAAGTTAGGACAAGAAATTATATGAATTTCCGCGCCTAGATTTTGTAATTGGTCAATGGCTTTAGTGACGGCTTGTTCCACAACAGAGTCTAAACCTTCACCAAAAGTTTCTTTGATAACGCCAATTCTGAGTTTACCTCTAGCTTTGAAGTCTGGTTTTAAGCTAGCTACGTAGTCAGGGATATCTACTTTCAGACTGGTGGAATCTTTAGCATCGTAACCTGCGATCGCCTTTAATAATATCGCAGCATCTTCGACCGACCGTCCAAAGGGGCCAATTTGATCCAAAGATGAAGCAAAAGCCACCAAACCATAACGCGAAACCAACCCGTAGGTAGGTTTTAGTCCCACCACACCACAATAAGAAGCAGGTTGACGAATAGAACCACCAGTATCAGAACCCAGCGCCACCACACATTCATCCGCCGCCACAGCCGCAGCTGAACCACCAGAAGAACCACCAGGAACTCTCGACAGATCCCAAGGATTCGCCGTAATGTGATAAGCAGAGGTTTCCGTAGAACCACCCATTGCAAACTCATCTAGATTGGTTTTACCAACCAATACCGCCCCTGCATCCAGTAGCTTTTGTGTCACAGTTGACTCGTAAGGCGGCACAAAATTTTCCAAAATCTTCGAGGCGCAAGTCGTAGGGATACCCTTAGTACATAGATTATCCTTAACGCCGATAGGAATCCCCGCCAACAGCCCAATTTCCTCGCCTGCTGCTATTTTGGCATCCACAGCACGAGCCTGTTCTAAAGCCTGCTGTGCCGTGATATGTAAGAAACTATGCAGTTTCGGCTCTAGATTTTGAATACGGTCTAAAGTTTCTTGGGTAATTTCAACGGCAGAACGTTCTTTTTTAACTAGCTGTTCGTGCAACTCGCGGATGGATGCCATGATTGCTCTCTTAGTGACTCAAGTCATTGATTTTAGTACATATTGGGAAGGATTGGTTATTGGTCATTGGTCATTGGTCATTGGTCAATAGTCCATAGTCCATAGTCAATAGTCCATAGTCAACTGTCAACTGTCAACTGTCAACTGTCAACTGTCAACTGACAACTGTCAACTGACCACTGTCAACTGTCAACTGAACAGACGTTACATAAATTGCAACAGTCCCAGGTTTAGGTTTGGGTTCGGTAATACTGGGGGTAAATTGCAACTATCGGGGGTTAGATTATGCAAAAGCCTAGTAAATTAACAGCTAAATCTAGTTTATTTATCAGTGCGCTACTGGGAGGAGTGATTTTCACGAGTTGCGCGTCTGTACCTCCGTCTGCAAATCAAGAGTTAGCATCCGCGCCTGTACCTGCGCCTGGGGCTGTTGCTAATTTCAACCAGAAGGCTGATGCTGCACCACAAGTTCCTCGTTCCCGTCCGCAACTCATGAAAAAAGCGGCGATGACGGTAATTGTCAACTCGGTAGATAAAAGTATTGATACTGTTACACAAATTATTAATCGCCAGCAGGGAGACTTAATCCGTTTAAATGAACAACAGCCTACAAAAGAAAACTCTCGCCATACCGCCTCAATCCAGTTAAGAGTACCGCAAAATCTACTAGAATCTACCCTACAAGAATTAGCGAAATTAGGTACTGTAGAAAACCGTAATATCACGGCGGAAGATGTTGGTGATCAATTGGTGGATTTCCAAGCCAGATTAACCAACTTACGTAAAACTGAAGCTAGTTTACAAAAAATTATGGATCGGGCAGGTTCGGTCAGGGATATACTGAGTGTTGCCCAAGAACTCAGCAATGTTAGACAATCTATAGAGCAAATTGATGCTCAATTAAAAAACCTACAAAATCAAGTCGCCTACTCAACTATTACCCTCAAGCTAGAAGCTGCGTTATCTAGTTCCAGTCCCCGACGTGGTGTAAGTTCGCAAATCCAAGAAACTTGGAATAACTCTACCCAATCCTTGGGCAATTTTACCGTCAGTCTACTCAAATTGGGTATATGGTTAATGGTTTACAGTCCTTACTTTTTAGTCTTAGCTGGTGGTGCTTATGCCTTCTACCGTTGGCGGCGTAATCGTTTAGTTAGTCATTAGTCATTGGTCATTGGTAAGTAGAGACGCGATTAATCGCGTCTGTACAATCAAAGATTAATCGCGTCTGTACAATCAAAGATTAATCGCGTCTGTACAATCAAAGATTAATC
>DATNQO010000180.1:0-3728 GCA_036704005.1 Leptolyngbyaceae cyanobacterium | reverse complement strand
ATACCAATTCACGAAAAGCCTGATACAAATAAAGCATCCAGAATGAAACCCCAACCAGTAATAGAAGCAACAATTGATGTGTTTAATTCCTCAAGACGTTGCCAGATAACTGTTCTTAACTCGTCCAGATTAGCAAAGCATTCCCAACTTAAATTTCGTTTGACTTCTTCCCATAAACGTTCAATGGGGTTAACTTGCGGAGTATGTGGAGGTTGAAATAATAAAATAATATTTTCGGGAATTTTAAGTGTCTGGCTTAAATGAAAAGCACCATTATCTAATTGAAGAATATGTATATCTTCTGGATATGTAGCCGCAAATTGTTCTAAAAAGATATTGAAACAAGCTGTGTTGAGATGGGAAAATTCCCAAATATAATACTCACCAGTTAATGGCTCTACTAAACCGTACAAATAGAAATTTTCTCTCTTCCATTGCATTAGCCCGATAGGCTTAATCCCGCAAAGCGTAATCAGCCTTCCTAATTCTGTTTTTAACCCTACACGGCTTTCATCACCACACCAGTATCTAATTCTTTTATGTTTATCTTTTGGCTCTATAACGTGTTTTTTAATGACTTCTAGGTATTGTGGCAGTTTTTTTTAAATTCTAGTTCTGCTTCTTCACTGTGTTTTACCCCTACTGCTCTTGGTACTTTTAATTTCGCCTTCATGCGATAACGAACTGTATCATGTACTACTTTATATGACGCTCTCACACCTTGGACTGCTTTCAACCACGTTCGGATTTCTTCATAACTTTTAAATCCTTCTGGCTGTGAGAGTTCTTTTATAAGTTGAACTCTTGCTGAATCATTAATAATTGCTGGTCGCCCTGGACTTTTCTTCGTTGATAACAGACCGTTTATTCCCGACTCTGTATATGTTTTTAACCATCTTTGCACTGTCACTCTTCCTCTGCCCACGACCACAGCCACATCCTGTATCGTTTTTACTTGACCCATTTTCAGCAAATATAAAGCTTGAACTCTTTCGCGGCTTGATGCTACTTTTTGTTTCACGAGTATTTCATGCAACTCTTGGACTGACTCTTTTATATCTACTTTAGTGACTCCAACCATTTCTGTCCGCTCATATTTACTCCTAAGTTATCTGTATCACACTTTTAGTGAATTGGTATCAGGTCAGTGGTGAGAGGAATTGCGGGTTAAAAACGAAACGTCCCCCGACTAATAACAACCACAGGTTGTTGAGATGTTAGCGATAGTCCGGTCATTTCCTGAAATGTCCCAAGTGGAACTTCATGAAATCGACCTTGGAATCTTTGCTTGAAAAGTTCGTACAGTGCGTACTCTGCGTACTGGGATTCTAGGTTATCTAAAATTGTCAATGTCTGCGATATAAATAACTTGTAAACAAACCAAAGAATATCATACTAATAGTTATTGATGGTTCTGGTACAGATTCAGCAGATTTAGGAGTGAGTAAAAATGCACGATAATCATAACTTTGTTGGTAAGTACCATACCCAACAATCTGCCCTTTGTTGTTGATAGCTGTTGCACCCCATAGTGTCCAACCTGAGTTCGGATCAATCAGTGTGTTGAGGTCAACCATACCATGACTTTGAGTCCATACAAATGCGTGGCGGTCAAATTCATTCTTAGCAGCTTCTCCTACTATTTGACCAGCATCATTAATATCATTAGCTGTAAAATTATATCTTCCAGGAATAATGCCAAGGTCGATCATACCTGTGCTACTACTCCAAACAAAAGCACGACTATCTTTGTCACCATCAGCATTATCATCTCTATTCAAAGTAGATGTACCAACTACTTGACCAACATTATTGATGCTGTTTGCTCGACTATATTCTCCATTTTGGAGAGTACCAAGGTCAATCATACCTGTGTTACTACTCCATAAAAAAGCATGAAGAAAATTTTCAGTATAATTAGATGTACCCACTACTTGACCAAGGTTATTAATACCATAAGCTTCGCTGTAATCTCCACCAGGGAGAGTACCAAGGTCAATCATACCTGTGTTATTACTCCACAAAAAGGCATGAGTACCATTGCTTCTGTAAGTTTGATTTCTGGTATCAGCAAACCCTACCACTTGACCCATATCATTAATTCCTTGGGCTTTGCTATAGTTTCCGCCTGGAAAAATGCCAAGGTCGAATATACCTGTGCTGTCACTCCACAAAAAAGCACTCTCTCTATTGGGAGTATAATAGGAGCCTACTACTTGACCTAAATTATTAATCTTTTGGGGTGAAGTGTAATAATTGCCATTTGATTGTTTATCGAGTTCGATGATGCCATTACTACTCCATAACAATCCCCCTGATTGGGTTCTGCCAATGGATACGCCTGGGCCTACAATCTGTCCAGCATCGTTGATATCTGTAGCAATAGCTAAACTATAACCATTATTGCTGAGATCAATGCTGAGATCAGTAATGTCATATAAAACTGCTGCTCTTACTATGTCATTTATAGTGAATGTCATAAAAGCATTAATTCCACATAAAACTGATAGCTGTATTGCGGTTTTTTTTAAGTTATTCATTATTATCATGTAATTTAATTTTAGGTATACCATTTTATAGCTGAATAAATTCGGCTTCTTCGCTTATATTTCCTGGTTAAAAACCAGGGGCTTTACGCATCACGCCTCGTAAAACGCTCAAATCATATTTAGACATTTCCAACGGGCAAACAACTTAATAGTTATATAGTAGACTATTTTTCCAATCACATCTGTCTATAGAAGTAATTTGAAGCAAAATGGCATTATTAGAGTTGAGCATTAACTACCCCACCAAATAACTAATAACTTGTGGGTCTATCGCTGCAATCCGCTTTCTAATTGACGCAGGTGGATTTTGGAAAAACCGTTTTAAGTCCTGACTTCTCACCTGATAACAATGAACACAACGTTTTTTAGCTTTTAACCAACCTTGTCTGACCCAGTAAGTAACGGTCGCTCGATGTAAGCAAAGATTCTTAGCAATTTCGTTGCAACTATAGTTATCAAGAGTAGGCCGGATAGAGTAACCAAGCTTGTATAATTTGGCTGCGATCGCTAATTCGCTGCGGTAATATCCTCGTCTTTTGAGCCTGAAAGCTATTTGTTTGACTGTATGTGTTTGGGCCATTTCTTCCAACGTTATTAATTCTGCTTCAGTCCATCTTTTGTACATAGATAAACTCCAAAACTTATCAATGATATTTTGTGAGAGCAACCTAAATGTGAGTTACCTTTACTAAAGCTCCTAAAGGTTGGGAGAAAAATTCAAACCATCACCCGTATTAAGTCTTCTTCTCTGACCATAGAAAAGCGCTCGCAGACAATACTCGTCGGTATAAGCATGGGTGAACGCCACTCGACCAAGTAATACCAAGCCTGATCCGCAACCTGCACACCCAACACCAAGCGCTGTTTTGTCGTAGGTGGATTACTCACGAGCATGACGCGTTCACGAAGTGTGCCGAAGGTATCGCCCACCGCATAAGCCGGCTTTTTCACAGTGTTCGGTTCCATGCGACCAGTAACAATAATCTCGTGCTTGGTGACGAGTATGGTATCGTTCTCAAGTTCGATGAAGTAGATCCTTTCGCCTCTACTCCACCCAAATCCAGAGCAATAGCCAAAAGTCCGCGTAGTTTTGAGATAAACTCGCTCCCACACATTGACCTCAACTCTTGGTATTTCCTGACCCCAAGGTGGGGACAAGTACCAGCACCTTTCTAACTC
>DATNQO010000179.1:0-32715 GCA_036704005.1 Leptolyngbyaceae cyanobacterium | reverse complement strand
CCAATAAAAAAACCCGCCTTGGCGGGGTGAACACAACAACACTATGAACTATGAACACGAAAATCTAAGCAAACTGTCTTAATTCAGCCTCTAGTTGCCGAATTAATCTTTCATCGCCTTTAGCTCTGGCTACTTCCAAGCGATGCTCTATATTTCTTTGAATATTTTGTCTGTGTACTTCTTGAGTAGCACTATTTACCTTGAGTCTACCTTGGCTCATAGGATTATCCTCTTAATCTTTCGCGTTATGTCTGTTATTTATAACATAGCATAATTTTCGTAGTCTATGCTACAGAAAATTTTAGTTTAATATACATATTGTTGCAAGTTATGTCAGAAAATTGCTTAAAACAGCCGCTTGTGACGTTATTGAGCGATTTTGGCGATCGCGATGTCTACGTAGCAGTGATGAAGGGAGTTCTAGCCCAAATCAACCCCAACCTGGTAGTAGTGGACTTAACCCATCAAATACCGCCGCAAAATATTGCTGCTGCTAGGTTTTGTTTGATGAATGCTTGTCCCTACTTTCCAGAGGGGACGGTACATATAGCGGTGGTAGATCCGGGGGTGGGTAGTCAACGACGAGCGATCGCCATACAATTTACAGGTGGGTTCCTAGTAGGGCCGGATAATGGCATATTTAGCGGCGTACTAGCTCAAACTCCAGCTATTACAGTCGTTGAGTTAACAAATTCCCAATACTGGCGCAACCCTGAACCGAGTAAAACTTTTCATGGTAGAGATATTTTCGCCCCAGTCGGCGCTCATCTTGCAAGTGGTGTATCACTTCAACAATTGGGAGATGAAATTGACCCAACCAGTTTAGTACAGATGAAGTTGGAAAACTGCACCCAGACAGAAACAGGTTGGTCAGGCTGCATTCAATATATAGATTACTTTGGTAATTTAGTTAGCAATATTCCAGGTGATTATACGCAAGGGAAAAAATGGTGCGTCCAAATTGGTGATTTAATCATTCCAGGGTGTAACACCTATAGTGAAGTGCAGACAGGAGAAGCACTAGCTTTAATTGGGAGTCATGGCTGGGTAGAAATAGCCGTTAATAGCGGTAACGCACACACACAGCTACAGATAAATTTGCAAGACCCTATAGAAGTGATTAGTTTACACTAGATAATAGTTGACAGTTGACAGTTGACAGTTGACAGTTGACAGTTGTCAGTTGACTAATGACCAATGACTATTGACCAATGACCAATGACTATTGACTAATGACAAATGACTACATCAGAAGTTTATCAAGGTCAGTTTGGGGAATTTACTATTGAACAGAGCGATCGCAATGGTGTGATTATCTATCGTTCTGCCTTAATGGTAGCCGCCTTCAGCTTTGCCATTGGCAGCGCTTTAGTATTATTCAATCATAATCCTCTAGCCATCCAAGCACTGACACCCTTATACACTTGCTTCAGTCTGGCGCTGGGCGTAAGTTTATTAACAATACATATATACCTTGCACCCTTGCACAGACTATTACAAGCGTTTTGGTTAATTGGTAGCATTGCGGCGTTTTACGTAGGACATTCTGACAGCCAACCTTTTGCTGTGACTGTCTACAACCAACCCCTGACTATATTAGGAATTGGTTTTACCTTCGCTGCTTTGACAGGGATTTATTTCAAAGAAGCATTTTGCTTTAATCGTTTAGAAACCAAAGCCCTAACCTTAATAGTTCCCTCACTATTACTAGGACATTTGGTAGGCATTTTACCCACTCAATGGGAACAAATTTTATTAGGAACTTGGGCAATATTATTCATAGTATTTGCTGTACGTAAAGCCATACAAGCAATTCCCCCCGATATCGGCGATAAATCAGTATTTGCCTATCTCAAACAAAAAAGCTCGATAACTGATAACTGACAACTGATAACTGATAACTGATAACTGTCAACTGTCAACTGCCCAAGAGGAACAGACTCAATAATGTACCGCTATTCCAGAGACTGTGGAGGAGGATGGGGGCGAGGAGGTTACGCGATCGCGTGTAGACTACGCCTAAGACTATGCCTAAAGCAGTCAGGGGGAGGATTTCTGATAAACTTAGGTGAGCCGCCGCAAATAAGGTAGCGCTGGCGACAATTGCCCCCCATACGGGGAAGTAACGAGTTAAGGAGGGTAACAAAAAGCCGCGAAATAGTATTTCTTCAAATAAAGGGGCGGCGATCGCAGCTGTTACGTAAAATATCCCTAATGCTGTAAAGTTACGGCTTTCTAATGCTAGTTGTAATAGCGGGTTACTACCACCCTGCCCTTGCCATAGCTGTTGATTAATCAAAGACACAATCACAACTATGGGTAAAGCCGCACAATAACCGCCTAGTCCCCACAGAAACCAATTATCTTGGAACTGGAAGCGAAACCAATTTTTAGGTAAGGGAAAATAGGGTTTAATTGAGACATACAAAACTGACAGCGCACCAGCTGCTACTAAGAGGTAGCTGACCAAAACAGAGACAGCTTGCAGTCTGACATCAGCTAGAGGGCGTGGTATGGGAAGTAGCATAAACAAAGAAGGCACAAAAATTTGCCCCATGAAGAAAAAGCCCACCACAAAAACTGCGAGAATTGTTTCTGCATCCCAAGGTGTTGACCAAGCTAAATCAGCATATTGTCCTAACAAGGATTCTTTACCCTTGAGCAAGCGTTGAGCAATTAAGAAAATTAACAGTATCAGCCCAGCCAAAGCCGTCAGGCTAGGGACAGTAGCAATTAAAGCTAATTTGAACAATGCTTGAGTCGCAGTTTCTTGTTGTGCTAATTGAACTTCCTTTAAAGCCTCTTGTCTTTGCTGGAGTTGGTATAGTTGAATTAAAGCTGTATAACGAAACCAGCCTTGTAAATTATTTTGAATTAACTGTTGAGAATTGGGAACAAGTTGCGGCGGGTCATTCCAAAGTCCAGCTAGCACAGCCGCAGTTTTCTCAATGTCTGTACTGAGTTGTGAATTTTCTAAACGCTTTTCTAAATCGCCCCAAGTTTTGATGGCTGTTTGTGTTTTTCCTTGTTGTGCTTGCAAAATTCCTAGATTTAAGTCTAATTCAGCCGAGAATTTTTGCAGTTGCACTAGAGACTGCTGCAACTGTTTTTGTTGATCATTGCGAGAGATTGTAGTGCTGGGAGACTTATCTGGTAAGGGTTTAGGCGCTGTAGCATTTGGGGATGGAGAACGCAGTTGTGCAAGTTGGTTTTGAGTTTTTGTCAAATTACTCTGCACTGATTGACGGGTTGTTTCATATTGCTTGGTGGCGTTTTCCAAAGGCTTTTCCCCAAGAATCGCCTCTCGAATGACTTCAGGACTATCATCGTTACTATCCTCTGGTTGCCAAGCTTGTGCTTGCAGTGCAATATTGGTTTGGTACAGTTCTAAGCGGCTTTGGAATTGTGGTTCTTGCAAACTACTAAATAAAGACGAAATCGCTAAATAAGCTGCGATCGGCGTTAGTACAAAAAATAAAATCACCCGCTTGATGCTCATCTATCCCCCTTTGACAAACCAGTTGGAGAGCGTATCTCCCTTAGAAATTATCGCAACAAACAGCGATGGGTGGACAGATGAGCTTCAACAAAGTGTTCAACGATAAGATTTTGGGGATTGGTAATGGGTAATTGGTGATTGGTTATTAGGATTTACACAGCAAGATTTTCTGTTGAGGCTGGGTGTAAGGGTTGGAAACGCCTATACCCCTACACCCTTCTCCAAACCCTCGTGGGTAATTAATTATCTTTGCTTACTTAGTTTTCGGATCTAGGACAATTTGAGTACCAGATTGATTGACATGATAAGTCCAAGATTGATTTCGCCCCTGTACGACTACTTCCCACCCTTGAATGGGTCGGTATTCCCTAGTGCAAATTTCCCCAAAGTTGAACTCACAGGGATTCCCAAAAGTTCTGCTTGTGGCTTTGGTGATTTGTAATTCTCGTCTGGGGACACGAAAGCGTCTAGAAACATCACTGAGAATATTATTAGCGATCGCTCTGGGTAATTGATTATCTCCACTTACATTAGTTTTCGGATCTAGAACAATTTGAGTACCAGATTGATTGACATGATAAGTCCAAGATTGATTTCGTACCCTGACAACTACTTCCCATCCTTGAATAGGTCGATATTCCCTAGTGCAAATTTCCCCAAAGTTAAATTCACAAGGATTTCCAAAGGTTTTAGGTGTAGCTTGAGTAATACTTAAATTGGTGATTCTGACACCAGAACGTCTGGAAGCATCGTTGAGTAAGGCTCTACGGACGTACCCAGGTAAACGATTTTGCCAGCCTTGAGATAGTTGGACTGATTCAGTAGTAGACCCAGCTGTAGCAGCATGGTGATTAACCAAGCCTACTCCAGAAGATAATAGGCTAGTTAATACCAGCGTTAAAACTAACTGTTTAGGTAACTGACCAGTTCTGTTGATTGTAGAGGACACTTGGCTGATGGGTTCCATAAACCCTCCTAATTATGATGCACAGTTTTATGTGACGAATATTAAAACAATAGAGTTCACCTTAAAAACGGAAAGAGTTGACTGTTGACTGTTGACTGTTGACTAATGACTAAGTTAAGTGTCTAAAAACTATCTTTAATAACTCTGCACGGGTGAAAGGTTTAGTTAAATATCCAGATGCACCAACTAATCTGGCTTTTACTTTGTCAACCAATCCCTTAGAACTTGTAACAAATATAATTGGAGTCTTTTTAAACATTGAATTGTTACGGATGATTTTACAGAGTTCATAACCATCAATCCCAGCCATATTCAAATCCAGTAAAATTAAATCTGGTTTGTGTCGAATAATTGACATAGCAGCTTTAAGCGGGTCATTGATAGCAACTACAGTAAAATTTTCACTTTCTAAAAACCGACTGATTTCTTTAAGAATTGTCTGACTATCATCTACAGAAACGATTTTATATACTTGTTGATTAGTTCTGGTATCAGGTGTTACTCTTTCGGAATCTGAATTTGTGGTATTTGATAATGTTAGTTCCTGATTGTTTGTATTGGCAGGAGTATAAGTTTGTGGTAATCGGACTAAAGGCGCTAAATTCTCTACAGCAAGTGTCGGGGTAATGGGTGTAGCATTGCTACTAATTTCTACTACTGTGTCTACTAATTTTTTGTTGAGTAATCCGATTGTAGATTTAGGAGTAAATTTTGATTCTGCCAAAATTTTTGGTAATTGGTCATATGGGGGATCTGGTTCGTGTAAAATAATATCTCCAGTCAGGATATATGGATACAAATTTTGTGCTAGTTGGATTTCATCCTGATTCATAATTATAGCTAGATGACGTAGGCTGAAACCCTTCATCCAGTAAGTTAATTTTGGCTGTAATTCTGGAGATTTTTTGCTGTCAAGCAGCAGGTATGGACGTTGGTAAGGAGATGTGATTTTGGGTAGGTAAGACTGCCATGTTTGTAATCTCAGTTGACAGCGATCGCTAACTTTAACTACATCAAGTCGGCATATTTCTGGCAGTTTATGCTGTGAGTTTTTTAATTCATAAGTACCTGTTTTAATTAACAAAAATGATTCTATTACGTCTTTGACAAGTTCTTGAATTAAGACTGTAGCTTGTGTTGTATCCAAATATCCTTGTTTAATCAGCCAATGAATAGCTTGATACTCAGGTGGTTGATTAATTGTATTGCTGTTATTTTGTGCATCAGTTTCAAATAACAAGCGTAACTGCACGCGAATTTCATTAGTTAATTGCGGAATTTGCTGGCTGAGGCGGCGTAGATGGCGTTCTAATCTATCAAATGGTTCTACTGAATGGGTAGCATAAGTGATTGTTCCATCTTCTAGATAAATTGACCAAGTAACTGAGTTGCTCAATGCTTGTATACAAGTGGTGTCAAAACAACTCGATAAATGTCTTAATAAACTATGAGGACGTAGTGCTGTAAATGTACCGTAATGATTCATATTGTTGTTTTTGTCTGAAAAAAATAGGTATTATGTCCAAAAAGCAAGCGGAAAATCTAAAGTTATTATCGAATTTACTAGCTGTTACTAAATCCAAGTCTCAGGAAATTGCCATATATTTTACAATTGGAAGATTTTAAATATCTAATATGTGGTTAATTTGCTTACTCTCTATCGAAACTCAATATATTAGGACAAATTTAAGTTGAAGTCGTCTTAGTTACATTAGGTATTTTTTTCATGATGATTTATTCAATTTTAATTTTTCTTTTTTTATATAAAAATAAGCATTCCACACAAAATCTTTAAAAATATGTGTAGGCAAAGGCGAATCATTTATTATATTCTGTGGTTGCTCTATATAAATTTTGATAAATGGGTTAATGTCCCTAATGGGAAGTTGTGATTGCTCATTTACTCTAAATTTCGATTAAGTTTTCCTAAAAGGTGTAGAGCTGGCGGTGAAAGTGTTCTTTTGTATGAAGATTCAAACATCTACTGTCAAACATCTACCTGTGGTCTTGTCGGCTTCGGCTGTGGAAACTATATACTTTGAAAAAAGGAAAATAAAGCGTTGGACTATAACATAACAAAAAACGTTATGAATGATACTTTAGTGCTAGATGAATTAGTAGAGTTTGCGGAGAACCCAGAACCACGCTGTCCTTGCGTGTTGTTGCTCGATACATCTGGCTCGATGCAAGGCGCGGCGATAGAGGCGTTAAATCAGGGCTTGCTGAGTTTGAAAGATGAACTCCTGAAAAATTCCATAGCAGCCAGACGGGTAGAAATTGCGATCGTAACTTTTGATAGTCATATCAATGTGGTACAAGACTTTGTAACTGCCGATCAATTTAACCCACCTATTCTGACAGCGCAAGGATTAACCAGTATGGGGGCGGGTATTCATAAAGCACTGGATATGGTGCAAGAACGCAAATCATTGTATCGTGCTAATGGGATTGCTTACTATCGCCCTTGGGTGTTTATGATTACGGATGGTGAGCCGCAAGGTGAACTAGATCATCTAGTAGAGCAAGCGGCGCTGCGTCTGCAAGGAGATGAGGTAAATAAGCGGGTGGCATTTTTCAGCGTGGGTGTAGAAAATGCCAATATGACGCGATTAAATCAAATAGCCGTGCGGACACCATTAAAACTCAAAGGGCTGAATTTTATTGAGATGTTTGTTTGGTTATCGGCTAGTATGTCGGCAGTTTCCCATTCGCAAATTGACGAACAGGTAGCACTACCGCCCATTGGCTGGGGGTCTATCTAACAGTTATCAGTTACCAGTTACCAGTTATCAGTACAAACAACGTTAATCATCGATAACTGTTCACTGTTCACTGATTGAAAGCGGATTGCGGCTTGACACTTACACAGCTAGCTGACAAAACAAATATATGAAAACATCAAAACAGAACCCTCATTGGCAGGTAGTCGCCGCCTCTGTCTGTGGTACAAGCCACATCAAAAATAAGCAGCTGTGTCAGGATGCTCACCACTGGCAGTTATTGCCGGGGAATGTGTTGGTGGCTGCAGCAGCAGATGGCGCGGGTTCTGCCAGTCAAGGGAAAGTGGGGGCGATGGTGGCGGTGGAGACAGCCATTGAGAATTTATCGCTTAAAGAGATTACCAGAAAATCCCTAACTGATGATGAAGCTGTGCAATTGCTGTTAACTGATGCCTTGTTGGCGGCAAAAAAAGCTGTGGAAGATGAAGCAGCAGCTTGTAAACAACAGCCCCAGGATTTAGCCACTACTTTAATTATTGCGATCGCCTCACCGGAAATGGTAGCCGCCGTACAAGTCGGCGATGGTACAGCCGTCGCCAAGGATCGTGCAGGCAACTTACTAGCCCTCACCTTACCAGACAACGGCGAGTATATTAACGAGACAACTTTTTTAACTTCACCAGGTGCATTAGATACAGCCCAGATGCGATTATGGCGCGAAGCCATAGTCAACGTAGCCCTCCTCACCGACGGGTTGCAAATGCTGGCTTTAAATATGGTTGTTGGGGAACCTCACAAACCGTTCTTTTTTCCCTTATTCGACTTTGTGAAAAAAGCCGAGGATCAAGCACAAGCCAAAGAACAGTTAGTGAAATTCTTAGGTTCAGAGCGAATTACACAACGTACTGATGATGATTTGACACTGATTATTGGGTGTTTTGGTCAATAGTCATTGGTAATTGGTAATTGGTAATTGGTAATTGGTAATTGGTAATTGGTCATTGGTCATTGGTCATTAGTCATTAGTCATTCTCCCCCACTCCCCCCACTCCCCCCACTCCCAGTCCCCAGTCCCTTAACCCTAATCGAATCATGAAGGTATTACGCTATCTTCCACAGGAAGAGATTATCAGCCTCAGCGTTAGTTTGGGGCGTGGCGGTGAAGCTTGTATTTATGCTGTGCCGTCGGCGGGTGATTGTGTGGCGAAGGTTTATCATAAGCCGACAGTTGCCCACGCTAATAAGTTGCAGGCGATGCTGGCTAACCCACCGGACAACCCTACGGCTAGTTTGGGGCATATTTCCATTGCTTGGCCGCAGGAATTATTATGGTCAGCAGATGAACACGAGCGGGTTATTGGTTTTTTGATGCCGCGTATTCGGGGAATGCGTCCCATCATCGACTTTTATAACCCCCGGACTCGCCGTCAACACTGCCCTCTCTTTAATTATCAATACCTACTCCGCACGGCGCGAAATTTGGCGGCGGCTTTTGCGGCGTTACACAATAGCGGTTATTGTGTGGGTGATGTCAACGAATCAAACATTTTGGTGAGTGACACCGCCTTAGTTACCTTGGTAGATACTGATTCTTTCCAAGTACTAGACCCGGAAAATGATCATGTCTACCGTTGCCCAGTGGGTAAGCCAGAGTTTACACCCCCAGAACTACAAAATAAAATCTTTGCTCACCACGATCGCCAAATCAGTCATGATTTATTTGGTTTAGGGGTGCTAATCTTCCAACTACTGATGGAAGGTACGCACCCCTTTTCTGGCATTTATCAAGGTATCCCCGAACCGCCGCCTTACGAAGCTAGAATTGCCGCCGGACATTTCACCTATAGCCAAAGGCGACAAGTACCTTACCTCCCGACTCCCATCGCCCCGCGTTGGGAAATGCTGCATCCGGGCTTACAAGCGCTGTTTCTGCGTTGTTTTGAGGATGGTCATCACGACCCAGACATCCGCCCTAACGCCCAGGCTTGGCTATCAGCGATAGCGGAAGCGGAAGATGCCCTAGTTACTTGCACTGCTAATAGTCAACATCGCTACAGCAATCACCTACACAGTTGCCCTTGGTGTGAACGGACTCTACGCTTGGGTGGACGTGACCCGTTTCCCTCAGTTCTGGCGATTGAAAATAGAGAACATCTGCGTCCCCGGATGCCGAAGAAGCGGCAATACACCCAGGGAAATCAACCTGCTATCCCACTGCCTGTTTTACCGATATACCAAAACAACTGGCAATTATCGACTCCCAGCTTTTCACCTTATCGTAATCGCTGGAAAGGGAAATTTTATCCGGCAATCTTTTGTGTACTGGGTTTGGGGGTGTTGGGTTACTTGGATATGGTGACGAAATTCACTCGTCCTCTAGTTTCCCAAAATAACTATGCTCAACAAGCCCTGATGCCTCAGCAAGCTAATGGTAACACCCTGAGTTTTGCAGATTACTACAAACAAGGTCATACTGCTTACCAAGAGCGCGATTATAAGCAGGCGGTGGACAATTTTACTCAAGCTATTCAACAGGAACCGACGAATCCCAAGCCTTTGATTAATCGAGGTAATGCTCGTTACAACCTCAAAGACTACGAGGGCGCAATAGCAGACTATACAGCAGCTTTGCGGGTTAATCCAGGGGAATTTAAGGCTTATGTGAATCGGGGAAATGCCCGCTTGATGATGGCTGAGTATAGTAATGATCCTGATCAACAGTATAAATTAGCAACAGCCGACTTTAACCATGCCCTGAAACTCAACATTAATGAAGCGGAAGCTTATATCCGGCGGGGGATTGTGCGATCGCAAATTGCTAAGTATAGTGGCGACACAATCAGGGATTTTCAACAAGCGATCGCTGATTTTGATCAAGCAATTAAACTCAACCCCAGCAAAACTGAAGCCTATTTCCAACGTGGTTCTGTCCGCTACCAAATCGCTCAATATAGCGGTGATTCTATCTGGCAGTATCAGCAGGCGATCGTTGATTTTGACCAAGCCTTAAAAATTAATGACAAACTCGCCAAAGTGTATCTCAAACGCGGCATGGTTCGCTATGAACTAGGGCAAATGACTAATAATATATCTGGAGCAAATCAGACTAAAGCAATTGCCGATTTACAACTAGCTGCCAAACTAGCTTTAGAACAAGAAGATACCGAAAGTTATCAACAAGCACTCAGCAGTATCTGTATCATTGATGATAGCAAATGTAATGCTTTATTCCAAAGTTCTACCATGTGGGGATATACAGGTAAAAATAATAGTCAATAGTTAATAGTCATTAGTTATTGGTCATTAGGCAGTGCATCGCCATCTGCTTATTGGGGACTAGCAGATAAAAGAATATCCAAAATGTAGGGTGCGCTACTTATGAATATTTTCTTGGTATAGCTAGAGTCTCTCGTAGTGACGCACCCTACTAAGAGGATGTTTGAAAAGTCCCTAATGATGTATCAAATACTTTGAGATCCCCCTAAATCCCCCTTAAAAAGGGGGACTTTGAAAAGTTTCCCCCCTTTTTAAGGGGGGTTAGGGGGGATCGATAGTGCTTAAAATCACAGCTAATCACTCTTCAAACAACCTCTAACAGTCAATCTGTTTATTTTTTGGTGTTCCCTGAAGATGGTGTAATACTAATTCAAAAAATCTTTGCAACACATTTATTATCAGTAGGGGCGCACAGATGTGCGCCCCTACTGTCGCATCCTTTTTTAAAATTGGTATAATCTACCAGTTCGTCAACAGTCAGAAACTAATATTTTGTTTGTTTAAATACTTATAATCTCCTGGTGTTGGTAATTGGTAACAGTTAAAACCAATTACCAATTAGCTATGTCTAATTAACCACCAGTTACCTGATTGTAAGTATTTAGACAGACTTAATTTTTAGTTTTTGACTAATGACCAATGACTAATGAGTTTTCTTATATTCATCAAGCTTTCACATACAAAATATCGATATTTATCTCGTCTTTATACAAAAGCCCTAAATAACCGTTAAATTATGTACGAAGAAAAAAACATTAGCTACGAATTTTTCTTCCAGTGCATCCGCTTCATCGCTGTAAATTTACCAAATTAATCTCTCTCCACATCTTTGAGGTAATTATATGAAAGCTGTAATTTTGGCTGGAGGACTCGGTACACGCCTCAGTGAAGAAACCAGTATCAAACCTAAGCCGATGGTAGAAATTGGTGGTAAGCCAATTCTTTGGCACATCATGAAAACATATTCCGCCCACGGCATTAATGATTTTATTATTTGTTGTGGTTACAAAGGTTACGTCATTAAAGAGTATTTTGCTAACTACTTTTTACATATGTCTGATGTAACTTTTGATATGCGTTTTAACCAAATGAATGTACATTCTGGTTACGCTGAACCTTGGCGGGTGACTTTGGTAAATACAGGTGATAACACCATGACTGGTGGACGCTTAAAGCGTGTCCGCGAACATATTGGTAATGAAACTTTTTGTTTTACCTATGGTGATGGTGTTAGTGATGTAAATATCACCGAACTAGTAAAATTTCATCAAGAACAAAAGACCTTAGCAACACTTACCGCAGTCCAACCAGCCGGACGTTTTGGGGCGATTTCTTTGGGACAAGAACAAACCAAAATCAGCAGTTTCCGGGAAAAGCCGGAAGGTGATGGTGCTTGGATTAACGGTGGTTATTTTGTCCTCGAACCAGAAGTGATTGATTTGATTGCAGAAGATGCTACAGTTTGGGAAAAAGAACCATTAGAAAAGTTGGCAGATATGGAAGAATTGTCTGCTTTCAAACACAATGGTTTCTGGCAACCAATGGATACCTTGCGAGATAAAAACTACTTAGAAGAGTTATGGCAGAATCACCAAGCTCCTTGGAAAGTTTGGTAATATCTTTACAAAGAAATCAAAAAAATTCGGCATTTTGTCCTACATAAATTTGATTTCCGATGTAAGGTATTGTTAACTAATTTTAGTGTAATTTTAAGTGCAATAATACCAATGTACGATTTTGCCATTATCGGTGGGGGAATAGTTGGACTGTCTACAGGGATGGCTTTAGGTAAGCGTTATCCCCAAGCCAGGATTTTAGTATTAGAGAAAGAAAGCCAGTGGGCTTTTCACCAAACAGGTAATAATAGTGGGGTAATTCACTCTGGAGTTTATTACAAGCCGGGGAGTTTCAAAGCCAAATTCTGCCGTGATGGTAGAGACTCAATGGTAAAATTTTGCCAAGAATATGGCATAGACCATGAAGTCTGCGGTAAGGTAATTGTGGCGACAGATGAGCAAGAACTGCCACGCCTAGAAAACCTCTACCAACGCGGTTTAGAAAATGGTATAGAAGTTAAAAGAATTAGTCCCGAAGAAGTTAAAGAAATTGAACCTCACGTTAGTTGTGTAGGTGGAATCCGGGTTTTCTCCACTGGTATTGTTAATTATAAGCAGGTTTGTTTAAAATACGCCGAGTTGATTCAACAACAAGGTGGAGAATTACGCCTCAACACCAAAGTCCTGAAGATTTCCCCCAGTGGGAAACATCACGTACTGGAAACTAATCAAGGTAACTTTGAAACCCGCTTTGTGATCAATTGTGCGGGTTTGCACAGCGATCGCATCGCTAAATTAGGTGGAGTACAACCCCAGGCAAAAATCGTACCCTTCCGGGGAGAATATTACGAACTCACCCCCGAAAAACGTTATTTGGTCAAAACACTTATTTATCCGGTTCCCAACCCCGAATTCCCCTTCCTGGGCGTTCACTTCACCAAGATGATTGATGGGAGTGTCCACGCCGGGCCGAATGCAGTTCTGAGCCTCAAGCGCGAAGGTTACACCAAAACCGACTTCGACCTGAAAGACTTTGCTGAGGTAATGACATACCCTGGTTTTTGGAAACTCGCCGCCAAACACGCCAACGAAGGTATCCAAGAAATCATCCGTTCCTTTAGCAAAGCTGCCTTCACCAGAAGTTTGCAGAAACTCATCCCCGAAGTCCAAGCCCAGGATTTAGTTCCCACCCATGCAGGGGTACGCGCCCAAGCTTTGATGGATGATGGCAAACTCGTAGACGACTTTTACATCGTCCCTGGTAACAACTCCATCCATGTCTGCAATGCACCTTCACCAGCCGCGACCTCTTCCTTAGAAATAGGAAAAGCGATCGCTGCACAAATTGCCCAGCACTCAGATATGCCAGCAGTCGTCAGTTAATTAGTTCGTAGTAAGGGCTTCAGCCCTCACTACTTCTATTACCCATGACCGCGACAAAGCAGCATATTACAAGTCATTAAACGAATTTGGTATTAAGTATTAGTTAGTTTCAGTTAGTTCATTTACCAAACTAATTTTTTCACTACAGAGAAATTACCAAAAATGAAAATTCTAGTAACTGGAACTGAAGGCTATTTAGGTTGTTTATTACCTTCCTTATTAAATAAACGCGGTCATGAAGTGATTGGCGTAGATACTGGTTATTACAAAGTAGGCTGGCTATACAACGGTACAGAAATTACCGCCAAAACCCTCAACAAAGATATTCGCCACATCACCCCCGAAGACTTGGAAGGTGTAGAAGCAATAGTTCACATGGCGGAACTATCCAACGACCCCACCGGACAGCTAGCACCAAATATCACCTACGATATCAATCATTTAGGTTCAGTACGCCTCGCTAACCTAGCCAAAACAATGGGTGTACGGCGCTTCGTCTATATGTCTTCTTGTAGCGTTTACGGCGTAGCTACAGAAGGTGATGTCACAGAAGCATCACCAGTTAACCCCCAAACAGCCTACGCAGAATGTAAAACCCTCGTAGAACGAGATGTCACACGCCTAGCTGATGATGACTTCTCCCCCACCTTCATGCGTAACGCCACAGCTTTTGGTGCTTCCCCCAGAATGCGGTTTGATATCGTTTTGAACAACCTAGCAGGCTTGGCTTGGACTACCAAAGAAATCAAAATGACCAGTGATGGTACACCTTGGCGACCATTAGTCCACGCCTTAGATATCTGCAAAGCCATCGTTTGTGCTTTAGAAGCACCCCGCGATATTGTACATAACCAAGTTTTTAACGTCGGGGATACTGCTAATAACTACCGTGTTAAAGAAATTGCCGAAATCATCGCTGAGACTTTCCCAGGATGTAAATTATCCTTTGGTGATAACGGTGCAGATAACCGCAGCTACCGCGTATCTTTTGAGAAAATTAACAGCATTTTACCAGGATTTAAATGTGATTGGGACGCGCAAAAAGGCGCAAGACAACTATTTGACTTATTCAGTCAAATAGATATGACAGAAGATACCTTCTTGTTTAGAGGTTTTACCCGCTTAAAGCAATTAGAATATCTCATCCGTACTGAACAAATCAACCAAGATTTCTTCTGGAATATCAAGTAATCTTCTATCACGGTAATAGGTAATGGGTAATCGGTAATTGTCAATAAATACCAATTAGCTATTACCCATTACCAACTTAATCTATTTTATTTTTTCCCAAAAAATTTACACCATATCATATTTGTTTAATCATGAATAAATTACTTACAATTGCCCTTCCTACATATAACCGTGCTAAGTTACTTGACAAACAACTTGCATGGTTAGCTAATGCCATTAAAGGTTTTGAATCTGAATGTGAAATCATTATTTCTGATAATTGTTCAGAAGACAATACTCCTGAAATAATTAAGAAATGGCAGATGGCTTTGCCAAAAACTACCTTTCGCGCTAACAGACATAGTAAAAATTTAGGAGTGATGAGAAACATTGCTTATTGCCTAAATGCAGCAACAAGCAAATATGTTTGGACAATTAGTGATGACGATAGAATCGAGGACAAAGCGATTCCTTATTTGCTCAACACATTAAACACATCAGCTAATTTAAGTCTACTAATTCTCAATTTTTCTTGTCGTCATGAAGTAACAGGCGAATTGTTATACCAAAACTGTTATCAAATCAAGGAAGAAGTAGTAGAGTCTGACGGTAAAGCAGCGTTTGAGCGTTGTATTCAAGAAAATCGCTCTGGTATACAACTAATGTCAGCCCAAGTATACAGAACAGACTTAGCAAAACTGGCATTAAAAACCTGGGCTGATGGGGTAAATAACTTAGATTATCAAGTATATTTAACTGGCTTCTGTGCTTTTCATGGAAATGTCAAAATCAGCAAAGATACTTATCTAGAAAATGCTTTTGGTGCTAGTCATTGGATGGTTAAACCCAAAATGCTGTTGAAGATGCAGTATACATATTCACCAGAAGTAAATATCAAGCTTAAAGAAATAGGCTATCCAAGTAATTTTTGCAGAAACTTGATTTTAGAACATTTTAGCCATAATAATTGGCGAGTTTTATTAGGTGCTTTAAGAAGATGGCCTATTCTAGCATTGACTACAGTAATTCCTTACTTTGGATTAGTTAGTTTATCAGTTTTAGAAACTATCATTTTATCTAAAGAGGGAGATGCTCAAGAAATCGTCAAGCATACGAATAGCAAGAATTAAGAATAGTCACATCTCCCACCCATTAACCCCATAAACATAACACAGTCGCATCCAATGTTGAACACAATCAAAGATAAAATCGAAGTAATCAATTCAGAAGTTGCTTACAGAGTTAAGCTCTTGCAACATGCTCACAATTTACCTGCAATTGAACCACGCGATCGCCACATTGTTGATTCCCTGAAAAAAGATGCAATTTGCATTACTACACTTGAAGAATTAGGACTAGAATTTACACCACAATTACTTAAAGCTTCCCATGCCATATTACCCACAATGGGAACAGATAAGTACAAAGATTCAGACAAAAATCCACCAGAAATTTACACAGTTACCCACATACCTGCTTTTAATAACTGGGGAAGTGAACAAAGACTATTGAATATTCTGGAAAATTATATTGGTCTACCTGTTGCCTATCACGGTGTACAAATTCGCAAAGACTTTATAAATGCCAATCAATTCAGTACAATGTTATGGCACAGAGATTCAGAAGATCGCCGCATTGTCAAAATCATCATTTACTTAAATGATGTAGAAAAAGAACACGGGCCTTTTGAATACGTGCCTGCATCTTTAACATCGATAAATAACCCGAATTTTTATCGACTTTATCGTAAGATATATAATTCAGGAATTGATGATGAAGAATTAAATAAAATCGTTCCTAAATCAGCTTGGAAATCATGCACAGGCGCAGCCGGAACTGTGATTATTGCTGATACCCAAAAACTATTACATCACGGTACAGTTCGCACACAAGAGCGTTCGACGCTATTCTTTGCCTACACTTCTAACCCCGCCAAACGCCCAGCACTTTGTACTCAATATTGGGATGAAACCTTTCCCAAACCAAATCTTGATAAACTTCCTGTTTAGCTTGTTTATCTGGGTAAATACTAAATGGTTAGTATTTATCTTTCCACCACCAATTTTTAATTGAGAAACATATGATTTTTACCACTACAGCCCTCAAAGACGCATTTATTATTGACTTAGAAGAAAAACCAGATCATCGTGGTTTTTTTGCCAGAACTTTTTGCGCTAATGAATTTGCAGCACACGGTTTAAAACCAGTAGTTGCTCAGTGTAACCTATCTTATAATTTTAAAAAAGGCACACTGCGCGGTATGCACTATCAACTCAAACCAGCCGCAGAAACAAAATTAATTCGTTGTATAAAAGGCGCTATCTACGATGTAATTATCGATATGCGTCCTGAATCACCAACATTTTTATCACACATTGGTGTAGAACTCACTGCTGAAAACCGTCGTGCTTTATATGTGCCGGAAATGTTCGCTCACGGTTATCAAGCCCTCACCGATGATGCAGAAGTTGTTTATCAAGTTGGTGAATTTTATACACCAGGATATGAAAAAGGATTACGTTACAACGACCCATTTTTTAACATCGAATGGCCTTTAGAAGTAACTGTAATTTCTGAAAAAGATGCCAATTGGCCTCTGTTAGAAACATTACCTATTGGTAGTCCAGACCCTGTAGAAGCGGTTTGTTAGGGATTGGGGACTGGGGATTGGGGATTGGGGATTGGGGACTGGGAAGAACAACTGATAACTGTCCACTGTCAACTGTCCACTGTCCACTGTCCACTGCATTCAAAAACATAAAGGAATTTAAGCAAAATGATTATTATTGATAACGCTCTCAAAGCTCGTGCTGCTGCGGGTAATCCTGTGAAAGTGGGAATGATTGGTGCTGGTTTTATGGGTCGCGGTATTGCCAATCAAATTATTAATTCGGTTCCAGGGATGGAGTTAGTTGCTATCTCTAACCGCAGTATTGATGGCGCGAAACGGGCTTATGCAGAAGCTGGGATTGAAGATATTCAAGTTGTGGACTCTGTGGGCGAATTGGAAAGTGCGATCGCTCAAGGTAAGTATGCCATTACCGAAGATGCTAAACTGATCTGTCAAGCTGATGGGATTGACGCAATTATCGAAGTCACTGGTGCTGTAGAATTTGGCGCTCATGTAGTGATGGAAGCGATCGCCCATCGCAAACACATCATCATGATGAATGCTGAACTCGACGGTACTATCGGCCCCATCCTCAAAGTATATGCTGACAAGGCTGGCGTAATTCTCAGCGCCTGTGATGGCGACCAGCCTGGCGTACAGATGAACCTTTACCGCTTCGTGAAAAGTATCGGTCTAACTCCCCTATTGTGCGGTAACATCAAAGGACTACAAGACCCCTATCGCAACCCCACCACTCAAGAAGGCTTCGCCAAGCGTTGGGGACAAAAAGCCCACATGGTAACAAGCTTTGCTGATGGTAGCAAAATTTCCTTTGAGCAGGCGATCGTAGCTAACGCTACAGGGATGAAAGTAGCCAAGCGGGGAATGCTGGGATACGACTTTACTGGTCATGTGGATGAAATGACCAATATGTACGACGTAGAACAACTCAAGCAGCTAGGCGGTATTGTTGATTATGTCGTCGGTGCAAAACCCGGCCCTGGCGTATATGTCTTCGCCACCCACGACGACCCCAAACAACGCCACTACCTCAACCTCTACAAATTAGGCGAAGGCCCCCTCTATAGCTTCTACACTCCCTACCACCTCTGCCATTTTGAAGTTCCCTTATCTGTAGCTCGTGCTGTCCTCTTCCAAGATGCGGTAATGGCTCCCCTAGCAGGCCCCTTAGTAGATGTCGTCACTACAGCCAAAATTGACCTCAAAGCCGGAGAAACCTTAGATGGTATTGGCTTCTACATGACCTATGGACAATGTGAAAACTCCGATATCGTCCAACAGCAAAAACTTCTACCAATGGGTCTAGCTGAAGGCTGTCGTCTCAAACGAGACATTCCCAAGGATCAAGTGCTTACCTACGATGATGTAGAACTACCTGAAGGCAGACTTTGTGACCAACTACGAGCCGAGCAAGATAAATATTTTGCTCCAGAAAAAGTGTTAGTAACTGTTTAAAATCTGACCTGCTTAGTAGGGCGATGCACTGCCCACTTTACTAAGTAGGTAGACATAATTAAATATAAAATGAGTGTTGTTAGTATTGTTCGCGCAGCGTCTGTCTACGACACGCTACGCGAACGCAACAGAGCGATTTATCGGTCTGTTGCTGGGTTTTAAAGGACTAAAGTCCTTACTACAAACTTATATTTAATTAAGTCTCTCTACTTAAAACTAAATCGCATTTCTATAAGTCGCCCTCCTTGTTTTTATAAGGAGGGCTGCAACATCTAAATATAACTAACATTGGGCTTATATTTAGATATAAATTCAAATTTTATTCTCTATTTTTAATAGAGATAAATGTATCAAAAAACCGTAAAAAAATATCATATAAAATACCAAAAAAATGAACAATATCTGCTGAAATATCTTTAATGAAAGAATTAAACTAATTTTGACCAATATGAAAGTTGCTCTAGTTCATGATTATCTCACTCAACGCGGTGGAGCAGAACGGGTATTTGAACTGCTTTGCAAACGCTATCCCCAAGCAGATATTTTTACGTCATTATATGACCCGCAGAAAACCATCGATATGGGTGAGCGGATAGTTAACACAACATTCTTACAGAAAATTCCTGGTGCAGCCAAATATTTTAGGCTAATGGCTCCCTTATATTTTCCAGCTTTTCGCTCCTTAGATTTGCAAGACTACGATTTAATTATTAGTAGTAGCACTAGCTTTGCCAAAGCAGTAAGAAAAAGACCTGATGCTAAACATATTTGTTTCTGCCATAATGTCACCCGTTTCTTATGGGATACAGAAACTTATCTCAGAGAATATAGCGATTATAGATATTTATCACCTTTAATCGAAAGAATCTTTCAGTTGATGCGAAATGTAGACCTACAATACGCTCAAGAACCTGATATTTACATTGCCAATTCTAGCATTGTTGCTCGTCGGATTGAAAAGATTTACGGCAAAAAAGCCATAATGATTAACTATCCAATTGATACCAGTAACTTTGTTTATTCTGATACAAAAGATGAATATTACTTAGCATCAGCACGGATGATTAGTTACAAACGGCTCGATATCATAGTCGAGGCTTTTAATTGGCTGGGATGGCCGTTAATCATCTCTGGGGACGGCCCAGAAAGAGAAAGATTAAAGTCCAAAGCTTTAGATAATATTAAATTTGTCGGTCATGTCAGTGACAGCAAACGCAAAGAATTATTCTCCAAAGCCAAATCTATCATAGTAGCTGCTTTAGAAGACTATGGTTTAGTTCCTGTAGAGGCTAATGCTAGCGGTACACCAGTTGTTGCTTTTGGCGCAGGCGGAGTCTTAGATACCCAAATAAATGGCAAGACAGGAGTGTTTTTTAATCGCCAATCACCAGAATCTTTACAAATGGCATTATTAGAGTCCGGAGAAATCAATTGGAACTATGAAAATATACGTAATCATGCCGTGAATAATTTTTCTGAGCCTGTTTTCTTTAGTAAAGTTGAGCGAGTTATTGCCCAAACCTGTAGTCTCAATTAGTCAAAAGTGCTGAGTCAGGGAGATCAGGGGTAATTGGTAATTGGTAATTGGTAATTGGTAATGGGGGAAGGAATAAGCCTCCTGCTTACTACCTTCTGCTTCCTATGTCCCACTCCCTTATTTAATTAGCGTCTCGAACACAAGGATTATAAAAGTGGTTCAAACTAATTTAAGTACAAATATAAACAGCATTGATTCAGAACCAAGCTATGGCAAACTTTTTTCAGTTTTTCTGCGTAGGTCTCCTTGGTTCTTGATGGCATTTTTAACAACAATTGCCATAGCAGGACTGATTACTGTTAGAACAAAGCCTACCTACAAAAGCACGATGCAGTTGTTAGTAGAACCTAATTATCAAGGGAAGAGAGAGGGCGGGACTCCAGAAGCTCAGTTTCTTGAACCTGATATACAAATAGACACTGCTACTCAACTCAACTTAATGCAGAGTACAGGATTGATTGAAAAAGCCGTGTCTAAATTGCGATCGCAATATCCAGATATTACTGTAGTTGATATTAAAGATACCTTGGGCTTAAGCCAACTCAGGACAAAAGACGATAATGTCGCTACTAAAATTTTTCAGGTAGAGTATACCGCCAATGATCCTGAACGGACTCAAAAAGTTCTCGCTGCTGTTCGTCAAGTCTATGTGGAATACAACAAACAGCAACAGGATATTCGACTCAAAAAAGGTCTACAAGTAATTAGGGAACAGTTGAGCAAAGCTAGCGAAGAAGTTAATGCGGCTGAAACCAACTTACAAAGATTTCGTAGAAACCAGAACCTCATCGACCCAGAAGCCCAAGCAAAGGCTCTAGAAGATGCTTTGAATAATATTGAACAAGAACGTCGCACTACTCGTTCTGCTTATCAAGAGGCTTTAGCAAAGCAAAAATCTTTAGAAGAGCAATTAAATCGTTCTCCCAAAAATGCTTTGGTGGCTTCTCGCTTGAGTCAGTCAGTCCGCTATCAAGGCTTACTCAACGAAATTCAAAAAACAGAATTGGCGTTAGCGCAAGAACGTTTACGTTTTACTGATGAAACTCCCAGTGTGCAGAAGCTGAAAGAACAGTTAGACAGCCAAAAGCAATTATTGCAACAAGAAGTAAGCAGAACTTTAGGGGGTAAATCTGCTAATGCCTTCGGTGCAGGTGAACCACTGTTAGAACAGGGACAGTTTGGTGAAATCGATTTGACTCTTGCTGGTCAACTGGTAGAAACGCAAACAACGATAGTTTCATTAACTGCCCGCGATCAAACTTTGGCACAGAAAGAAAATCAACTACGTCTAGAAATTAAACGTTTCCCGCCCTTATTAGCTTATTACAATCGCATACAACCACAATTGCAATTTAGCCGCGAAAGGTTAGAGCAACTATTGCGAGCAGAACAGCAATTACGTCAAGAATTGGCTAAAGGTGGGTTTAATTGGGAAGTTGTGGAAGAACCCCAGTTAGGGGAGAAATTAGGCCCAAATCTCGAACAGAATTTGATGTTGGGTGCTGTTGTTGGGTTAATGTTGGGAGGTATTGCGGCGTTTATTCGTGAGGCTTCTGATGATTCTGTTCACACCACTGCTGAGTTAGAAAAACAAGCTGCTTTGCCTTTGTTGGGAACTACTCCCAAATTGCCGGCTACTAAAACTAGAGAATCAGTGATCAAGTTGCCTTTTGGTAAGCCTGAAGTGTTGGGGCCTTGGACAGTTGAGGTTCTCAAATCTTCCATCCGTTGGGAATCTTTGGATCTGATTTACAAAAATATTGAACTGCTCAATTCTGTATCTAGCTTAAAGTCTTTGATGATTACCTCGCCTATGCTTGATAGAGGTAAGTCAGGTCTGGCTTTGGGTTTGGCTATGAGTGCAGCCCGTTTACATAAACGGGTGCTACTGATTGATGCGAACTTACGCGACCCCAGTTTGCACCAACATCTCAATCTTCCTAATGAGCAAGGGTTATCAACTCTATTAGCTAGCGAGATTACTTTACCTGAACAGATTAGTGTACATAACGTTGGTTCAGCTTACATTGATATTTTGACGGCTGGCCCATCACCTAGTGACTCAGCTAATCTGTTGAGTTCTCCACGTATGAAGCAGTTGATGACAGCGTTTGAAGAGAACTACGATGTGGTGATTATCGATGCGCCACCTGTTCTAGGTTTGGTGGATGCGTTGCTGACAGCTTCATCTTGTCGCAGTGTCGTTATGGTGGCGAGTATTGGTAAAGTGACTCGTAACCAAATCGCTCAAGCTACAGCCATGTTAAGCAGGCTAAATCTGATTGGTGTTGTGGCTAACGGCGTTTCTAATTCTGATAGCACGTATGTACCTTATGCTAGGGAATACCGTTTTGCTTTGGAACAGGCTGTGGAGAAGTAATTGAGAGATGGGGGAGAATCTATACTCCAGCCTCTAGACCTCTTTTTTGAATGTGCGATCGCCTTTTTGTGAAGTGCGATCGCACATTCGTTTTTCGACCTCCATTATCCATAAGGCTAAAATTAACCACCGTACCCGTTGGGAACCGTAGGAAAAAATGCTGATAAACGCCGATAATGAAGATTTAAGATTTTAGTGCCAATAGTGAAGTTAGTAGTAAGCGCTTTAGTCCTTATTTTTTATAAATAACTATTAAATAACCATACAAAAGCTATCTATTTTTATGTCTAAATTAAATGAAAATAATGTTATTAATTAACTTTTTAAACGTTATATATGATTCTGTATTTTACTAAAATCTTTAAGTATATTTATCACACCTTTATAAAAATCTATTTAAGCTCTTGAATATTTAAAGAATAAATAAAGAGTTGGTTTAGACATATAGTTATATCCACCGTTTCTTATATCCTAGAGATGGAAATTGAGTTCAAAGCTTCCAAGCCAAAATTTGACTAGGGTTCTAAATTTTAGTGGAAAGGTAGGTAAGTAGGTAGACATAATTAAATGTAAGATGTGTTGTTGTTCGTAGTGTTCGCGTAGCGTCTGTCTACGACACGCTACGCGAACGGAGAGAGCGATAAATCGCTCTTTTGCTGGGTTTGAGAGGACTAAAGTCCTTACTACAAACTTATCTTTTATTAAGTCTCTCTACTTATCTGTAACTAAACATAAATGTAAAGTGTAGCGACTAAAAACTGCGGAAGACTAATTGTTTTTGAAAAGGTTAGGTTAATTTGCTCTACAATCTTCCATATCAACCATTCCATACAAAAATCGGTGTTTTTAGCTAGCTTTACATTATGTTTGTTCCTACATTTCTAAATAATACGGCAACTCTTTGTACCGAGTAACACTAACAGCATCTAATTTTTTGACTTGCGTTTTCTACCATTTACAAAATTTGATTCTGCACGTAAATAGCTTTTACGTGCAGAACAAAATTCACATCAAAGTCTTTGGCATTGACGGCCTTTGATATCATCTCAGCGATTTAACTTGTATAAATCCAAAGACATTATGACAAGCGTAATAGTTTCAACTGTTGAGAATTACGAGTTAGCGACTCCACAAAATCAAAATTACTGCTCATTACAGTACACACTTCAGTGGCGACGATGCCAGTTGTTGGTGAAATGTTCTGACAAGGTTAAACAGCCATATTTGCCATCTCTAAATGATGAAAAATTATTAGTTAATTGCTTAAAACACTCCTCAGTCAATTTGGTGAGTATAGATGGCAAATTAGGTGAAACTTTGCTGAGGTTTTGGGCGGAAGCTTGTGAGAAAGCAGATAAGCCCATCTTTTTAAGTAAACCTACTCATGGCAAACTACCAAAATCAGGTAACTGGTTCTGGAAATTAATTAACTGGTTATTAGCTTTTGTATTGCTGTTATTAACTAGTCCAATGATGCTGGCATTGGTGATGTTGATACGGATTAACTCACCAGAACCCATATTTACTTATGAGTGGTGTGTGGGAGAGAAAGGTAAACTTTTTCGCGCAATTAAATTTTCTACTACTAGCCAATATGACTCCAAGATTTTAGGGTTTTTGCTCAAAAAATCTGGTTTATATCATCTACCAAAGTTATGGAATGTACTGCGGGGAGAAATGAGTTTAACAGCATCTAATTGTTGGACTTTAGAAGATGCAGTACAGATCAGTTTAGCAGGACAGCAACAGGTAAATACACTACCAATAATTACCGATTCATGGGAAGTAACAACAGAATCTGAAATGGTGAGTTAAAGCGAAATAAATGATGTAGAGACGTTGGATGCAACGTCTCTACAGTGAAGAATAAAGCGTATCTTTATCAAGAAACAGTATAGACTCTAAACAAAAACTTAACTTTGTCCTGAAGTAACGAAATAATACGGTAAATACTAAATTGATTAGAGTTTTTACTCTGTAAACTTTCCTTTCTACTTCACTAACAAAGAATAAGGCTTTCCTAAAAAATTTTGCTTAGTTCGGTGAATAATCTATTTGCCGCTATTGAACAAAAGAATTCTAACCCTCCAAGTTGACTTAGCAAATAAATCACGCATCTAAAAATGCCAAAAGCACAAAGTAATTTCTTTAATCTCACTAAACTTTGGAAAGATAACTCTTTAATCTTGAAGGAGGTTAAAAATTTTCGCAAAATAGCTATTCTAGCTGTAATTTTTTCCTTTCTAGCTGCTAGCTTTGAAGGGGTGAGTATTGGCTTTTTGCTGTCATTCTTACAAAAATTGACTACTCCTAACCAACCGATTCAGACAGGGATTGGTTGGGTTGATATAATTTTGACTTCTAATGTGTGGTCAATTAGCCCTATATACAGGATATCTTTACTCATTTTGTTAAGTACCTGGATGCGAGCCACTTTCAATTATTTTAGCTCCATTTATACAGAATCGGCGCAACTTCATCTGGCTGATAGCTTACATAAACTAATTTTTGAGCAATTACAATCTCTCAGGTTGAGTTACTTCTCTCAAACTAATTCTGGTGAACTTATTAATGTACTTACTACAGAAATTGAAAGAATAAAACAAAGCTTTAGTGGCGTAGCCTTCTTATTTACCAGAATCCTGACTGTATGTGTTTACTTTATTGTCATGTTTTCCCTATCATGGCAACTTTCTATTATTTCCGTTCTCATATTCGCACTGCTGGGAGTGGGGTTATCGACACTGAATAAACGGGTAAGAGAAACCAGTTTTGGGATTTCCTCTGCTAACGCTAAATTTACTGCGATCGCAGTCGAGTTTATCAACGGAATCCGCACGGTGCAAGCATTCAGCACACAAGAGTTTGAACGTCAGCGTTTCTACCAAGCGAGTACAAATCAACTGAATGCAGCAATTAAAGTTGTTTTAGCATGGACGATGGTTAGACCGATAGCTGAGGGCGTAGCAACTACAGCTTTAATTAGTTTAATTGTCATTTCTTTCACAACCTTTACACTACCCATTGCATCATTATTGACTTTCTTCTTTGTTTTAGTAAGAGTCATTCCCAACATTCAAGATATTAATGGAACCTTTGCTGCTCTCAATACTTTGCAAGGCTCATTAGAAAATATCAGAGCTATTTTGCAGACTCATGATAAGCCTTACTTGAGAAATGGCAAGCTTAAGTTTCCAGGTTTAAAACGCTCAATTGATTTAGTATCTGTTGATTTTGGTTACACCGTCGGCAATTTAGTGTTAAGTAATATCACTTTGACTATTGAGCGTGGTAAAACTACGGCACTTGTAGGGTCTTCTGGTGCTGGTAAAACTACGCTAGCTGATTTAATTCCCCGATTCTATGACCCCACACAAGGGCAAATTTTAGTTGATGGAATTGATTTACAAAAGTTGGAAATCAATTCTTTCCGCCGCAAGATGGCTATTGTTAGTCAAGACACATTCATTTTTAACGCTTCTATTCGAGACAATATTGCTTATGGCACAACAGGAGCGAGTGAAGCCGAAATCCTCGAAGTAGCTAAATTAGCGAATGCGTTGGAATTTATTGCACAAATGCCGCAAGGGTTTGACACTAATTTAGGCGATCGCGGTGTGCGCTTATCTGGGGGACAAAGACAACGGATTGCGATCGCGCGTGCATTGTTACGCAATCCCGAAATACTCATTCTTGATGAAGCCACCAGCGCCTTAGATTCAGTCTCAGAGCGATTAATTCAAGAATCTCTAGAAAAGCTGTCTCAAGGGAAAACCGTAATTGCGATCGCTCACCGACTTTCCACAATTGCTAAAGCCGATAAAGTTGTCGTACTTGAACAAGGACGCATCGTCGAACAAGGCCGTTATCAAGAATTACTAGAACTCAAAGGCAAACTGTGGAAATACCACCAAATGCAGTATGAAGCAACTCAATCTGATTAAATATCCTCAACATTAATGTCATGAATAAATTCAACTCATCAGCTATTTTAAATAGCCTCTCTAATAGTAGCAGGTCAAAGCGAACTTTATTCTGTATCACTTACGACCTGCCACCATTAAAAACCCCAATTGCTAACCGAGCCAAGAAATTATTAGAACAATTTCAACACAGTTGGCAGTTGCAAGTTCTCACCGGAACCAAAAATGCTGAACTAAATCCAGAAACTAACATTGATTATGCTAAAACTTGGTATCCCAAGAGTTTAATTGAATTACTCGGTAAGCTGCGACTAGATAAATTTTTGTCCTTGCTAATTTGGCCAGAACCGCATATTTTTTGGGTATTACCTGCCATTATTAAAGGCTATCGACTCATCCAAAAACAACGACCTGATGCCATTTTTGTCTTGATGATGCCTTATTCAGCAGGTTTAGTTGGAATTGTTCTCAAATGGCTCACAGGTTTGCCTTTAATCTTGAGCTTAGATGATTCACCAACCTGCACTGATATGCACCCAAATGCTATGAGTTGGCTGCATCATCATTTAGACAATTGGTTAGAAGAATTTTATGTCCGTCAATCTAATGCCACAGTTTATGTTTCTCAATTTAATTTAGATGCAGTTAAAAATCGACTAGCTCCTAAACATAAATCCAAACTACATTTAATCCGTTGCGGTGCTGATCCTCAAGATTTTACTCCACCTATTTCTACCCCAGTTAATGACAGCAACTTAGAAATAGTTTATACTGGTGGTATGAATGGTTGGTATCAGTTTTACCATCAAAATCAAGAAAAAAGCTTTCTTAAAAAGCTATATCAAGCTTGGATAGAACTTGGATACTATCAACGAGCCACAATTGATTATAGAAGTTCTAGCCCAGTTTTTGCGGGTAAAGCTATTCAACAGGTATTAACTAAACATCCCGAATGGCAAGATAAAATTCGTCTAGCAGTTTATGGAAACAGCTTTCCAGAATCTGTTGTGCAGAGGGTTTTAGAAAATCAAAACTTGACAGATGTAGTGTCTGTATCTGGTAGCTTACCCCATTTTCAAGCAATTCAATTAGCTAGACAAGCAGACCTATTATTCATTACTTTACCAAATCGTCCAGATGGCTCATCCGGCGGGCGGATTTCTTGTAAAACCTATGAATATTTAATGACAGATAGACCAATTTTAGCAGCAGTTCCTCAAGGTGAAAATTGGGATTATTTACAAGATAAACCAGGAGTTTGGCTAGTTGAACCAACAGATACAGAGGCTATGAGTCAAGTAATAGCAACTGTAGCGACAGCGAAATTTTCTGGTAATTCCTTGAGGTTTGACCGTTCACATCTCCAAGAAGAACTTAGTTATATCAACTTAGTTAAAGATTATTTGCAAATCTTCGATGAAGTTTGCCCAAAAACAATAATTACTAAATAAAATTATGAAAGTTATTCTTACGTGCAACACCCCATTAGGTGCAGGTGGACAAGGAGTTTGTTTAGCAAATGCAGCCACAGGTTTAAAAAACTTAGCTGATTTAACTGTATTTTGTTCTGGTAATGAAAAACCCCAAACGAATTTTCCGGTTTTCCCTTTAGGAAATTCTCAATGGAGTCAAAGATTACTCTCTACTCCTATCCTGCGCCGTCGCAATGATTTAGCTGTTCTCTTGAGTGATTTGTATTTTGACCGCCAAGTTAGTCAGCAATTAAAATCACAAGATTGTGATTTAATTATGGGGGTAGCTGGTCAAACTAATTTAGGGTTTAAAGCTGCTAAAGCCAAAGGTGCAAAAGCGTGGCTATATTGCCTTAATAATTATCTTCCTTTTATGCAGCAACAAATTCAACAAGAATTAAAAGTTCTTGCTGATAGTACAGTTGCAACCATGAACCCGATGATGCTGCGAAGATTTGCCAATGAGTGTCAGCAGGCGGACTTAATTATTGTGTTGTCGGAAGTTGCTAAACAAACTTTCGTGAAAGCAGGATTTGCAGCAGAAAAAATCGCTGTTATTACTCCTTTTGTAGATACTGGGAGATTCCGCCCTACACCAAAAACTGATGATGTTTTTCGCGTTTTGTATGTAGGGACAATTGAACCGCGTAAGGGTTTACCATATTTAGTAAATGCTTTTTCTCAAGCTAAAATTCCTAACTCGGAATTGTTAATAGTTGGGGGCGCTTCCACCCGTGGCTTAAGAAGATTTATGGAAAATGTTCTCAGCCAAAACTCAAATATTAAACAGGAAATATGGAATTTTAGTCAGACTGATCCTACTAAAGTATTTGGTCAATCTTCAGTGCTGGTTTTACCTTCGGTTGAAGATGGTTTTGGTTTGGTAGCGTTAGAAGCAATGGCTTGTGGTTTACCTGTAATTGTCACTTCGCAATGCGGTTCTGCAGATGTTGTGAATGAGGGTGTAAATGGTTTTGTTGTATCTCCTAGAGATATAGAAGCTATCACAAATAAGCTGGTATTTTTAGCGGAAAATGAGGCTAAACGTGTAGAAATGGGTAAGGCTGCTAGAATTACAGCCGAACAACAAACGCCAGGTGTTTATCAGCAAACTTTAAATCAAATATTTGCTGATCAGTTGAGTTTAAGTTAATTTCTCATCAGTAATACCTTACAGATGTAGGTTTGGTATTTTGGTGGATTGTAATTGTATTATGCGGAATGAATTAAAATAGTTTCTATTATTTGGTTTTGCTGAATTAAAGTTTGTAATGAGGACTAAAGTCCTCACTACGAACTAGTTATAAAATCTTCTGAGTGAATTGGATATGAAGTTAGGGTTACTCGATAGTGAAATGATTTATCACTGTTTTCATGGTATTGTTCACGGCAATGGTGGGATTGAAACTTATGTCAAGACTTTAGCGCTTTCTTCTCTGCCTGGAATTAGCGATCGCATCATTACTTCTATAGAAAATTTAGACCAAAAGCAACTCAAGTTATTACATATTCATAGTCCAGAAATTTTAGTTGAGTGGCGGCAAGAATGCCCAGCCATATTTACCTTACATAACCATTCTTGCTATTGTCCTAGTGGCACGAAATATTTAGCAGACCGTCAACGAATTTGCGATCGCACTATGCAGCCTTTAGGATGTACTTGGGGTCATCTAGTCGATGGTTGTGGTAGTCGTCGCCCTAATAAGATTGTGGAAAGTTGGCGCAATAGTGCTAGTGCTTTAGAAAACCTCAAGAAATTGCCAATTCCCATCATTGCTAACAGCGATTACGTCCGCAAGCAAATTATTCATAATGGTTTACCAGCACATAGAGTCACTACCTTACGTTGTGGTGTCAAATCACCGCAAAGTCCTACCGCACCTTTAAGTCGAGAAATTCATCAAAATCAGCGTATTTTATTTGCAGGTCGCATTGTTCCTGACAAAGGGGTGGAATGGCTAATCAAAGCTTTAGCGCACACCGACTCCCGCATTCATCTAGATATTGCTGGTGATGGTTGGGATAAGCCAGCTATGGAAAGATTAGCCCAGAAAATGGGATTAAGCGATCGCATTACTTGGCATGGTTGGTGTAATCTTGAGCAATTAGAAACACTGTATCATCAGTGTTTTGCTGTCATATTTCCCAGCCTTTGGCCAGAACCGGCTGGACTTGTCACCTTAGAAGCCTACGCCCGCTATCGACCTGTCATTGCTAGTGCTGTCGGTGGAATTCCCGAACACGTCCAAGATGGGAAAACAGGGATTCTGGTTTCACTCAACAATGTCTCACAATTAGCAGCTGCGATCGCCCAATTAGCCACCAATTATTCTCAAGCTAAATTTATGGGCGAATCTGGTCAAGCTTGGTATCAACAAGAATTTACTATTGATGTTCATGTTCAGCGTTTGGCAGAAATTTATGCCAAAACTATCGCTGAATTTCGGGCTAGAAATAAGGGTGAATTTTCAGGTTATGTATAAAAAACTACCCTTAATCTAACCCCCTAACCTACGCTATGTCTCACTTTCTTAATTTTGAATGCGTGAATTTTGAATTGGTATAAGGTTATGTCAGTAAATATTCAATTATCAGCACCATTAGTTAGTGTAATTATTCCTACTTATAATCGCCCAAATTATCTTCAGCAAGCACTTCAAAGTGCAGTCAACCAAACATTTAAAAATATTGAAATTATCGTTTGTGACAACTGTAGTGATGTTAATCCTCTACCAATAGTCGAAGCTTTTGAAGATGAACGCATCCGTTTTTGCCGCCATCCCCAAAACATCGGTATGGTTGCGAATATTATTAGTGGCTTAGTCATTGCTAGAGGAAAATATGTTGCCAGTTTGCATGATGATGATATGTGGGAAGAAGACTTTTTAGCAAAGCTGGTTCCGCCTCTAGAAGCTAATTCAGACTTGGCTGTAGCTTTTTGCGATCATTACATGATCACAGCTGATGGACAAATAGATGATGTACTAACACAAGAATGTTCGCAAGTGTGGAAACGGGCAGATTTAAAAGCAGGAATCCATCAACCTTTTTATCAAATTGCTGTAGAAAATATGTCTATAGCCTCTGCAAATGCTGCCGTGATTCGTAAAGATATTATAGACTGGGGAGCAATTCCGCTTGAGGTTGGTGGCTCCTACGATTTGTATATAAATTATCTATGTTCTCGTTCCGGTATGGGAGCTTATTATAATCCCGAAAAACTAACTCGTTACCGTGAACATGAGATCAAGGATACAATGACTGATAATCCGCAAATAAATATTCGTAAAGCTAAAAATCATTTGTTCTGTTATGAACAGTTTATAAATGATGAAAGAATAAAAGATATACATCCACATTGCCAGCAGCGATTAATCGAAATTCACAACTATTTAGGTATGAATTTATTAAAAGCTGGACAAGCAGAAGCAGCGATCGCTCATTTTAAGTATGTTTTGCAGAGAAAGAAACTGAGTCTGAGAGCGATCGCTGCATTATTGTTTGCCTTCATCCGCAGCTTATTGATGAGTAAATTATTAGGTGAAAAGGGATATGTTACAGAAGAACGAAAACAAGCAACCCTTGCTTAGTGTGATTATCCCAACATACAATCGCCCAGAATATTTAAAACAGGCGATCGCAAGTGCAGTCAACCAGACATTTGACGATATTGAAATTATTGTTTCCGACAATTGTAGTCCACAAAATCCCCAAGCAATAGTTGAATCTTTTAACGATTCGCGCATTCGCTTCTCGCGCAATTCTAGCAACCTGGGGATGTTTGCCAATACCATCAAAGCCTTTAGGATGGCGCGAGGGAAATACGTCGCCAGCTTGCTAGATGATGATATGTGGGAAAAAGACTTTTTAGCCAAGCTAATTCCCCCCTTAGAAGCTAATCCCGATTTGGCTTTAGCTTTTTGCGATCATTACCTCATGGACGCGCAAGGAAACATAAATGATGTCTGGACGCAAGAATGTTCTCAACTTTATAAACGAGATCATCTTCAAGAAGGTATCTATCAACCTTTTTCTCGCATAGCCCTAGTAGATAAATCCGTATCCACAGCCACAGCCGCCGTCATTCGTCGAAATGTAATTGATTGGAATGCCATTCCGGCTGAAGTTGGAGGCTCATGGGATATATATTTAAACTATCTTTGTTCTCGTTCTGGTTTAGGAGCCTATTATTATCCAGAAAAACTGACTCGTTATCGTGTTCATGAACAAACAGACACAATGCTAAGTGGTAAGCGAGACCCCCAAGCAAAAATCCGTAAAGCTCAAGCCGATATGTTCTGCTATCAGCAGTTTATGGCCGATGAGCGCCTATCAAATTTGAAACCATACTTTCAACAACAATGGGCGCACGTCAGTACAACTTTAGCCATTGGCTTAATGCGTAGTCAACGTCTCAAAGAAGCACGTGCTTATTTTTGGAGTTCCCTAAAAGAAAGTATCAAACTACGGACTCTAGCCGGGCTAATGCTCAGTTTCACTCCCGCGCCAATAGCATCCAAATTTTGATGTTAGAGGTTAGAGGCTAGAGGCTAGAGTTATGTAGCTCAAGTCCATAGTCCATAGTCAACAGTCAACAGTCAACAGTCCATAGTTATTACTTATTTCTCCCTCATCTCCCACCCTACGGGAAGCAAGCTACATCTCCCCCATCTCCCTCATCTCCCACCCTACGGGAAGCAAGCTACATCTCCCTCATCCCCCTCATCCCCCTCATCTCCCCCATC
>DATNQO010000178.1:0-14162 GCA_036704005.1 Leptolyngbyaceae cyanobacterium | reverse complement strand
AGTACCAGCACTTAAAGTAGCTGATTTTAGTTTCAATCCCTCATAGGGAGTTAATGAAATTTCAACCTGACCAATCAACTGCCCAAAAGAGGATTCATCGCCTGTTTCAATCCCTCATAGGGAGTTAATGAAATTTCAACTTTACAAGAAGTATCATCACATAATGGTACATCAGTTTCAATCCCTCATAGGGAGTTAATGAAATTTCAACTTACCATACTTACCAATAATACTAGTTAAGTTGAAAGTTTCAATCCCTCATAGGGAGTTAATGAAATTTCAACAAAACAAGTTAGGAATGTCGATGAATGCCAATGTGTTTCAATCCCTCATAGGGAGTTAATGAAATTTCAACCCCCTACAGAAAGCCAGGGTAACACCATGAACAAGTTTCAATCCCTCATAGGGAGTTAATGAAATTTCAACCCGGCAGCGCTCACGCGAGAATTGCTGAAGCGGTGATTCACCGTTTCAATCCCTCATAGGGAGTTAATGAAATTTCAACATGAATCAAGAGTGCCTACAACGCTGGCGCACAGTTTCAATCCCTCATAGGGAGTTAATGAAATTTCAACGATGTGGTGTCCTGTACCGGGATAAGTGGGGGCTGGTTTCAATCCCTCATAGGGAGTTAATGAAATTTCAACTGCAACAGCCCAAAACTGTATTTATATTTAGTTTTCAAGGTTCTGCTGCGCGGATGAGTAAATCATACCACGAAAAATCCAGTTTGAGTAGTGACGAAATCGCTAAAACCTAGACTGTGTAAGGTGCGCGGGTACTTGAGGCGCAAATTTTTCCAAAACACTCGCCCTGTGCGGGTTTGAAGCTCTGTTTGGAGAATCGAGTTTTCAACACCTACCCCTCCGCGCATTCAGCAAAGAAAATACTATTGTCACGAATTTGTTGCCCACCAATACGTTCAATTTTACCTACACAGCAAGCACACATTGAGTAAAAAAGGATGCTATCGCTTTCAGGCTTAATTAACTTATTCAAGCGCGATCGCAATTTTGCATACTGAGTATCGGTAAGATCGCATTCAAACACACTGTACTGTACCCACTGACCGTAAGACTTGAGTATTTTGTGGATTTTGGTGCGGCGTTTGTCTTCGGGAATATCATAAGAAACAATCACATTCATTGGTCGGCTCTCCCACTTCTACTTCAAAACCAATGGTGGATATTTTTCAGTTTCTCCCATTAAGTATTTAGCTAATAATCGAGCCTGTAGCTCAAATGCTTCTTGATAAGTACATTTGCGCCCCAAGACTGGATGCTTAAACTCAGACTGTTTCTTTTGCGCGTACTGTTGCAAAAATCTTTTTCGTCCTTGTGGGGTTAAAGATACTGCTCCACTTAAAGGCTCTATGACAAAATCGCTTTTTGTCAGTAATTGCTTATTTAGTGTAGATAATACTACTGCATCTACTATGAGAGGACGAAATTCTTCCATTAAATCTAATGCCAGCGACGGTCTACCATAGCGCTCACAGTGCAAGTATCCTAAAAATGGATCAAATCCGGCAATATTGACTGCACTTTGAATGTCATGGCGTAGCAACGAATAGCCGAAGCTGAGTAAAGAATTAACTGGGTCAGTTGGCGGACGACGTACACGACTATGAAATGTGAACTCGGTAGTGCGAATCAATTGGTCAAAGCAACCGAAATAAGCTGCACTGCCAGAACCTTCTAACCCACGCAATGAGTTAATACTTTTCGTAGAATCGATAGCAGCGATCACTTGCTCTATTCTTGTGACATTAGTTGATAAATCCAACCCATGAGTTTCACGTTGGCGACGAATAAGAAAGTTACGATAGTTTTTGAGCTTGCCACGGACAAAGCCTTGTACAACATGAACTGCTTGGGCTGACTCACCTATTGCTTGCCATTGAGCTTTTCGTACAAAGATATTCTTAGTGAGTTCTGGTTCTATGCACCCTAAATAACGACCAGTCTCCGTCAGGAATGTAACAGGTATCTTCCTCTGGAGCAGTTCAGATATCACGGCTGGGGAAATAGTTGCTCGTCCGAGAATGACTACTCCGTCTACTTTAATTAGGGGAACATCCAAAATTGTCTTTTTTTCGTGCTTGACATGCAGTCTTTCATCGACTTTACCAATAAACGCATCTTCCTGAGTTACGTAAACTGTACCCATGATTACCTCGAAATATATTGTTAGTGAGAAAAAACTTTTGATTAAGCCGCTTCTTGATAGTGGTTAACTTTTTGGACAGCTTGGGGCAAACATGAAGAATATAAACTGCACCCTTCACATCGCTTAGTTTTTACGGCTTGAGGCATTGCGCCTGTAAATAACAATGTTTGTACCGCTTCAATTGTGGCGATCGCACTCTGGCGTAGTTCGGGGGAAATTTCTACTCGTTGGCGTTGATGGGAGTGTGCATAGTAGATGTAGCCAGTAGTGATGGATTGCCCCGTCATTTCTTCTAAACACAATGCTTGGGCGCATACTTGCATCTCATCATTATCCCATTCGCCTTTAGAGCCGCGTTTGTACTCTACTGGATACCACTCACCATTGTCTGATTCGATTAAATCTGATTTGCCTATGAGTTTGTATTTATCCGATTTTAGCCAAATTGCTCGGATTTGCCATATTTCTTCACGGCTTCCTTCTCCTACGGTATGTACCCGCTCATGTAAGCTTGTGCCTTCAATCGTATACTGGTTATCGATAAATTCACCTGCACAAAACATTCGCCAGCAACGATGCGGACAATAATTATATTGATTTAATGCCGCAATTGGGATGTAATCAATCTCACTCATAATTTTACTTAGCATTTGAAGAAACTTATACTCGACGTGCCATTCCCATACCCATCGTTGTTTTACGTCCTAAGCCTGCGTATAGGGCAAAATTAGCTAGTGTATTCATCTGCTTGATTGCTAACGGTTCAACATCACCCAATATCCGGTAGCTAATTGTGCCAACACAACCTATGAATTTGCTTTCATAGTTGCTGACAACTTCAGTTTTGATATTAAAAGCGCTTGGATAAACTGACTCTAGAGAAATGTTAGCAATCTCAATGCCACTGTATTTATTCCACCGACTAACTAGGCTATTAAACACAGATTCTTTCGCTGGTAAAACAGTATCATAGCCACCCTGACGAAACGATACAGGTGTAGCAAAGGCTAAGTTAAGATTGCGATCGCTATCACTAGCTTGCTCATACAACTGCTCATAGGTACAAGCATTAGCCCAAGGTTGCGTTGATTGGGGCGTAACTTGAATCCTGGTAATGTATAAGTTTGCTGAACCCAAATGCCAGGGATTTTCAGGGTTTAAGTTTAGCCATAATGGAGTAAGTTTGTTGAATAGCGTGTCATCAAGTAAGGATACACGCCACCAGCAGGGAATACCAGCAGGAATCAGTTTTTGATGAACAAATTGTAAGGTGTAATAATTGGGCTTTTGTTGTCGCTGTATTTGTAAAGGAGAAAGAGTAAAGGCTTTATCAGCATTAGCAGAGTGTAAGTAGTCTCCCAAAGCTTTATCTACAGAACTAATTAAAGTAAGGAACAACGCATGAAGATGCCTTCCTGTAAGAAATTCAGGGTATATGGGAGACTGCGAAACAAGATTCAGTACAAGGCTATGGGGCATAATTACTAAACTCTATGTATTCATGACTTTATAGATTTTGTATATCGAATAATCACTGATTTATTATTATTATTTTTGTAAATTAACTTTTCTTCAAGTTCATTATTATTTGTTCTGGGTCGGACAAATATACCTGGTAATTGGACAAAGCCTAAATCAGCGTTATAGTTATACTCATTTTTTCCATCATATATTTCAGCACCTTCACCATTGTTATGAATTTCAATTACAATATCTTTTGAGTAAGCAGAACCCCAGCTTAAATCTCGTAACTCATAATGAGTAGTTTCTTGGTTATACCAATACTCTAGGGCATAAGTATTTGCAAAATCATTATTGCCATCTTGATCTTTAATCAAACGATCAATGGGAACTGTTATTGTATGAGGCTGATTACTACCACTTTTATACACAAGCTTTGCAGATGGTGTCCAACTACGAGTAATCACTAAACCTTTTTCATGAGCGTGCTTACAAGTTAAATCCGCTTCATAGACGTAATCATGTAGCATTGAAAAAAGTTCAACTACTCGATAATCATCAATATGCTCAATGACAGAAATACATCTGGTAAGTTTCTCAGCATCAAATCGTCTCAATGACTTAAGAGTTTCTTGATATCTTTGCCAACCTAATTCATCCAAACTGTTGGCAAAATTAGGTATAGAATTACCAAATAATATAACTTTTGCATCTAAAACATTACCTTTACGGTTACAGCGTCCTGCACGTTGAATGAAATTTTCAGGAGGACATATTTCTGAAATAAGCACTTCAGCATTCAAATCACATCCAACTTCTATAGCACTGGTTGTAATTAGGATATACGGTTGATTTTTAGAATCCCGTTCTTGAATTTGTTTATATATGTCTGGTCGAAGTTGATCAGCAATTCTACCATGATACAGAAACAACGAGCATTCTGATAAATTTCTGCTAACTTTTTGATAAATTGCTACTGCATCAGTGACCCGCTCTACCACTGCAATTATTTTACGGCTAGATTTAGCCTGCCACTCACGTATAACTACTTGAGTAAATTCATTTTGAAATATTTCTGGATTATTTGCATCTCTTTCAAAATTATTAAGCCACTCAAAGTCTTTATTATCCGAATAGTCTTGTTTTAATGTTGCCTGTTGAAAATTTTTAATCTCACTTAACTTTGTAAAATCACCAATATAATCTATAATTTCAAGATAATCTAATTTCTTCAAATATTCGTCTGGCATTGTTGCTGTCATCAATATGATAGAGCGTCCAGACTCATAAAGCGCTCTAACTAAACTATGAAAATTTGTAAAAGCAATTTCATCATAGCTATGAGGTTCATCAAAGCAAATTAAAGTGTTGTCCTGATTAATTCTTAAAGGATAAATAAAAGATTTTTGTTTATCTCCAAAAGCAAAGTAACGGTATAAAAATTTATCTATTGTAGTAAGAATAATATCACCTTTATATAAGTGTCGTCTAGGGTTAAAAGTACGTTGTTTTACTTGCTCACCATTTTTATAAACATAACGACACATTTGTGAGCCTGTATCTACAACTAAAGAAACTTCTCTATCTCTGTAAAGTGTAGAAAATATTTTAAGATATTTTTCTGCACGTTCTTTTTGATCTTCTAACAGACTACGAGCAGGTAATGGTAAAATGAGTCGATAGCCTGATGCTAATGCCGGAAACAGAACTGACTCAAATTTTCCTGATCCAGTAGGGGATTTTAGTAATATCGCTGGATGCTTGTGAGCGTTACTATCATAAATAGCTTCAAACATTTCTGTTTGCATTGGATTTGGCGTGAAATTTCCCATTTTCCTATAAAAGTCTTCTACTGTCCACATTTTCATATCAACAACAGAAGGATAAGGCTTCAAAATTATATTTTTATTAATTAAATCTTTTGGTTGACCTTGTTCTGAAAGCCACCAATTTTTTACTATACTGTCTAATACTTTTCCTAAGTTTTGCTCCCGATTAGCCTTAATACATTTTTGTAATTCTTCCTTGTCAACTTCACTAGGACACATTATCCAAGACTTAAAAGGTAATTCAATAAACTCTTGTTCACCAAATTGCCAAGGCTCAATAAAATATACTGTATCATTTAACTTGTCAGGCGCTATTGTAAAATCCATAAAAGTCCGTGAATCAGCTTGATTTCCATCTTCAAAAACGCGGCAAGCTAATTCAGCTTCTATCTGGTCGCACATTTCCAAAATATATAATTCAGTGGCATAAGCGAGTGGTTCTTTAGCCAAGATGTCAGCATACTGCTTATCTTTTTTTAATTCGTATATTTGAGTACATATATCTTCTACTGAAAAATCATGATGTCCAACAGCTAATGCTTCTGCCCAAGCATCTTTAGAGCTTTCTGCTAAATATCTATGACCTTTAAAAGAATAAATATATTCTTTAAACTTTCCTTCCTTAGAAGTTTTAGATAGAATTTCAAACTTTTGTGGTTTGCCATTATCATGAATACTAGCACTTTCTAAAACTCTTGCTAAAGATAAATCAAAAGGGAAAGTAAAGCTGGCTTTGTCCCAAAATTTAACCAATCTCCTTACATTACCAACATGATTACCTAAAGGTTGAAAAAGAATCTGGGCTGGGATTGGACTAGGCTCTCCAGGAAAGAAAACTCTTCCAAACTTGTATGAATACTGTCGTTTGTGTTTAGACATAAGTTTCACCTTTTAGTAAATTAACAAGAGAGACAGGAATATTAATATCATTCCCATCCGTAAAATATTCAAGAGTAGGCGGAATTACTGCCTCTTCTAAAAAATAGGCAGTAATGAAAGGAATAAATCCTTCTATTCTTGACTCTAAATTATCTAAAAACCCTTCTGTTACTAAGCCAGTATTATGATTTAATGCCCATTTATAACGGTAAAGATTATAAATGTCGTAACCACTAATAAACGGGTTAGTTTGTATTAGATTTTCCATCGGTACTATTGTCGATGGGTATTTTGCTGAAGTTTCCTGATATAACTCTACAATCTCTGAAACTTGGGTAACAACAGCATATCCCTCTTTCCCCAATTTGCAACCGTAATCTACTAACTTTTGAAAAATTTCTAAACCTTCTGGAGAATCAGCTATTACATAGCTAATTAATTCTTGAGCTATGAAATATTCCCAAGTGTGTAGCTGAAAATTTGCTCTATCTTCATCTTGGTAAATCCGCGAAAAAGTATCGTGATTAAATTCACGCATCCCTTTACGATATGTACGATGCACTCCGCTTAACGTACCTTTTAACGGATATGCACCTAAAGCACAATAGCGTTGAGGTAAAGCATAAAATGGGGGGTTATCATTATTGGTACGAGTTTGAGGAATTTCTAACCCTGCATACATCATACCTAGCCTTCGCAGGAATCCTGAAACACTTGTCGGCGGAGCAAAGGGGTAAGTTGCAATATTAAGTATAGAACCAGGCAGAATGCGGAATGTCATTCCTGCTGTGGGTTGAATATTAATCTGAAGACAATACATAATTTATTTCGGTTGCAAAATAGCATCCACAAAATTACTGGAATATTCTTGCAATTTCTCTAAAGCTGCATCACCAATCCAACGCTCGAAATGTTGTTCCTGAATGTAGTTTGATGTGTCCCCTGAGTTTCTAGTAAGTCGGTTAAATGCTGCGATTGCTTCTTGGGGATCAGTAATGCTTGGTGAGATGATTGGACGTTTGCGTTTTGGAACAAGATATTTATCCACAACTATAAGTGCTTGGTTGTCCTCTGATTCAGCAATAGCAATACCTTTGGGGTTTCCTGAGCCAATACGGGGTAAAGAATCAAGAAAGGCATAAGCAACAGCCGCAAATTCATCATCAGTTATACTTAATGCGTGATTTGAGACTGGGTAGAAAATACCTGGTTGGTTATATTCTCTTTTGAATGGAATAGGCGTTTTTCCTTTGCCTGAAAAATCGTTAGAAATTATTGCTGGGTGCATTGCTCTTTGCTTTTCGACGGCAAACATTTCTTGCACTGCAACACCACCCCCGTGTGTCACACGACCAATTAAGGTTTTCTTTCCTGGCTCTAAACCACCATAAACTGAACAAATCGGACATTCTGGTTTAGCACAAGTATTAGGAATACCACAGTTTTGTTTATCTCCTAATAATTCACCTGTTTCTACTGGGGCCCAAATTAAGCAGCGTCTTTCCACTCCTCTTCTTTTAGTTGGAGAAAGATAACATTTTTCGATAGCTCTAGGTTCACTAGAAAGCGCATCCTTTATCTTGAGCTTAACTGTTTCTACTAAGTTAACATTTACTTGAACTTCATGCCCAAAATATAGTTCTTGTGACCCCTCAAGAATTGCATAAATATCAAAATGTCTGCGAGGTTTATTTGTGTCAGTTTTAGAAAGTCCAGTTGCCATAATTATTTATCCCCAGTTGATTTTTGTTTACGAACTAATTCTGGAAAGCGTGTGTAAAGAGATAATTTCAGTTGATATGTTAAATCTTTCCATTCTTTTTCTTGAGCATAGCCATTTGCTGCAAAATTCTGATAAATGTTTAAAATATCATCAGCATAAAAGCTTAAGTATGATTTACCCTTATCATCTTGCATTTCTCTATCGGTGAGATTTAATTTAGCCAATAATTCTTTAGCCTGTTTATAAATAAAATAACTTTCGGGATTATTGTAGAGTCGAGCTTGTACACTTCTTTTTGTTTCATCTCCTAATGTTGCGTAATAGCAAAATGCCACAGCATCATCAACTTTTTCAATCAATTTGCTCACTTCTCTTTCTACATAATCATCTCCTTTATTTGCTTGTTTAGCAGTGAGTTCTAACGATTGGGCGAAAGCATAAGTTATCCCCGTCAATGCAGCAACATCACCATACAACTTTGCTCTTTTAGCTAATTGGTTATCTGAATCCATACTAACTCCTTTCATTACTAAATCATTCAGTATTACTAACCAGTACTTTTCTCGGAATTTTTCTAACTCTCGCCTATTAAAAATAGCTGCAACTTTTACAAGAGTGTAATCAGCTAAATAAGGTAAATCTTGTTGGACATAACGTATTGCTTCCCCCAAGTTCATATTTACTTCTTTACCAGCATTAACAATTTGCTGACCATAGCTATCTATCAGCCCTTTAATAAAGACTAAATGTCTATTGTTTAAAACGATTTTTTCGCTGCCTTGCGAAATTAATGAAAATCTAAAGTCTGTAATTACTTCAGCCGGGAAAATTTTGGCAACTTTTCCTATTGCATACTGTATCTGTCCCATCTTTTGAGATGCCAAGTCACCTGTACTTGTTTTATCTTCATTAGAGTTTAAAATTAAATAACGACCTGCACTAAGATGTATTTCTTTATTTGTGAGCATCCTAATATAATCTTTAATCTTGAGTTGCTTTTCCTCAAAATTGCTACTGTTACCGCTAGGTTCAAGCATTAAAACAACGCTTTCATCTGTAACTTTAAGAGGAGAGGTAAAGGCTAATGCTGAACAAGATGAACAAATATATGGTCTACCTTCGCTTGATGCTGACTGACGACGTTGAGAAGGACGCTCAAACATAAACCTTAGAACTTGCCAGTACGCTGTTTTTGGATCAAGCCTAACTCCGCAAGAATAGCAAAATTCCTTACTATCATCTCCCGGAGAGCGTATTTCTCCTAAAACTGGCTCTTCTGTTAATAACGGTTGCGGTAACGGATCATTTGGCTCATTTTCTAGCAACCGATACATCTCAAATATACATTGAGTAAAAATATCCCCACGAGTTGAGTTTATTTGGTCAGTTGCTATTTTAGTAAAGTTTTTAGAAATTCTTTTAATTTCCTGAAATTTATCTGTATTTAATGTTTCATCTTGCTTAACAAACTTAAAAGGATCTGCTCCAGATTCCTTCATCAATTGCAATTTTTGCTGAATTGATTCTGGAGTAAAAATTACTTTTACTTTGAGCTTATCTTGCTGCTTGAGTAGTTTATTCCTTTCTGATTTAGTTAATTTTGATTCTAAGAGTTGAGCATCTATTTGATTTAACTCTTGCCATGCAATGGTTTGTTCTTCTAGACTTTTACAAAACGATTTCTGGAAATAGCCACTATATTTCTCAAATTCCTTATTTTGCATTGCTTTCTTATCCTGCAAGTCCTTTGTCTTGGCCTTGCGACTTTTATCATCTAAATCAAATTCAGCTAATTCTTCTTCTAAAGTATCAATCTGTATTTGACGATTGCTTTGACGCATTCCGACATCACGTATCACAGCGTAATACCAAGCTGCTAATACATTCGATTGCTCTTTAGTCAAAATTGGAACATCTAACGTACTAAATCCTCGTCCAGAAAGAGTAACCGAATTTAGCATTTGAATGAATGTCTGTACTAACCCTGGTAGTTGATGTTTTGTCTCACCATAAGCAGAGAAAGCAACTTTTTCTATAAACTCTTGCCAAAGTTGTGCAAAACTGTATATTTGCTTATTGGGGATGAAAACCCTCACATGGCGGTCACTTTCCTCAAGCGTCACAATTTTGTGTAACTTTTGTAAGTATTCCAGAAATCGGTCAACTGCGCTTACAGTGGCTAACTTTGCTTGTAATTCTCCAGGTAGCGGTGATTTGTATAAAATTTGAGTTTTACCAATCTCCTGACCCTGGTAAATTACTTTCTGTCCGTTGAACTCAATCTGTAGCAATACTTCTGGTGTTTGATTTGGCTGGGCTAAACTTAACTCCCGTTTGAGCCAAGGTGAGTCAAATTGTGATACAAGAGCGAATGTCTCAGCTTTACTTGCTAATGACGAAATTAGAGCCTTAGAATCAGGTAGAGGCAGTTTCGCAGCAAGTACAGATGTTAATATCTTTACGTTAACAGCCGTATTCATGATTTTAAATTTAGGCAAATTTTATTTGCAGGAGCAAGTTTTTATTGACTCGCTCCTGAAACTAGGATTAAAGCGTTTACCAAATTAGAAACGCTGTCACCTTGTATATAGTTTTAAAAATCGGAAAAATCAGCAAAAGACAAAATTTCTCCGTCGTTCTCAATATCTTCAAACTGCAATTGCTGAATTGATTTATCAATCCGCTCTAACTCACTTAACAAAAATGAGCGCAGTTCCATATACATAGCAATTTTTTTGCTGATTATCTCAGCAGAGAAGTTCATAAATTAAAATCCTCCTAATAGGTGAATGCCAAACGAGACATGACAGTGTTAACCTATTAGTTGGCAGACTGATAGGCATACTGAACTAGACATAACTCGTTCGGTTTGCCTTCAATCATATCATTATTTTTTTGTTCGTTAAGACGCTATTCGGCAATCGTAAAAGCAGATGTAAGGGTATATATGATTAAGTAAAGGCTCAACACTTATTGGATATAATCATAAAAGCAGAACCTCCTACTAGGAATTGAAACAAGACTGCTGTAGGGCAATCGTATCTAATGCCTTTCTTATAATCCCTATGAGGGCTAAAGAGCCAGAGTTGATCTCTGGCTTTTTCATGTGCTTGCTTTGATCATTACAATTTGGTAAAACTTCTAATTACATTTACAATTTAGATATTGGCATAAATTTTTTTATATTGCAAGTACATTCGTCAAAATGCCGAGAAAAAAAGACACAATTACACTGTCAATCCCTCCGGGAACCAAACACAAGCTTGAAGATATCGCCCGTAGCTTTAATATTACTTGGGGTAACGACCCCAGTATTTCCGGCTTAGTAGTGGCGATCGCTGAACAATCTTTGCAGGTAGGAAAGCCATTTGTCTTTGACTCCAACCAAATTAATGCCTTACAACAAGCTATCAAAGCCCTCAGTGACGTAGGCCGCATTGGAGAAGCTCAGGCTGTAGTTACACTTTTACTGGAACGAGGAAATTTAGATGCAGCAATCCGTCAGTCTTTACTTAAACAAGCAAGCAAACTCGTACAAGCATGGCAAGATCGAATAGACGAATATCGTCAAAATCAACAACCTTTTTATCTACTTTATGAAAATTCGCAAGGACAAGAACTACAGTACACAGTACGTTATGCGGAGCCACGTTTTTTTGACAGGCGCTTTTATTTGATGATTTGGTGTGAAGAAACAGAGGATGTGGAAAATTTGATTCCTGATTTGCCACAACTCTGGCACAATCGCAATCTTATCTTTGATAGAATCCGCTCAATTGTCCCTGCAACTGGCAATTGGCGAGAAGAAGGATTAGATTATATAAAAGTGTACTTACACTTTCGCGGATGGATGGCAAGGTCTTACCAGCGTAGAGACGATGATTTAGAAGACGAAATGATTGGGGATGTACGCCAAGTAGTGCGGCGTGTTGTCAACGATTTTTGGTTAATTCGAGAAGTTGCCCGTTACTGGGAGGATTGTGTCATTGTCTCACCCGATAATCTGCGTGAGCGACTCAAACAAAAACTCTTTACCTTATGCGACTTGTATGATGTGAAAACTATACAGTAGGAACAGAGCCTCTCAATAGGAAATAACTAAGATTTTTAACCGTCTGAAATTACTACAGTTATTATAACTATCAAGTTTCAATCCCTAGTAGGGAGTAAGTGAAATTGTAACTTTTATTTTTCAGCGCAGAACTAGCTAAGGGCCAAGTTTCAATCCCTAGTAGGGAGTAAGTGAAATTGTAACAAAGCAAAACTAGAGAGCTTATTGGGGGGGGATAGTTTCAATCCCTAGTAGGGAGTAAGTGAAATTGTAACTGTGCAGGAATGGCTCGATGTTTATCACTCGCACTTGTTTCAATCCCTAGTAGGGAGTAAGTGAAATTGTAACAATATTGACTCAACAACAGCATTTAAGACTGCTCCGTTTCAATCCCTAGTAGGGAGTAAGTGAAATTGTAACTGTTGAAACTTCTTTAGAGGAGGCACAGCGCGAAGCTAGTTTCAATCCCTAGTAGGGAGTAAGTGAAATTGTAACAGTTGTTTATTGTAGTACAAAAGTATGTATTCAGTCAGTTTCAATCCCTAGTAGGGAGTAAGTGAAATTGTAACTGTGCCGTCGTGAAAAGTTACTGTTTCATGTTCTTGTTTCAATCCCTAGTAGGGAGTAAGTGAAATTGTAACAAAGCCAGGCAAAAGAAGAAAGAAAAACAAAAATCAAGTTTCAATCCCTAGTAGGGAGTAAGTGAAATTGTAACTTTGGCTAAATTTGGCTAGTCCGGTAGTTTTTGCGTTTCAATCCCTAGTAGGGAGTAAGTGAAATTGTAACTTCCATTTGTGTTTTTATAAAATACTCAAGTATATGTTTCAATCCCTAGTAGGGAGTAAGTGAAATTGTAACAGGTATGGAAAGTGAGGAATTGTTTTGGGGAGAATTGTTTCAATCCCTAGTAGGGAGTAAGTGAAATTGTAACAAAAGAGGGGTGGCATCTAATGGGGCAGAGATGTGAGTTTCAATCCCTAGTAGGGAGTAAGTGAAATTGTAACGGGTGAACGCCCCACCCTCTAAATCGAAACTATCCCCGGTTTCAATCCCTAGTAGGGAGTAAGTGAAATTGTAACTCCCGACAATCCCGACAACTTATTTTAGCTGTCGGGATGTCGTTTCAATCCCTAGTAGGGAGTAAGTGAAATTGTAACCCTGAGAGGGATTTTATGGCTGTTGTGGCTGATTTGTTTCAATCCCTAGTAGGGAGTAAGTGAAATTGTAACCTGTCACAGCAAAAAGCTGAAATACTCAAATTGATTGTTTCAATCCCTAGTAGGGAGTAAGTGAAATTGTAACTAAAAGTAATTCATTACATACTCTTGATCGTAAGTGTTTCAATCCCTAGTAGGGAGTAAGTGAAATTGTAACCTGCTAGGGGAAACAAGGAAGACAATCATCAACCGGTTTCAATCCCTAGTAGGGAGTAAGTGAAATTGTAACTATACCCCTGACTTCGTCCCAACAAAAAATGCAAGTTTCAATCCCTAGTAGGGAGTAAGTGAAATTGTAACATGAGGACTGCATCATAGTTGAAGCGGCAGGCTTTCGTTTCAATCCCTAGTAGGGAGTAAGTGAAATTGTAACGTGGAATTAGAGCAAGTTCGCGAGACTGCCACAAATGCCGTTTCAATCCCTAGTAGGGAGTAAGTGAAATTGTAACGTATATGCTGGGCAAGGACTATAAGGTTTTCACCGTTTCAATCCCTAGTAGGGAGTAAGTGAAATTGTAACGCGGTTGTCTGTGCGGTTCATAGTTTAATGGGTGGTTTCAATCCCTAGTAGGGAGTAAGTGAAATTGTAACCTATTGATAAGTGCATGGATGCTTGGCATTCAATTGTTTCAATCCCTAGTAGGGAGTAAGTGAAATTGTAACCAAGCTGCTATTTCTCCCCATAAGGGGAGTGTGTTGTTTCAATCCCTAGTAGGGAGTAAGTGAAATTGTAACTTGTATCCGATGCGAGATAGTCTCCGGCAGTACCCATGTTTCAATCCCTAGTAGGGAGTAAGTGAAATTGTAACCTGAGGCATTGCCTCCTCTCCCCA
>DATNQO010000177.1:0-12441 GCA_036704005.1 Leptolyngbyaceae cyanobacterium | reverse complement strand
GGTATCGCCGAAACGCAATTTTCCCGATTTCAGGAGCAAGAAAATTTGATCTGTTTAGGATTTTCCCCATTGTGAAGAGGTTACGGATGTAAGCCTCGTGAGCGTGAGTTCCGCTTCCGATAAAATGGCATGAATCCGATGTTTTAATTACCGAACCCAGGTGTTCCGCGAGCTCGTTTATATGAATTAAAGCAGGGGGGAGAAAATTATTACCAACACTCAGCACTCATCGCTTAGAGGATGTTTGAAAAGTTCTATGCTTGGTAGCAAAACGTTTTAGATACCCCTAAAGCCGCCTTTTTAAGCGGGACTTTGATTCATTTTCCCCCCTTTTTAAGGGGGGTTAGGGGGGATCAACAAGTGCTTAAAATCATAGTCAATCACTTTTCAAACAACCTCTTAGCACTCAGCATTGAAAGCTTAAGAAACTTTTTTGTGAACTGGTGATTTAGTTAAACGGACTGCGGCGGCTACGGCTTCGTCTAAGTCTTCTACTAATATCAAGCCATCTTCATGAGTTTTTAGGGCAGTTAAAATATCCCTAGCTGCATTTAGTTCGGAACCGGCTAGACGGACGACTAAGTGCGGTGAGTGATTATGGCTGCGTTTGCTACCGTTGGACTTGGTGAGTAAGGGCTGATCACCTTTATTTTGGATGATAAATTGGGCGATCGCTTGTGCTGCTTCTTCTGGTTGGGGAACACTACCTAGTAAATTAATTAATATTACCTGAGTATTATTTTCAACTAAAGTATTGAGTCCTTTGATTAGGCGATCGTAAAATTTGGTTGGTGCAGGATCGGTAATTGTGGCGTGGCGTAAGTTGAGAGAAATTCCCGGTTTACCGCCGCTACTCACCACTAAATCATAGGTTGCCATGATGGAACCAGTACCATTACCTAAAATGCCGATTTTACCCTGCTTGTCTAAACTATTCAATTCACCCAAACGCCCGTTAGTTTTGTTTCTGTAGTCATGACGGTTGACTGTTTTTGCAGCCATTGCGGCAATTTCTGGATGTCTAGCAATAGAACGTTCGTTGACTCTGACTTTACCATTGAGCGCCATCACTTCACCCGCCTGGTTGACACCCAAGGGATTAATTTCTACTAAGTCCAGGTCTTTCTCTACAAATAACTGGTACATTTTTTCTAAAATCGTACTGACAGACTGCATCAATGTACCTTGCAAACCCATTTTTAAAGCTAGTCTGCGAGCATAGAAAGGGGAAAATTCTTGTTCAACAACCACATACTGCATTTTTTGATCAGCTAATTCTAAATCAATATTTGCTTCTGTGGAACCTAACAGCACCGGACGACATACAGCAGTATCTAAAACTACAGCTAAATAAAATTCTTGCTGGGCATCATACTTAGATTCTGCTAGTAAAACTTCTGGTAACTGACCCCAGATTGATAGATTAAAGATATTTTGAGCAGCTGCGATCGCATCAATAGTAGTCTCTACCATTCTCACCCCGCCTGCTTTCTCCCTTTCCCCTGCATGGACTTGAGATTTCAGCACAATCGGATAGTGAATTTTCAGGCGTTTTAAATCTGTAGGATGGTCAATTCTTTGGGATGGCAATACAGGAATGCCTATTTCTCCAAACCATTCTTTAACTTGATACTCTAATAAATCCATTGTTAATGCACCTTTTATTTACACTTACTAATAATTTTTATGGTGCTATTTCCCATTTTTTAAACGCACCCTGATCACATAATTAACCTTTAACTCGCTAACAAAATCGATTTTTTACCTATCAATTTTATCGAATTTCCTCTATAGAGCAAATTAATTTCTCCAAATATCCTCTGAAGTTTCCGTTTTCTGGAAATAATTCATCCTATCAGTAAATATACAGTAGAGGCTAGAGGTAGGAACGTGTTTTTCAACTCTAAAAGTAGATTGCTTTAAGCCTAGCCCCACCCAACAAAGTCTTGCACAACTTGGTTTGGGGAACGAACCCCAACCTACATCAAAGTCTAATTTGGGTTAGGAAAACCAGCCCAGCCTGACATCTCTCACCTCTAGGGCGTGCTTGTCTTCAAAGTCTTTTGATCCCCTTGAGCCTCCCCTTGAAAAGCGGGGAAAATGAATCAAAGTCCCCCTTTTTAAGGGGGATTTAGGGGGATCTGAAAGCTTAGGAAGCTAAACGAATAGTTTGAAAACACGCCCTAGCCCTTTTTTCCACAGCCAAAAAATCTATTATTCCCATTTATTAAATTGTAATTTCTACTACAAAGGAAATTATAAAATTTAATTACAAGATTCTGAAACACCAATACTAATAATCATTTTGGATTATTTTCTTTTGGTGAAAACTCAGAAGTTGTGTTAAAAAGTTGGTCTATCAGATTTTACGGTTATGGTTGGTTACACTGTGCATCTGTATTCAACGAACGAACAACTTCCTTTTTCTACCACGGTTACAAAACATAATATAGAAGACCAACAGGAACGGTCTATGACAGTAGCAGCCCAGCAGGAAGATTTACAGCTATTAAGCCGAACTTTGCAAGAACAATTTCTCGCCGAAGTTCCCTCTGGAGAGTTTTTCCAGATTAAGTGCGCTGTCAATAAGGATGAGCTAATGATATTGGCTCAACATCCAGTTGGTGTCAAAGCTGATACACAACAGATTTTTGCAGTCCTTGAGGAAGCACTGCAATCATTACCACCTTATCGTGACCAGACAGTCCAATGCTTTCTGCGAGTGGCGGGTGAAAAACTGCCTTATGCTAAACGTTCCTTGATGATCAAGGGACATGGACTGTGGGAAAACCCGGTCATTGAAGAAGAAGATGTGCCACATGAAGCAAAATCTTCTTCCGCGTTGGTATTTCCGCCAAATGATTTACCTCCAACTGATGCAGTCGTAGATGAAGAGGAAGTATTTGATCCCCTGGCGGGTACACCGGATTTATTAACAACTCCGCATCAGCGTCCAGTGAAACCAATTCTCTTAGGCGCTTTGATGGGAATTACTCTATTGGGTGGCGCTGGTGGTTACTTGATCACTCGTCCTTGTGTGATGTCTATGTGTCAGGAGTTGGAAGCGGCGCAACAACTCAACAGTCAGTTTCCACAATTAATTAGTCGTGCTAGATCAGAGAATGAACTGACAACAGTACAACAACGGCTAGAAACAACTAGTGCAGCATTAGCCGCAATTCCTGGTTGGTCATCCTATCACCAAGAAGCGGAAGAACTCAAAACTAACCTGTCTGGACAGTCAGCCAGAATTAACCAAGTCATTAAAGCTTTACAGGCGGCTTCTGCTGCTGAGGCAAAAATGCAAACGCCCGCTACTAGCCAAGGCGAATTACAAGCTAGACAACAAATGTGGCGACAAGCGATCATGCCGTTGGAAGCCATCAGCCCTAATAATGATTTATATAGACTGGTACAGCCCAGATTGGTGAGGTATCGGATTCAGCTACAAAATATTAATCAGCAAATACTGGCTCAAGAAAAATGGGTGAGAAAATTAGCAGATGCTAAGGGTGTAGCTAGTGTAGCTAATAAGTGGGAAACAACAGCCAAAACTTTACAGGATTGGCAGAGGGTACAGTCTACTTGGCAAGTGGTGGTTAATGCTTTGACTGTGATTCCGCCATCGAGTCCAGCATCTGGTGAAGCACAACAACTTTTACTAGAATATAGACCCAAACTGGCAAGAACGCGCGATCGCGTCACCATTGAAGAATTAGCAGCCAAAAGCTACCAGCAACTTCTAGGTATAGCTAACCAAGCCAAAGCCTACGAACAAAAACAAGAATGGCAAGCAGCCGTTATCTATTGGCAGCAAGCTCTACAAACCGCTAAACAAATTTCTAGCAATAGCTTGTATTACAATCAAGCTCAGAGTTTAATTGCTCCATACTCAGCTTCTCTCCAGCAAGCACAAGAAAAACTCCAGTTAAATAACAGTTGGCAACAAACCCGCGTTGACTTAAACAAAACTTGTAATAGTGAAATCAGGATTTGTACCTTTACCGTAGACGATAAAGGAATCATGGTCAAAATTACGCCTGAATATGAACAAGTACTACAAAATGGTGCTTCCCAAAGCAATAATCAGGGTTCAGATTCTGCGGTTGATGTGGTTAATCATTGGCAAAGTTTACAACAAGCTTTAACAATCATTAGCCAAAACGCTAACCTGCCTTTGTTTATTTACAATGCTCAAGACCAAGTAATTTATACACAAACGCCTGGAGGTTAGAGATTGGGTGTGTCAGTTAACAGTTATCAGTTATCAGTGAACAGTTAACATTTCTATGAGGGTTTTATTTATAGCAGGGGACAAGTTATAGGGGACTCTTGACAGGTTCAAAACCTGCTTACTATAAAGATTCTGTGATTCTTCAATGTTCTAACCTATGTGGCTACTGCTATATATTCCAATAAATGTTTAAGGAGGTGGGGGTGGTTCGTCGTCACCCGGAGTTTCCGGTTGGGGAGTCTCCGTTTTTGGAGTTTCGGGTTTTGGAACCTCCTGTTGGGGAGTCTCCGTTTTTGGAGTTTCGGGTTTTGGAACTTCCTGTTGGGGAGTTTGATTACCATTACCACGAGCTTCACCAGCATTACCAATCCCTGGATTATTACTGGGATTGTTAGTTACACTTCCTACATTATTTATTGGTCGCTGTGCATTATTGAAGAGAATTTCGCCTGTTTCTATTAAAGAATTAACCAGTGAGTCGTCTGGTGTTAAATTTACTTGGTCAGAGTTACCCTCTGTGATGCTGGAGGAACTGGTCGTTAAGTCAAGAAAAGCTGGGTTTTCTGTGACTCCTTGACCTGTAACTGGTGACTGTGTGGCTAAAGCGGCGATAATTTCTGCTTGTACACTGGCGATCGCCGGATCAACTATTGCTGACGCATTTTGTCTAGTTAAATCTAATCCCTCAGTCAGCTCACTTGTTTCATAAAAATTGCGTAGGTCAAAATCGTATAAACCTTGGAATTGACCTTTAACTATAACTAACAGTTGACCTGCTTGTAATGGTTGAGTTTGTGATCCGTCTTTATTAACAACTGCAATACCACTATTTGTCAATGCACCAACAATAGTTGTATCTGTTTTTTGGTCATAACGGACGAATAATGCAGAGCCACGAATGGCGGCTGTTGCGCTTGGTGTTTGGATGCGTGTTTGTCCTCTTCCTGGTGGAATTAGCAGTAATACTGTTCCATTGGACAATTTGAAATTTCGCGTCTTCGGCATAAATCGGAATACTGCTTGTTCACCAACCCGCGCCAACGAACCATCGTTAAAACGCAAATCTGCCAAAGAAGCTCGACCAGTTGCTAGCCCATCCCCAGGAATGATTGCATCTGCTGGCCTTGCTGGACGCTTATTATTAGAAGCTCTTTGAATTAACTGCACGAAATTACGAAGACTCTGAATTTCCGCACGAGTTAAAGGCACATTAGCATTTACTTGCGGTGACGATAATATCATCACTCCATACAATCCAATCGATAATAATGGCAGCAGGTGGAAACGCATAATAGAAGATATATAAAAATTGGGCTGTAATTAAGGCAAAAAAATCTAAATATTACAATTGTAACTTTGTCAAATTTATGCTTTATTTTTCGTTGACTGGAAGTAAAAATTGTTTGAAGTTTTATCTATTTAATATTTCATAAAAATGTCCACCTTTAAGTATAATATGAAAATTCGTATTTAATCCACCTATCAGGATGTATCTTCAAGGCTGGAAAAAATTTTTATTGACGGTTTTAGTATCCTCCAGTAGTGCCAGTATTTATTGTATTGGTGCAGATGCGGCATCAGTTCAACAGTCAGATAGATTGAAATGTCGGAGCGACTTAGGTCATAAAAAAATAATTTTTACTAATTCAGAAAATGATTATCAAATCTGCCAATCTCATCAGATAAAAGTTGGTATTTCTCAAGTGTTACAAGACTCTGTTTTTAACATGGTATCTACACAACAGATGCCGTTAAATATCGCCAAAGCAAAACTATTAACTGCTCAAGCTATTGATGAAAGTAACTGCACATCTATTGACAATTCCAGAATTAGCCAAGTAAATAACGAACCTCCACCGTTAGAAGGACAACCCAGCGACCTGTCTCCCCCTGAGCAAAAACCGATAGAGCAGTTGTTAGAACCTCCAATAGATTATAATGAGAGACTAGAGAGGCTCAGGCGCAGATTACAGAAAACAACACAGCCAGATTCACAAGCCCAAAGCCGCCCCGAACTGGGATTACGGATACGAGCAAGAGCATTACCACCACCAATTGAACAACCACCGCTACCACCTGTAGAGCAACCTGTACCTGAGTTTAAACCTATAGGTTCTCTGCGAGCTTACGTAGGATATTTTCAGAGTGATAACATTTTTTCATCTGATATTTTACCTACAGATGATGGTTTGTTTTTTTATGGGCTGAGGCTAGCTTCAGCATATTTCCCTATAGGAGCGAAAACTTATATAAATGCTTCGATTGATGGTAATTTGATTCGCTATGTAGATCAATCAAAATTTAATTACAACCAACTACTATTTAATGTAGGAATTTATCAACAGTTATCTAAGCGGATGTATGGTGAAATTGGCTGGACTAATCAACAGTTATTTTATGCGAGAAATAGTGAATTTTTTCAAGCAGGCGATCGCTTCCTCAATGAGAACTCTTTATATTTGTCGCTAGGAAGAAGAGACCCCCTCACCGACAAACTAATGTTTGATAGTTTCTACGAATTTAATTGGAAGCTATCCGACCCAGAAAATCGTAGCCGGATAGTGAATTCTTTATGGCTATCTTTAAGTTACTACCTACAAAAACCCCTACAGGTTGGGTTAAACTACCAGTTATACCTATCCGACTTTTCCGCACGCGATCGCCACGACCAATATCATCGTTTATATGGAAGTATAATTTACCGCTTCTCCAATTCTAGTAGTCTAAATTTCCAGACTGGCTACAGTTTCGGCGACTCCACAGCGAGAAACATTGACTTTGAAAGCTGGTTTTTAAACATCAGCTACAACTTAAAAATCGGTGAATTTTAAAATTACTCAATAGTCAATAGTCAATAGTCAGTAGACCTCTTGCACGAATAGTGGAACAACCAGAATATATAAACTTCACGAGTTAATCTTTAGTTAATCTTTTGCGTTCTTCTTTGCGCCTCTGCGTCTTTGCGTGAGCTTTTCAATAGTATTGTCAGCAACACCAAAGTATTTATGCAAGAGGTCTAATAGTCAACAGTCGCAACCTCAAGATTTAGGTTTGAAACTAAGGACTATGGACTATGGACTATGGACTATGGACTAATAACTAATCCAATCACTCCAACTACCTGCATAAAGCTTACCTGTATGAATACCTGCTAATTCTAAAGAGAGTAAATTCACACAGGCTGTGACACCAGAGCCACAATAAACTAAAATTTCTTCGGCTGTAGCGATATTTTGCCATCTTTGACTATGTTCGGTTGGGGGAATTAAGTAACCAGTGGTATCGGTCACTTCCAGCCAAGGATAATTGACTGCGCCGGGAATATGACCAGCGATTTTATCAATTGGCTCTCGTTCACCTCGGTAGCGATCGCTCTCTCTCGAATCTACCAAAACCACTGTCGGTAAATCTTTACGATTTTTTACATCTGCAATATCTACTAACATTTGTGGCTGTAGTTGCGGGACAAAGTTAGCTGTTTTAAATTCAGGAATAATATCAGTAATAGGATAACCTGCTTGTTGCCACCCTCTAAAGCCTCCATCTAACACCGCTACTTGTTCTTGTCCCAAATAACGTAGTAACCACCAAAGACGAGATGCAAAAGCAAAGCGAGAGTCATCATAAGCAACAACCAAAGTTTTCTGGAACTCTACCCCTATATCTGCTAACTTTTTAGCTAGGTCATCAGGGTTAGGTAAAGGATGTCTCCCACCATGTTCACCCACAGGACTAGAAAGATCCAAGTTTAAATCTAAATAATAAGCTCCCTGTATATGACTTGCTTTGTACTGTTGTTGTCCTAGCTGTGGATCAGCTAGAGAAAAGCGACAATCGACAATGACGACTTGCGAATCTTGAAGGTGTTGTAAAAGCCAATTTGGCGAAACTACAAATTGAATATCAGTCATAACAATTAAAAATTAAAAATTAGAATTTCTTTATCTACATATAACTTATGTCAAACTCTGAATTTGTCCCACAAGCCACTGCTGATGGTTCCTTTACCTTTTTTTCCCAACAATTTAACGAGGCTTTTCACAGCCATTTTGGAGCCAAGCAGGAAAGTTTTTTTAAGTTTGTTGTTCCTACTCAACTAGAAATAGCTGCTCACAAACCGATTTTGCGGTTATTAGATATTTGTTATGGTCTAGGATACAACACAGCCGCCGCTTTAGAAACAATTTGGAGAATAAATCCTCATTGTTATATCGAATTAATTGGTTTAGAATTGAATCCATATGTACCGCAAGCAGCTATTGAACATAAATTATTTGACAATTGGAATTATGAACACATAGATATTTTGACTAAATTGGCTTTTGAGCAACAGGTGCAAACAGAACGCCTCAAAGGAGAACTTTTAATTGGCGATGCGAGAAACTCTATTATTCAAGTACATCAGTCAGGTTTTCAAGCTGATGCTATTTTTTTAGATCCCTTTTCACCGCCTCAGTGTCCCCAGTTGTGGACTGTTGAATTTATTCAACAAGTAGTGCTGTGTTTGCACATAGATGGTTTGTTAGCAACTTATTCTTGTGCGGCGGCTGTGCGTACAGCGATTTTAACAGCCGGACTACAAATAGGTTCAACTCCACCAGTGGGTAGGCGATCGCCTGGTACTGTCGCCGCACATCCTCAAAGTTCTTTCCATACCCACTCAGCACTCCCGCCTCTATCTCTAGCTGAGAAGGAACATTTACTAACTCGTGCAGCCATTCCTTACCGCGATCCGCTACTGAATGACGAGGCTTCCGCGATCGTGCAGCGCCGACAACAAGAACAGCAAGCGAGTTCATTAGAGCCTACATCCCGTTGGCGCAAACGCTGTATAGATAGTCTAACCCAGTAATATTACTTAAAATCAATGCTGTTATAAATATTTACTTACGTCTAACTGGATAATTTTATAGTAACTATATATTTTCTTGAGCGATTTCAAGTATATATAATTAAATTTCTCAGGTAAATGTATTTTTCTATACAAAAAATCTTAAATCTTGCAGTTGGATGATGATGTACTGAAATTATAGAAAAAGCTGAAAACTTATTAGATGTAGACTAAATAAAAGGCTAAAAAGTTAAACTTGCCAAACTAGATGATAGATTAAATGCTTATGATTTTCTTAAAGCATTATCATGTGAGAAAATCTCAGTGAAAAGCCTGATTGAACATTGGCAATAATTTAGCATACTGAAGTAATCATCAATAAATGATATGGGGAAATTATTTAACCTGAAATTACTACATTCTCATCGCGCATAAAAATTTTTACGTAGAAACTGAAATAGTCAGCTTGAGAAAATACATAAAGCTTGTGAACAATCAGTTGAATATGAACAACTACTTAGTTTGGTTTAAAGTCAGACACTATATTTTTAAATTATTGGGGTACTTCTGTGATTAAAAGGAGTAGCGAGAATACAGGATCTACTGAACATAACGTTAGTGGGTCAGACCACCCAAACAAAATAGATGCTATTGGTTCAAATCAGGTTCTGAAATTAAACAACAATAAAGATATTACCTTCTTGGGCTTATCTAAAGACGAGTTGTTGGTGACAGAAAGCAAAAAAGCGATCGCTTGGCTGAAACCTGGGATGAATTATATTTACGACTCTTTAATTTCGGGAACTATACAAGCCCAAATCTCTCAAGTGAACGGCTTTGATGCAGAATCGCCGAAAATTTTAGTAGTTGATGACCATAGCGTTAGCCGGATGACTGCTGTTACCCTTTTGGGTATGGAAGGCTATACAGTAATTGAAGCTGACGGTGGTAATGCGGCTATAGAACTGGTGAGACAACAACAGCCCGATCTCATATTATTAGATGTGATGATGCCAGAAATGGATGGGTTTGAAGTATGTCGATTACTTAAGCAAGACGAACACACTCGACTAATTCCCATAATTTTTATTACAGCCTTAAATGATAGGCGATCGCGCATCCGTGGTATTGAAGTAGGCGCAGACGATTTCTTAACTAAACCATTTGACCGCGTAGAATTAGTAGCGCGTGTCAAATCTTTGGTCAAACAGAAACTTCTCAATGAAGATTTAGACCACGCAGCACAAGTGCTATTTTCCATAGCTAGTGCTATTGAAAGTCGCGATCCGAATACTGGTGATCATTGCGATCGCTTAGTTAGGCTAGGAAAAGCCTTTGGTGAGTACCTCAATCTCTCACGTTACGAAATTCGGAATTTGATGTGGGGTGGATATCTTCACGATATCGGTAAGATAGGGATTCCTGATGCTGTGCTACTGAAAAAAGGCAAACTCACCCCTGATGAGTGGGAAATTATGAAGCAACACGTTTTAATTGGGGAAAAAATCTGCCAACCTCTACGCAGTATGCAGGGTGTAATACCCATCATTCGCCATCATCACGAACGTTGGGATGGTTCAGGTTATCCTGATGGACTCAAAGGAGAGGAAATTCCCTACCTCGCCCAAGTATTCCAAATTATTGATATCTATGACGCATTAAGTAGCGAACGTCCTTACAAAAAATCTTTTTCCTCAGAAGAAGCATTGTCCATCATGCTTGAGGAAACAAAATCAGGCTGGCGTAACCCCCAATTGATGAAACAGTTTGCCGAGTTTCAACTTTTGCGTCAACAACAGATGGAAAGTGATTGTGTCAGTTAACAGTTAACAATTAACATCAGCTGACAACTGATAACTGTTCACTGTTAACTGATTAAGTCTCCCTACTCCTCCTCATTAGCTGCTATGATTTGAGCCTACAAGGTAACAAGCGCAACAGCGCTATTCACTGAAAGCTAATAGCTAATTATGGTAGTCGTAGCAATACTAGCAGCAGGACGCGGCACAAGAATGAAATCGGACTTACCCAAAGTTTTGCATTCTTTGGGTGGGCGCTCAATAGTCGAAAGAGTTATTAACAGTGTAGAACCGCTTTCACCTTCACGACGGCTTGTCATTGTCGGGTATCAGGCTGAACAAGTTAAATCAGGTCTCCAGTCTCCCAGTTTGGAGTTTGTGGAACAGACTGTGCAGTTAGGAACAGGTCACGCTATCCAACAATTACTCCCCCACCTTGAGGGCTACACTGGAGATTTGCTAGTACTTAATGGGGATGTGCCACTGTTACGCACTCAAACCTTAGAAAAGCTATTACAAACTCACCAAACAAATGAAAATGCTGCCACTATCTTGACAGCCCACTTACCCGATCCTAAAGGTTATGGTCGGGTTTTTTGTAACGGTAACAATATTGTGCAGCAAATTGTTGAGGACAAAGATTGTTCTCCCGCCCAAAGGCAAAATCACCGTATTAACGCTGGCATTTATTGCTTTCGTTGGGAAAATTTGGCACAAGTCTTGCCTCATTTGGAGGCGAATAACGCGCAAAAAGAATATTACCTAACAGACGCTGTTACCCAAGTTGGTCAGGTGATGGCGGTAGATGTGGAAGATTATCAAGAAATATTAGGTATTAACGATCGCCTACAATTAGCTACAGCCTACGATATTTTACAAAGGCGAGTCAAAGAACAATGGATGATCGCCGGGGTCACGCTCATAGACCCTAATAGCATCACAATTGATGACACCGTAGAATTGCAACCAGATGTGATTATTGAACCGCAAACTCACCTCCGGGGCAATACAGTAATTAAAACAGGCAGTCGCATCGGGCCGGGCAGTCTAATAGAAAATAGTCAGTTGGGCGCAAATGTTACAGTCCAGTATTCAGTAGTGACTGATAGCATTATTCAAGATGGTACGAGAATCGGCCCTTATGCCCATTTACGGGGTCATGCCCAAGTCGGTGCTAATTGCCGCATAGGTAATTTTGTGGAGTTGAAAAATACCGAGTTAGGCGATCGCACCAACGTTGCTCATCTATCCTATTTAGGAGACACAACTGCGGGAACCCAGGTAAATGTGGGCGCAGGAACAATTACCGCCAATTACGACGGCGTGAAAAAACATCGGACGAAAATCGGCGATCGCACTAAAACCGGTTCCAACAGCGTCTTAGTTGCCCCAATTACTTTAGGCGATGATGTCTATGTAGCAGCCGGTTCCACTGTTACAGAAGATGTTCCCAATGATTCCCTAGTCATTGCCCGGACTCGTCAGGTAGTGAAACCAGGATGGCGGAGAAAGAGTGCGGAATCTTGAGGGAGATGGAGGAGAGAAAGAAGCAGGGGGGCGGGGTGCAGGGGGCAGGG
>DATNQO010000176.1:0-1698 GCA_036704005.1 Leptolyngbyaceae cyanobacterium | reverse complement strand
GGGAGTAGGCATTACACTATGCAGTTACAGGTATGGCTAAATTATTTTTAACCTGATTGACCCTTACTTTTCCAGTTAATAAGTCGTGCATTAGTCCTTTTTTCTGGAGTTTGAGTTTTTCGAGATAGGCTTCTTCTTCGCCGATGCGGGAATCAATTACACTGACTTTTTCTACAATCTGCTTTTGTTCGGAAATGGTATCAGGCAAAGCAATTAATATTTTACGAAGATTTGTAGGATTTATATTTACTTGATGTACTCCTGGTGTAGCGTAACGCCGTATCAATAACTGGGTGCTTGGTAAATTCAGCCAAATGTTTAGATATTCATGGATTAGTTTAGAGGTATCTGGTACTAAACGAACAAGATATGAAGCGAATGAAGCTTGTGATATCTGACCTCGCCAGATACCAGTACGTCCGACGTGTTCAATACTATTTGTCCTATTAAACAGTACGTCAAAGTTTTGAAGTAATAACTTTTCTGCTTGTGTACTTCCAGATTTTTTTAAATCTGTTAAATCAACTTCTCCATTCTTTAAATTATTCATTCTTAAAACAGGAATACCAACCTCATCCTCTAAGGATACAGAAATACCATATTCAGCACGAGGAACTACTTCTGATAACTTAAAAATTTCCCAATCTTTCGGAATTAATCCCAAAGGTGAATCTTTGAACTGTTCAGGATGCGCGATCGCATCTCTCAATTCCCCATTTTCATCCAGTCCGCGAGTCAGCAAATCGTGCAGCAGTCCAGCTTTGATTTGTTTGAGTTTGGCGATAATCGAGGTTGTGTGTGCGATCGTTTCATCTAGCGCGTTGAGAATTTCAGCAATAAGTTGTTGTTCTTGGATTGGTGGAAGTATTATAGGAGTCGCATTTACAATATTTGTGTTTAAATTAGCTTGCGTTCCAGTCTGTCCAATGGCTCTAAATTGCGGCATCCAGTAACGCAGAAAGTAGTAAAGGAATTGTGTATCTAAATTTTTATCGTATTGGTCAAAGACTACAAAGCCGTCATGAATACATACATCAATTTCAACTATAGCCGGTTCCCCAATAGTGGCACAGATACTCATAATTAGTTGTCCCGGTTTAACTGGAACACTCCGTAAAGCACCGCTAGGTGACAGGTATTGTTCTGTGCTACGAAGGCGACCTTTAGACTTAGTAACATCCGTAATTCTTACCCATCCTGGCCCTTCATCCGCAAACCATTCTGGACTATCAATAGGTCGTGGACTTGCTCCTCGTCTAACACGACTAATGTCACCAAGAGTTGTTAATTTCCATCCTTCAGGAAAATTAGTTTGCATACCCCAACCCCTTCAAAAATCCATCCCGCTTTGCTTCAATATCTCGCAAAATCACTTGCTAATTATTCCCCCAAATCTTCGTTCTGATTCCGCCACTTGCAAAGCTTCCCATTGTGCAACTGCAAACTCAGCCTCCATCTGTAATACTTCTGCTTGATACTCAGGATCTTGAGTCATTTGTGCCAAATCTGCATCAATTTCTGCGCGTTTTTGTGCAGCCAATTCTCGACGTAGCGCCCTAGCAATCAATTCATTCCGATTCTTGGCTTTTCCTTCTTGCACCGCTTTTTCAGTTGCTTCTAGCAAATCGGTGGGGAGTATTATTGTAGTTTCAGTCATTTGATTGGACATATATTTGCTCTTGAATAGATATCTAACTT